>CAZSEX010000098.1:0-2581 GCA_964606065.1 uncultured bacterium | reverse complement strand
ATTAAAACACTTATAAGAAATATTGTGTGGAAATAAGCTGTTTACGAATGTTCATAAAATCAGAGAGATTACTGTCCGCGAAAGACGTGGTCAATCTCCCCTGCTCGCCCGATGAAATAGCTGTTCAGCAAGTAGCGTCTTCTATTTCACTGGGCGAGGGAATTGCCACTCGGCTCTCGGGTTCGCTCCTTTTGAAATGCAAGCATCCCAAAAGACCATGCCCGCTCACTCTCCGAGATGCTTTCTTAGACAGCAATCCCTCTGGTTTTCGCCGACGGCTTTAATAAAAAAAATGAGGGGTAGGCAAAAATCAAATTTGTAGTATTTTAGCGAAAAAACCATTAAGCTCCTCCGTATAAAATCCTTGACTTATTATCTTACAGCTGTATTTATTATGTGGGTTAACTTTTATGAGAAAAACAATGAGAATTCTTCAGGTTTCTGATTCTTATTATCCGGATCCCGGTGGAGTTAGCGAAGTTCTTTATCATTTGACAAAAGCCCTGCGTAATCGCGGCAATGAAGTTCACATTTTAACCGGAGGACATCCCGATGCCAGAGAAGAAAAAGGGATAACAAGACTCGGCAAAAGAATAAGCCTTCGCGCTAATAAAAGTGAGATAAACTGGACTTTTTCTCCCGGTCTTTTTCCCAGGGTCAAAAGATTTATCGGTAATAATTCTTTTGATGTTGTTCATACACACGGACCTTTTGCTCCTAATATTTCTTTTCTGGCTCTTTTATATTCCGATACGGTTAATGTGGCAACGTTTCATACCGCTTTTTCTGGGTTTAATTATTACAAGCTATCAAAATTTTTGTTTACTCCGATATCTAAAAAGATAGACGGCTCGATATGTGTATCCAAACACGCTTTAAGAGAGATTTATCCACATTTTCCGAAAGGCAATTATAAAATTATTCCGAATGGAGTGGATACTTCGCGTTTTAATCCCCATGGTAAAAAGTTAAAAGAATTTTCCGATAAAAAGATTATTCTTTTTTTAGGTAGATTGGACCCGAGAAAAGGTTTACCGGTTATGCTTGAGGCATTCCCGTTGATAAAAAAAGAGATTCCCGATGCGATACTTTTAGTCGCGGGGAAAGGAGTCCCGCCTGAAAACATTCCTGAAAAGTTAAAAGGGTCTGTAATTTTTAAAGGAATGATACCGGGTGGAATGGTACCGGTTTATTATCGAAGTGCCGATCTATATTGTTCTCCCGCTCTTTATGGGGAAACTTTCGGAATCGTTCTTCTGGAATCAATGGCTTGTGGTACGCCTGTGATCGCTTCTAATATCGACGGATACAGAGAAGTAATACCGGATAAAGAAATGTTATTTGAAAGAGGCAATCCTGAGTCTCTCGCGGATAAAGCGATTTCAATTTTAAAGAGAAAGCCAGAAGCTCGTAGAATCAGTAAAATAGGACTTGAAACCTCTAAAGCATACGACTGGCAGAAAGTGGCGGAAAAAACCGAGGATTTTTACAGGGCTTTGCTTAAAGCCAGAAAGAGAGCTTAACCAGCGGTCCCGAAAAGCTTACTCCCGCGTAATTATTATAATTAAAGCCCAACCCGATGTTAAATCTGTATACAGCGTAATTTAAAGAAGCGGAAAAATGATTAAAGTTCAGTGAACCGTACGACGAATTTATGTTGTATAAATCCAGAATATAATTTCCGGGGAAGAAAATCTGCAGGTTGGCTCCGTAAGAGAATCTGATTTCATCTACCGTTTCAACATAAAAAGCGCCTACAAAAGGAGTTAAAGTGAAATTAGCCAGCGCGAAATAAATGCCTCCGTTTAACGAATAAAAAGATATAGATTCCTCACTCGAAAAAATTCTATGATAAAAATAATTGAAATTTAAGGAATAAAAATTTCCCGAAATTTTTGCGGTAGCTCCGTAAGTATCACGGATGTCTTTACCCAAGTAAGAAGCTTCCAAGGAAGAATAGAGAAATGCGATTTTTTCGGGGGAATTATCTCCGAATGAAAGGCCCGAAAAATTGTAGTCAGTATCGCCCGCATAGGGATAATCCGAATATCTTACATTGATGAAATAACCGGGAAACGCGTCATAAAAACTTCTGTGTTTTCTAATATAGATCGGGCGGAAATCGTGTCTTCTATCATGATAATAGTAAGGATATTTTCTGCCGCCGTAATGATAATCGTCGTTATGCTTTTTATTTTCTTTTTTCTCTTCTTTTTTTATTTCTTCTCTCTTTGTCTCTCCGGCAATATTATCTTTAACTATTTTAATGCGGCTACTTTTTTCGGGAGCATCTTTATATTTTTTTTCTTCAGTTTTTTCTTTTTTTACCGTAGGTTCTATCTTGTTTTCTTTTTTATCGGTTTTAACATCATTTTTCATTTTTTCCGCTTTTTTTTCTTTTTCATGGATAAAATTTTCTTTAATTTCCTGAATGACGCTTTTTTCTTCTGTGGATTTCCCCTCTGAAAAAAATGGCAGGAAAAATAGTGAGATAACCGGAGCTATTATATTTAATTTATTTCTCATTTGTCCTCCTTTTTAGGTAAGACCTTGCGAATGCGCTTGTGGTTTCACATTAAAT
>CAZSEX010000097.1:0-2635 GCA_964606065.1 uncultured bacterium | reverse complement strand
GAGTGGATTACGGCGGAGATAAAATACTCGAAGGGGTTAAAACAATAGAATAATCTCAATATAAACCACGAAATCACTAAGATTACTACAAGATCTATTCACCGCAGAGACGCCCTTCATGGAACAGAAGGCATTATTCCATAGGGCAGGCAGAGACCGCAGAGAAAACAGCAAAATCAATATTGCCGATTAAAAACCATACCCATTTCCCAAACAACAATAAATAACAAAAAACACCCCGATACAGTTATACTTCTTCCACGGGGCAGGCGAATTACAGAAATTTTTAAAATTTTAACCACAGGATTAGGTTTACGAAAGCGGATTATTTCGGGGTAGAGTCGTGTGGGTCCTGCGATCTCCGTGTTTAGTCTTTCGCAATAAGAAAAAGGCGAGTAAGAAATTATCTTGCCAACTGTAGTCCTTTACAAACAATCTTACAAACAAACACTTTTTGACTCAGGGCGCAAACCAAAATAGTCGCTTCACATCATCCATTAACTGATAATGAAATAAGGGAATAAGTCCCTTGATTTATTGTAAAAAGCTTTTTAGTTCTTGACATTGAAATGAAAATTATTAAAATCAATTTATCTGAAAATATGGAAAAGTGGAAATGTATATTTTAGGATTATGGGATGGTCACGACTCAGGTGTATCTATATTAAAGGACAATAAAATCCTTTTTGCCATAAATGAAGAAAGACTCTCCAGAAGAAAATTAGAAATATCTTTTCCGGAAAAATCCATAGAATATTCTTTAAACTATTTAGGGTTAAAAAAAGACGATATAGACGCAATAGCGTTTTCGACCTCAGAATTCGCAAAAACTCTATGGCGAATATTCCCTTCTTTAAAAGAAAATTATTACTTACTGCGCAGAAGAAAAAAAGATTATTCTATTCTCGACTCCTTTAAGCGGGGGTTCAAATATAAGGCGACAGAACTGCAATTAGATCCGGTATCGAAAAACATAAGTAAATTCGTAATAAACAAGAAACTAAAAAATTCAGATTTTAATGATTATAAATTACTGATATACGATCATCACTTATGTCATGCGGTAAGCGCGGCGTTTACAAGCGGTTTTGAAGAAGCTCTGGTTATAACAATTGACGGCATCGGAGACACCTTATCGGCAACAATAAACACATTTAAAAATAATAAGTTAGAAAGAATAAAAACTATTTCGGGAAGAGATTCTTTCGGTATCTTTTTTGAGCACGTCACCAATCTAATGAACATGAGGGAACTTGAAGACGAAGGCAAAGTTATGGCTCTCGCCAATTACGCCTTACAAATAGAAGACGAAAAAAATCCTCTCCTTGATTTCTTTGAAATCGACGGACTGGAGGTGAAAGCAAAATACGGAACTTTAAAAACATCTAAAGAATTAAAAAAGATTTTCTGGAAATTCCCCTCCGAGCAATTCGCCTACATGGCACAGAGAACACTGGAAGTAAAAATTACCGAGTTGATTCGAAACGCCATTAAAGAAACACACCTGAACAAAATATGTTTTTCAGGGGGAACCTGTTCAAACATAAAAGTAAACATGCTTATCAAAAATTTACCGGAAGTAGTTGACGTTTATGTATTTCCCCACATGGGTGACGGGGGTCTGGCGATGGGAAGCGCCATGGCGGCAAATTACGAATTAAACGGCATTTCCGGGTATGCCTTTAAGGATGTATATTTTGGACCCAAATTCTCCAATGATTATATAAAAGAAGTTTTAGAAAAAAACGAACCGAAAAACATAAGATATAATTATATCGAAGAAATCGAAAAAGAAGTAGCAAAAAAAATCCATGAAGGGAACATCGTGTTCTGGTTTCAGGGAAGGATGGAATATGGTCCCAGGGCACTGGGAAACAGAAGCATACTGGCACCGCCTCATTCCGAAGAAATAAAAAACGAGTTAAATCTGGTACAGAAAAAAAGAGTGTGGTATCAGCCATTTTGTCCTACCATGTTGATAGATGACGCGAAAGAACTTTTGGCAGATTTAAAGGGCACACCCAATGAATTTATGACTATGGGCTACATGGTAAAAAAAGACAAGCAAAAATTAGTGAAGGGAGTAATCAATATCGATGGTTCTTGCAGACCGCAAATTATAACCAACCATAATTCAAGATACACGAAATTACTATCGGAATATAAGAAATTATCCGGCATAGGAGTTCTGTTAAACACAAGCTTCAATTTACACGGCGAACCTCTTGTTTGCTCTCCGGAAGATGCTTTAAGCACTTTTTCGAGAACAAAAGCCAAGTACATGGCTTTAGAAAATTACCTGCTCAGCAAAATCAATGATAGGCAATAAAATCCAGCCTTTTTTATCCTTATATTACGTTTATCTTCTCGAATTAAACTTCTTCCTTCTGATAATTGCTTTTATATTAAGTTTTAAACACATAAAAAAAATCTTCTCGGAAATCGAAAGCAAATACTTACTACTACTGCTGCTTATTTTACTATTGGGTATATCCGCAACGGTGTTTATAGCTCCTCGAACCCATAGAATTTTTTACGATGAAGACATCTACAACAGCATAGCCCAGAACATAGCTCATAGCAAAAAAGCCGTGATGTGCAACGAAGGTTATTATGAAAACAACGAACTGGTAGT
>CAZSEX010000096.1:0-2644 GCA_964606065.1 uncultured bacterium | reverse complement strand
AAAAACAACCAATATTTTATTTTGATTAAACCACAACCCTTCCCAAAAAAAATAACAACAAATCACACAAATAGCACAAATTATTATAAAGAATTGAACCACGAGATTTCACAGATTATCACAAGATCACCCATCACTCAACCCAATTATGTTTTTTATTTTACGAAAGAGATTGCCGCACCGGGGAATGGCAGGAAGAAGAGTTCGTAACGACAACTTTGACACTATATTATTAAAACGTTTTATTTACCACAACAAATCAATATGGCGGGGGATGAACCCAACAATCCGGGGAGTAATATTTTTACCAGGCAGGATAGGGTTCAGTAGAAAACTACTTCTATTCCGACACAAATTTATCCGGAATATAAAAATTGAGGCAAACGCGTAGATATCGATTTTATCTTAGAATACTATTATTGGAAAGGTAAAGAATTTTTGTTTCCAGCTAAAAAACGACTGCAAAAAACAAAAACTTTTCCCGAAAAGCTTGACTTCAGAAAAAATGTCTGATTGATTAAAAACACCCCCCCACACAAACAAACATCCTACCGGAAATTAACCTACAGACCCTCTGTCAATTTCGAAATTTTTACTTTTAATGCTTTAGAGATTTTATGGATATTAGCTATGGTTATATTCTTTTCGCCGCGTTCAATCATCCCTACATAAGTACGATGAACACCGGCTTTCTCCGCAAGAGCTTCCTGCGATAAACCCAGCTTTCTCCTTTCCTCTCTTACCTTTTTTCCGAACTCTTTAAGTAATTTTACTTTATTCATACCAGGCAATATAAAGAAAAAATATAAAAAATCTACATACCAAACATAGCATTTACGGTTTTTATCAGGTTAAAATCTAAATGTGTAAAATAGTCTTAAATCGCTACTTTTTGTGTTTCAGCAGCCATTCGTAGATTTCTTTGCGTTCGTAAATTTTATGAATCGAATGTCCCTGTCCTTCGAGCCTGGAATATCTTACTCTTCCTCCCGCTTTTCTTAAAGCTTTCACCATTTTTTCTGTTTCTCCCGGAGATACAATTTTATCGTTTGCTCCATGAAACGCCCAGACCGGGATATTTTTTATTGCGTTTACGCCTTTTGTATTCCATCCTCCGCATAGAGGTATCGCAGCAGCAAAATACTCAGGGTGTTTCATGGCAAGTGCCCACACTCCTGATCCCCCCATACTCATACCGGTAAGATAAACTCTGCTTCTGTCTATCCTGTACTTGTCCGATAAACCTTTATACAAAGCCGGAAACCAATTATCCGTATCCCAAATTCTATCCGGCGGGCACTGCGGAGACACGATAATAAACGGGAAATTCCATCCTTTATCTACCAGATAAGGCGGACCGTACCTCTTCAATTTTTCCAGATTATATCCCCTGCACGATTTCCCGTGAAGATATACTAAAAGAGGATATTTGCGGGAAGGTTGTCTGGCATAATGCTCTGGTAGATACACCAAATACCTATAAGCAGCATCCCTTTTTGCAACAACACCCCAGGGGGTTCGATAAGAATCGCCAGGAACAAGAACGCCCGCATTAATACAGGAAAAGAAAAACAAAAAAGAAACGAGGGGAAAAATTAAACCTTTACTTACAAGATTCGATTTATATATTATATTCATTCCTTTATTCCCATTCTTCTCCGAGAATACCATAAACTAAGAGGTCTTCAAATTTATTATTTTTGCCGACATGTTTTCTTAGAAACCCTTCTTTTTCCATTCCTATCTTAAGCATAACTTTTCCCGATGAAAGATTTCTGGCAAAATGAGACGAAGTAATCTTATTCAGAATCAATTGACCAAAACCATAATCCACGATAGCCCTGGCGGCTTCTGTACAATAACCCTGATTCCAATATTCTTTGCCTGTCCAGTAAACCAATTCTCCTCTATTAAAAGCCTTGTTGATTAATAAACTAACCGCGCCGATCAATTCTTCGGTAGTCTTTAATATAACGGCGAAATGTATGGATTCTCCCGACTCAAATTTAATCCTGTGTGTGGATATCCACTCTTCAGCTATTCCCCTCTCATACGGATACGGAATATGCAATGCGGTATCCGAAACAGCCCTATCACCGGCTAATTCTCTTATTCTTTCCGCATCCGATAATTCAAAAAATCTCAAGCGAAGTCTTTCTGTCTCCACTGATGGCTCTTCTCGTCTCACCATATATCCCCTTTTTTAAAACCGTACAAAAAAAGGAATAAATGTCAAGGGGCTACTCCACCCAATTCTAACCACAAAGACCACAAAGCACACAAAGAACACAAAAAGGTTAGAGGGTTGGAGCGTTAGAAGGTTAGAGATTTAAAAAATCAAATATTCAGATAGGATGGGTGGTTAACTCATTTACGCTTCTACGCATTAACTATAACAAAATTCTCACACAAAGACACAAAGTGCACAAAGGAAAATTTTTTGTTTTAACCTCCCAACCTCATAACCGATATTTTACATATAGAAATTGTAGCGTTGGGGTTCATCCCCAACTTGCGTTTTGTTGGGGACAAGCCCCAACGCTACGTTTATTTCAAAAAGAGAAGACTCTACTACAAATTGATAAAAAATATTCGTGATATTCGTGTAATTTGTTGTTTCTTTTTGCTCTATGTGCTCTCTATG
>CAZSEX010000095.1:0-2665 GCA_964606065.1 uncultured bacterium | reverse complement strand
ACTACCAGTTCGTTGTTTTCATAATAACCTTCGTTGCACATCACGGCTTTTTTGCCATGAGCTATGTTCTGGGCTATACCATTATAGATGTCCTCATCGAAGAAAATTCTCTGAGTTCTGGGAGCTATGAAAGCGGTGGAGCATATACCGAGTAACGAGATTGAAATTAAAAGGAGTAAATACATGTTTTCGATTTCCGAGAAGATTTTTTTTATGTGTTTAAAACTTAATATAAAAGCAATTATCAGAAGGAAGAAGTTTAATTCGAGAAGATAAACGTAATATAAGGATAAAAAAGACTGGATTTTATTCGCGATCATTATTCTCTTAAAAATAAAGGTATTTAACAAAACTGTAAACATACCTGAAAAATACCTTGCCTACCTCAATGTGTGATTCTCCGTATTTTCTTCTGTATTCATGAGCCGGCACTTCAGCCATTCTATAACCCTTTTTCAGGGTTTTTATGATCATTTCCTGTTCTATAGTGGTAATATTTTCTTGCAAATCGAGGTCTTTTAATACCGCTCCTCTAATTGCCCTGAATCCGTTCTGACTGTCACTTAATCGGACGTTGAATTTATTGTTAATGCAAAAAGTTATAAATGAACTCCCGGTAAGTCTCAAAAATTCATCGAATCCTCCGTGAAGTTCGCTGGAACCTCCGAATAATCTCGAACCCGTGACATGGTCTGCTTCTCCATCTTGAATGGGTTTTATCAATTTCGGTATGTCGTCCGGATCGTGAGAACAGTCCGCGTCGATGAATACTACAATATCCCCATCTGACACATAATCGGCTGAAGTTCTTATGGCGGCGCCCTTGCCTTTTCCTTTTTGCAAGATAACCTTTGCCCCGGATTTTTCAGCGATTTCTCTTGTTTTGTCTTTTGAATATCCGTCGATAACAATAATGTTTTTTGTATATTTCTCGCAGCCTCTTATTATCTCTCCGATGGATTTTTCTTCGTCTTTTGCAGGTATTACAACACATAAATTTTTAATCGAAGCCATTATATTTTCTCCTTTATAAATAAATTGCTTAAAATATTCTGATAAGCCTCGCAGGGTGTCCAGCACTGAGGGCACTTACCGTTTCTTATTTTTTTACTCAAAAGTATGGATTTTTCGTTTGATAATATCTTTAGGAGATCAAAGTCGTTTTCTCTTAAATTTCCCAGAACAACATTAAATCCCGTACAGGGGTAAACTTTCCCCGTGGGTTCGATAAAACATGATATTCTGCCCGATTTGCAATTGAAGGGGCTTTTATTCCTCGATAAATAATTCTTGATATTTTTGATATATGTATATTCCAGTAGAGATATCGGGTTAAAAAAAATAAATCCTTTTTTTCTGATAAAATCCTCGGTAAGATTAATGATTTTTTGTTTGTCGAGATGCATAGGTTTATTTGAGTATAAATTTTCCGAATAATGATAAATATTTAAATGTATATCTGAATACTTTAAATCAGGAATATAATCTTTTAGTTCCGCGAAAAAATTTTTAAAATGATTTATATTAAACGGAGATAATGTACATCCGATGTAGACTTTAACATGTTTGTTTTTCTTGAGTTCTTTATAGGTTTCGATACACCTGTCGAAAGATTTCTCGCTGCCCCTTATTTCGTTGTGTATATCTTTTTTCCCGTCGATGCTGACAGTAATAACTAAATTATTGAAGTCTAAAGATGTTATTTCATCCGTAAGACGAATAATCCTATCGGTCAGAAATCCGTTGGTTGGATAATGCAGCAAAACTAAATTTTTTATGTTCTTTTTTATACTTTTTGTTATGTCCAGTAAATCCTTTCTCAAAAAAATTTCTCCTCCGGTTAGGTCTATCCAATTGAAAAAGTTATTAACACTGAAAAATTTATCTATTTCCTCGAAAGACAATTCGTTAACAGGCTTTTTTTTCCAGATACTGCATGTTTTACAACGCAGATTACATATATATGTGATAGCGAAAGTCAATTTATATGGGTGTTTTAATTTATCGAAAGCCGATAATAGGATGTTCTTTGAAAATACCGAATAATTTTTAAACCTTTTCAAAGAGTTCATTTTTATTTTATCCCCGTTATTTCATATAAACCGTATTTATGATTTTTGTAATGATACTCTTTAATTATAGTATAATCAAATTTTTCCAGAATGTTCGAGGTAAACTGTCTCTGTAAATCGCTGTAAGGAACATCAGACCAGTAGTTGTAGTGAATATACACGCCTCCTTTAAACCTATCTCGGTGTCGCTGAATTATCCCCGGTCTGTAGGTTTCGCTCGACGTCTGAACAGCACTTTTTTTATTTATTAAAAACATATTGGGGTTGTGGGTGTAAATGATAGAATTCGAAGGGAGTAAATCTACAAATTCCATTGCGTATTTACGATCCATCCTGCACAGGTCGCTTTCACCCTTTGTTTTCGATTTTATAAATGGTATAAACCATGTAAAATTAAATATTATCAGTAGTATTAAAATTGTTTTTATTGGTTTTATTTTCTTTTCTAAAAGATTAGAGAGAAAGGAAATCCCCAATCCGGCGATAATTGCAAGCGGAACATAAATTAATAAAGAGAACCGTATACTTAAATCGTCGGCGAACCGATAGCTTCCCGCGTAGAAGAAGAGGAAGACCCCCCAGAAAGTCAAGAA
>CAZSEX010000094.1:0-2695 GCA_964606065.1 uncultured bacterium | reverse complement strand
CTATGGTCACAATAAACGGTTGGATTCTTTACTTTACTCTATGAAAAGAGCTGCGAATGCTTCGGCGAAATTTGGTTTTTTAATAAATCGCACAACCGCAGGCGGATTCTTTTGAGAATCGAAGTCCTTTTTCATTAACTCTTTGCGAGCACTTTTGTCATCGATTTCAGCGAACCTTTCTTTCAGGGTTGCTTTGCCGTTCAAAAGAATCTCCATATATGTTTGATTATTCAGATTTTTCACAAGAGGTGTATCAGACAGCATTGCTTTTAAGGTTTTATTCATTGAGGCTGACCCTCTTCTCCTGCAATGTGATCTTTTCATGTCCCTGAAAAATTGTTCAAGAATATTATTTGTTCGCTGGGGTAAGATGGTTATAGTATCACCTGGAGTCTCAATGAGGATTGGGTCCGCGAACAGCTTTTCCCAATATTTTTCAATCTGCTCAAGCATCTTTAGATAATCTTGTTTTGGTTTTTCGTTGTACCGACACAGCCACACATAGAATGAGTTCACTCTGCTTTCAATGGACTTAATATTTACTGAAGTTCCTTGATCGCGCAGCCCCTGTTTCCCGGAGGGCAAGGCAATTCTCAGCGCACATCGCAGTTTATCAAAAACTTTACATTTCTCCTGCATCTTTGAAGCTGCATCTGTCAGTTTTGAATCGCGTATAACACGGGTGACTTCCTTGAAGATTTGATGATAGAAAGTCTTGTTACCTGCTTTTCTCATGTGCTTCATGATTGAATACATGCTCTCAAGCCTCCTGTAAAACGTCAGATATGGCCGGTCAAAAGGGAACCCATACCCATTACCCTGTTTTTTCCCATCAAGCACCCATAGAATCAGGGTATAGAGAGCGTCCACCGGTATCTGTTCGTCAACGTCTTGATCACGCTTTCCTTTATTAAGGATATCTGTGAGCCGGGCCATGCTGTCAGGGTCTTTTGCAATGTTCTTTCTCAAGCTGGAGAGTCTTTTTCGCAGAACCGACTGAATGGCATGTTTCTTAAGTTGGTTTCTGATCATATCATTCTCTTTCCCAAAGAGGTCTTTTCCAATGTCCCGCAGGAAATGGAAATGACATATGTAATCAGGGACATCGGGAAAAACCTGCCCGACGGCCTTGAGGATGCCTCTTCCCATATCATGCACCAGAGCCCGTGGCCTGCCGTACCTTTGCTGTATCACCTTGAGAAAAGGAACGATCTTTTCCGCCTTTTCAGAGGGAATTTTGATGTTTTCAAGAACAAATTCAGAGATCCCATCCAAACCGGTCATGAGGTGGGGACTCTCCCCGTCACAAGTGGCATCAAGATGAAGAATATATCCACCAGAAGCTTTCATATGCTCCTTAAGCTTTACACTGCTTTCTCTGTGCGCGATAGCAAGATAAATAATGAACTTCCTTGCGATATGGTGTACCTCACTGCCTGAAATTCTCACGCCTATTGTTTCCAGATAGTCTTTGATCTCCTGTTCGTTTCTATGCTGGAGAAACATGGATTTCCCAATATAGACGATTATATCGTAGCCGAACCTGCTTCGATGAGGAACAAGACGCAACAAATCTTCACTGCCATAGCAGTTCTTACAGGTACTACACTCCAGTACTGTTTCGTGGGTCCGGATCATTCCCATGGCGAGGGTTCCTATTGTCTTCTGGCGTGTTTTCCTGACGGTAAGTTTTCCGTTGCAGCACGGACACTCACAAAGCGAGGGCGCAAACATCAATTCCGGGGCCTGCCTGAACAGGGCTTTTGGGGTAACACTGCTGAACAACCGCTCTATATGGTATCGAAAGGCCATTATGAGAGCGTACCCGGAGTTTTTTTTAAGGTGATAGTATGATAATCAAGCAAACTCCGGATTGTTTGTTCTCTTACCGCTATCCCCTTTCCGCGAACTCTTACCACACTCTCTTTTATTGTTGTTCGCGGATGTTTCAGGATATCTACGAGAATAACAAGGGCCTCACTGTCAGATGGTAAAATCAATGCTCTTTCGACGGCAACCGCTTCTCTCTTCTCCTTCTGGACAAGATATTCGGTAGGAGAGCCTCCAAAATAAATATACGTCCCTTCTATTTTTTCACGGCGAATTTCTTGGACATCTCTGAACTGGAGCATAAAAGAGCGGGGATCAATCCCTACCAATGTTCCGATTTCAGAAGCTGAAAACCCTTGTTGGGATTTGTTGACAAGCTGAATGACCGTTTGTTTCAGTGTCCCAAAACGAGAAAAGCGGATGCCCCTGTAATCCCATAATCCATTTTCGTCAAATCGAGGAATGTCCGGCATCAGGTAATAACGACCATTTTTGTTGTAGCTTGTGTATGCTCCCCACCGTGATAATCGTTTTCGAATTGTAGGAATTGAACACTCCATACGCCGGCTTAGTTCCAGAACTGTCATGACTTTTCTTTGCTTAAACAGTCTAATTGTTTCGTTCTCTTTTTCCGGGCTAATCATATCTGTCTCCCAATATTAAGTATATGTTCCTTTATCATATTATTACATATACTTAATATTTTAACAACAAAAAAAGCCTTCCTCTATAAAGATTTAGCTGAAAAAGGTCCTGGATGAAAGCTTCCGATCTTACATATACTTAATAATAAATTTTTGTGAACACCGTATTCTTTTATAGGATATAGAATAATAAAGAATCCAACCGTTTATTGTGACCATAG
>CAZSEX010000093.1:0-2712 GCA_964606065.1 uncultured bacterium | reverse complement strand
TACAAAAGAGGGGCCTGGTCTTGAATTTTGAATGTTGATTACGGTTTAATCCGGATTTAAGTTTTAAGGTAAGGATTTAGTAAGAAACTTTATTTGTATTATTTGCCTGTCCCGCCTGCCCCGTAAGGAAGAATTACTGTAAAAGGAGAATCGCTGAATTAAGTGAAATTATCCCTTGACTTAAATACATTAGCACCATCCCACTACACATTGAATATATTTTTTGATTTAGCATTGTCAAGTATTGAGTCTGCTTGCCTACCCCCCAAAATTTTTACGTCAATACGCGTAAAGTTAGTTATTGCAACGTATATGAGAAATTATATGCTGGGAAAAACTATTCTCGAACATTCGCAAAATCAGAGGAATTACTGTTCGATAAAGACGCGCCGAATATTTTTTCTTACGGGAATACTCCCAACAACGCGAGAATTGTTTTGACTACGGGTTTGATGGATTCACTGGAAGAAGAACTCGAGGCTGTTGTAGCCCATGAAGTCGGGCATGCCGCGCGCTGGGATGTGGTGGTTATGATTATTTTCTACCTGTGTCCCATGATTTTTTACTATATTTACCGGAGTCTACTCCCGGTCGGGAAAAAAGAAAAAGACTTAATGATGCCGTTTCGATATGTTTTGGCGATAGCCCCGTATGCTTTTTATATAGTTTTCGAGTATGTCTTACTCGGGCTTTCGCGGATTAGAGAATTTTTTGCCGACAGATTCGCTGGTGAGAGAGGTTACTCGAACGGTTTAGCCTCTGCCCTTGTTAAAATAGGGTACGGTCTCGCGGGAAAGAGCAAGAAAAAGGGGAATTCGAGTAACCCGCGTCTGGAAGCGATAAAAGATATGGGAATATTCGACCCCATATACGCGCTTTCGCTGGCTATTACGTCATATCATCCCGGATATATGGGAGGAGAAGTAGATAAAAAAACTCTGAAAAAAGTTATGCGCTGGGATTTGTGGAGCCCCTGGGCTAAATATTATGAACTTCGTTCCGCGCATCCTTTAATGGCTGAAAGATTGTTGGCTTTAAGCATGGAATCGATAAATAAAAGGGAAAAGCCATATGTTCTTTTTAATGAGAAGAGACCCGAAAGTTACCGGGAAGATTTTTGGGATGGTACCGCCGCACACCGGTTCCATATATAGAAGTAAAGAATATTGAAACTTCCGCCGGAGAGAAAAGTTGCTATGTTTTTCAAATAAAAATTGCTGTTGGAGTTGTGCTTACGCTTCTGGGCGGAATTCTTCTCGTTTTACGTTGAAAAAAAGACTATATATTTACACCGTTTAATCGCTTTAGCCTATCTCAGAATGGCTACTTTATTACTTGCCGTCTCTTTTCCTGCTTTAATGTGAATAAAGTAAACACCTGAGGGTAATATTTGATTATTCCTTCCCCTTTTATCCCAATTTATCTTATAAACTCCTGCGTTTTTGTTTTCATTTACCAGAGTTTTTACTTCTTTTCCCAGGAGATCATAAATTTTTAAGGAAACCGAAGAGATTTTTGGAATCTCATATCTTATTGTAATGATTGAGTTATTAATTTCTTCAAAAGAAAGTTTTAGTTTATTTTCCGGAGGAGAGTCCGTTTGGTCGATTCCGGCGGATAGGTCACATCCAGCCAGGCATGCCATCATCCACCAGAGAGCTTCACCTTTATGTTCACAATTTAAGTTGGAGGTATGCGCGCTTTCGTTTACATTGTACTGGTCATGTTCACGAGGGAAAACATTACCTTCATATGAAGAAGTGTCCATGTCGCCATCATACCAGCAGTCTATATCCGCGAAATCAAATAAAACTTTATTGTTGTCACGGCAGTATTGCCTGATCTGTTCGTTTCTTAGATATCTATTGTATCCGCCCTGGTCAGATGTATATGTATGGTGTCCGTGCCATGACTGAGCATTACCTGTCATGTATATAAACGTGACATTGGAGAATTCTGTTTCTAATTGTGAGATGGAATCCAGATATGCCTGAATTTGTTCTTCCGAATAAGAATTTACCTGACAGCACCAGGACCACATCGAATAATTGATGGATGGGTTATTGTTTAAAACGTTTCTGGTGTAATTCATTCCTGTACTCGTCTGCCAGTATTCGTCGGGTGATATATAGTTATCGTGTTCCTGTCCGTCGAATATACAGAAAGCCCCACTTTCATTCGGTAGAGAACTCACCGCTCTAGCATAATTAAAACTGGTATCGGAAGATTCGATCATTGCAAGTCCCGAAGTCAATTGTCCGCCATGCGAGGTGTGGGCGTAATGCAATCTGCAGTTTGCCTGAACAGAATCGATCCACTCGGCGGGTACTTCCAAAAGATTTACGCAGTTATGATCTATTATTCGACCCTGAGAAAAAACCATGGAACAGACAAAGAAGAAAAAAATAATGCAGCTAAATTTTTTGAATTTTGAGAACACGGATGACCTCCTTTTTGATTAAATATACTAATATTTAGATATTATGTCAACAATATAAATGATTTTCGCCGATTTTAAAAAAGACTATACAGCGCCTTTTTTGCGGGCGAGAATTATAGCGGTGACTGCCAGAACAAAGATAAGTCCCATTCCCGTGTAAACTGTCCAGACAGGATAACTTTCATATCCGGCTTTTATAAGATTTACGAACTGCCAGATAATAGAAATTCCGAGGAAAGCGGGTGTGAGGAATTTTATAAATATATCCCACC
>CAZSEX010000092.1:0-2764 GCA_964606065.1 uncultured bacterium | reverse complement strand
CCCATGCTCGTCCGCCTCGCAGTGAACCGCTCGGCTTGACATTTATCTCTACTTATATTAGAATTAACGAAACAAAATGAAATTTAAATACACAAAGCATTCATTGGTAAGTTTGGAGGAAAGACACATTGAAAAAAGCATGGTTGAACAGACTATATCTTCGCCAGATAAGGTTTTTAAGAGAAAAGGTGGTAGAGAAATTGCTCAAAAGCTATACCATCGATCAAATAAAGATTTCTTACTTCGAGTCATTTACATCCGGCGAGAAAATCTTATTATTGTAATTACTGCTTGTTGGACTTCAAAAATCAATAAGTATTTGGAGGGGAAAAATGAAAGTAAAATATGATGAAGAAGCTGATGCCCTATATATAAAACTCCGGGAAGGGAATTATTATGAAAGTGATGAAATAAAAGAAGGATTCGTTCTAGACTACGATGATAGCGGCAATATTGTTGCCATTGAAATACTAAACGCTTCTAATTATATTAATCCTGCAGATCTTTCGACAGTTAACTTTGAAATCAGCCATCAGTTAACTGAAGCTAAAGGGTAATTCTTTACCTGTCGAAGCAGTCGATGACAACTTTCAGGTAAAGTGCCATGAGCCAGATGTTTTCCTCTCTGATGTCTTCTTCTTCTTCGAGCTCTTCCATCAACGCGTCCATAATAAATTTAAAGAGATTTATCTGCCTGTAACTATCTATAAAGCTTAGAGCATATTCTTCAAAAGCCCTTAAGGGTTTACCTTCAAGCTCTTCTATCTTAGAGAAAGTCTCCTCCTCGATCTTCTCCAGATCTTCTTCTGTAACCATCGCCAAGGGAGTATCTCCCTCTCTCATAGTCTGCCAGACTACATATCCGAGAAAAAAAAGTAAACTTCTTTCATCAGAATTAAATTTATCCCCTTCAACAGCTAAAAGATAAACCGCTACATAAGGCTGTTCCTTCTGCATTTCCTCGCCTATTTTCAATCCCTCTTCAAGACTACAGTAGTTAATTCTTTCCCATATTTCTTCAATTTTTTCTTGAGATATTACTTTCAATTTACCTCCATTTCTTATAAACTTCCAGTGTCTTTATTGCAAGCTTTATAGCTCTACCTGCCTCTTTTCGTGATACAGGAATCAACTCATACTCTGCTCTTATGAAAATATCAAATACCTTCTTAAACGAAGCAGAAAACTCTTCTCCCAAATATTCCTCAGCTAACGGTATAAGTCTCGATACTTTACTTGTATACCCTTTCCCTTTCATTGCGAGAGTTGCCTGGATAGCGTGCTTTGAAGCTATAAAACAAAACTCCGGAATTCCGGAAATTAAATCTTTTTCGAGTAGAGTTTCCGCGGTTTTTACTTTATCGGTTTCAACCTTTTCGGATTTCTTTAAAAATTCAGCATATTTTACTTCCGGAGGTTCCGGGCTTAAAGAGAGGTCTATCGTTCCTGTAATAACTTCTCCTTCTTTTTTTACCGCAGTATATAAAGGAATCGCTTCTTTCATGAAATCATGGAGTTCGCAGGGGGTAATTGTAATAATCCGCTCAGAATCAATTTTATAAGAAATATCGCTAATTTTCTTCCTGATATCTCCATCAAGATGGTCCAAAACAACCAAAAGGTCGATATCCGAATCTGCGTTAGCTGTTCCTTTGACCCATGAACCATATAAAATCAAAGCTTTTAGATTGTCTCCAAAACTTTCTTGTAATTTTTCCCGTATTCGTTTGATTGTATACTTATTATCTTTCGGAATGGCTTTTTTCATGGAAATTTACCCTGCCGCTTTTCAAAAAAAGTAATGCCCCTTATATGTTTTAACAATACGAAAAAAACTCAAAGAGTCAGAAATTTTACTTTAACTCGGCAAACTCTTCAACTGGAACTTCAATATGTTTTTTGAGCTTCTTCTTATTCGAGTAAATATCTATAAAGTCCTTTTCGATTTTCTTTAAAACTTCAGCTTTAAAATATTGCTCCCCGCAATACTCACACTCTTCACAGGGGACGTTATCCACAATCAAAAAATGGTCGTCATTTTTATAGATATATTGAACTCTTTTTTCTTTAAAATTTTTGTTTCCACAAAAGCTACAAACTTCCACCACTTCTACCTCCTTTCATAAGGTGTTTTGAACTTCGGAGGCTGAGGCACATAAACCGTTATTATAACCATTTCCTCCTGAACTCCGCCACAGACAATATGAACGGGTTTACCTTTATTTGTAAAACCAGCTACTAAACAGCTTTCTCCTCTCCCTGTATCCTCATACCGTTCCAATATCCTACCTGATACTAGAGCTTCTTCAACTTCTGCAATAAAAAGATTCTCATTTTGCCTTTCTTGATCGCCATGTTTTGAGAAGTAATATTTATTATTTCGCACTTTCTCAATTATCCAATCGATTTCAAGCATAGAATTCTTTCCATAGTTCTTAATGAATTATATAATTCTTATCCTGTAAAGTCAAGGTTAACAAATACTTCTCAAATCCTTTTTAGTAAAGCATCATACTCGCCCCAAAAACTAAAATCTCTTACCTCGGAAATAGGAAAAAGGAAATATTAGAGAGTAGAGAGTAAGGAGTAGTGAGTAGCCAGAGTCCCAACCCCAACCCTCAAAAAAAAGGGACAAAACCTTAAATTCAAAAAAAATCGTTGTCTTCAGTCGCCAGTAGATAGTCATTAGTCCCATACCCCTCACCTAAGAAAGAAAAATCAAAAGCAAAAAATAGTTTTAGAAAACTTAAAATATTCTTCACGC
>CAZSEX010000091.1:0-2772 GCA_964606065.1 uncultured bacterium | reverse complement strand
GCACATGCTTCAGCGTAATGAACGCCCGTCCAGAAATCCGTGATATACATCATTATTTCATCTCTTGATAACAAATCGTCGATAACAATTTTTCCTATACTCTTAGGTGAACTATCTTCCATCCAGAATATTTCTTTTTGAACTAAGTCGCATTTTTTACACGAATAAAATCCCAGAGAAAAAATTGTTATCAAAAGGTAAAAAGAACCGGTTTTTAAGTTTCCCAACAAATTCTTTGAATTCATTATTATTGCTTGCCTCCTAATATTTAACAATCTTAGCAGCCCAATCTTTCGAAGACGGATTATCTTTATTCGGAAAAGCCGGCAGTTCTATTTCACCCTTCTCATCCGACTTAATCTGAATAATATCTTTCCATTTACCGTTACTTGGATTAAACCACTTAAATTTATATAATTCATTTTCAATAAAACCACTCAATTTGGGAAGAACCGACTTCTTCTCAAAGTAAAGAAGGGCAAAATCTTTCTCGGATGTACGCATCATATAAGCCCACCCGTCCAGACCTTCATCTGGGCTGCCGGGTGCCTTTCTCGGATCTATGTCATTATGAGCGGGTTCCAACCGGCGATATTTGTCACCTTCAGACAAAACAAAATCGCTAAGATGCCGCATATAAAGAGCCGACTTAAACTTCAACGCGTCCCAGAAGTGATGCCGGGCACCGTCAGGTTCTCCCGTGGTTGTAATATCATAAGCGGAAGTTCCGTGAACATGCCCTGAGAGTCCTCCTGAAAGCACCGAACCATACATCTGCGCCCGGGAGAAATAATTATCACGCGGCGAATCGGCAGGCGGGCGCTCGCCTCCCGGCATGTTTATCTCATGATTCCAGCCCGTGTAATAGGGCTCAAAATTAATTGCCGGATAAGGAGGTTTTAGATCAAAAAGTATCTGCAGAGAATCGGAAACACGGTGGTCCCTGGGTTTGTTACCAACGCTGTGCATTGTTAGCCACGGGCAATCGTCACCGTGACCGAATTGAGTGTATGTGGAATTATTTATCAGTGTTGTATGAGGCTGTCCGAAAGGCAAATTTCCGTATTTCCTAAAATGATAGGTCAAAACCCCGTTGAATTCATCCGAGGTTAAACTATACTTTTCAGGAATCCAATCGAGATGAACACCGCTGAAAATTATATTGTACGCGCCATATCTTGAAATAAGATACTGTACGTACCTCGCGTATGACTCATTAAAATCAAAATATTCCTTCCACGCGGGACAGTTATCCCTTCTAACTGTTTCCAACAAAGGAACAAAACCCTCGTCGGACAAATGCCGCATTTTTTTGTCCAGGCTTTTGAAATATTCGGGATTGATTCGGTCAAAATCTGCAACACTTTCGTGTTCGGACAACATATAAAAAGGTTTATTACCGTTCTCGTCACGCATATTTTTAGAGGTAAGTTCTCCTTCTTCCGTGTAATATCCGAATTTCTCCCAGGCGTTTCGGAGGTAAATCCCATTTCTATCCGCATAAGTACTTGGATTACAATCGGATTCCCAGTTGGGAAAACAGGCAATCATACTGACGGAATTAAATCCCTGTTTTTTACGATAGGCTACCGCATCTTCAAAACCTATACCCGGTCCCGGTATGTAATTATCCGAAGATTCAACACCCCTGAAAGGCAGCCGCCAGGTAGTTCCGGCGAGCCAGGTATCACCAATAAGAAAGAAAGGAGTTCCGTCAGCATATTGTAATGCATGACCGTTTGGCGTTGAACGAATAAACCCGCGGCGGTTAGGATTCTCTTTCTTTTCTTCTTCAGTCCACGCTACAGCGTTAAATTCTCCAGTTTTATTATTAAGCCCTCTATCGTTTTTCTGGTTTGAGCCGCTCCTGTAAGTCCACTTTCCGGGTGCCGTCGCCACCAGACGCACACGGAAAATATTGCCCCCATCCCAGAAAGCGTATATTCTTTTGGAGAAATCCGGACCCTCCAGGTTTAACCAGCATTCCACATCCTTATAGTAGTTATTGTAATACTTCTCTGCCTTAATAATAATTTCTTTCACTTCCCAGACATGAATCTTTGAAGAATCGGATGCGTAGGAAGAAAACGGCAAAAACAACGATACCAGTATAAAAAAACCACAAAAAATCAGACTTTTATTTTGTTCGATATTCATAGGTTTTTTTAAATTATTTAAAACTAATTTCTGTCTTTTTATCTTTTTTGTTCAGAGTTACTTTTTTCGTTTCCCCGTTCGACGTAATCAAATAATCGCCGTAGAAAGCTCGGGTTTTGTATATTCCTTTATTATTCGCTTTGCCGTTGCTTTCAGTCCACCATTTGTTAAAAATAAGGTCACGGTAAGCGAGCGCCTGTTTTGTGGGTGTCCAGTCTTTTTTCCACATTGCCGATTCGGGTATCCAGTGTCCCACTTCCCAGAAACCCCACATAATAATCGCCTCAACACTCGGATGGGCGAAACAAAGTCGGAAAAATCTGGTCAGTTCTTCCGCTTTACCTTCTTCTGTATCCGCGGAAACAAGACATTCGGTAATCTTAATAGGAAGACCGAATTTCGACAATTCATCCAGAGTTTTTTGAACATGCTCGGATGTAGTGGCGGCTCTGGCGTCGGAACTATTTTTATCGGAAGTCACAAAATGAGCCTGACATCCGATTCCATCGATTGGAACACCGTTGGCAAGAAGATTCTCGATTTGAGTAATGTAAGAACTCTTGTTAAAACCATTTTCAACAAGAACACCATAATCATTCACATATAGTTTTGCGT
>CAZSEX010000090.1:0-2807 GCA_964606065.1 uncultured bacterium | reverse complement strand
AACCGCCGACCTCCTCCGTGCGAGGGAGGCGCTCTCCCAATTGAGCTACTGCCCGACATTAATATAATATGATAAATTCCTTTGTCAAGACCTTTAAAAGAAAAAAATCAACCACAAGATTACACAGATTAACTCAAGATTTCTTATTGTTTTTTTATTATGAAATACATCAAATACACAAAAAAGCAACCACCCATGGATTAACGCGAATATATATGGGCTTTTTGTTACATATAGTTTTCTAACTCATATCTGTGGTTTTATTTGGTACGTGGAGTGGTTTTGTAAAATAATTTTTACTTAGCTTATAGATTTGCCAAAAACAAAAAAATAAGATATTGGTATTCAATGACTTGTATTCTGGAATGGTTTTTTTATGTGGTAAATAGGTGGACGAAGATGGTGAAAATTATCAAGGGTTTATTTTTTTTAAGTTTAATATTCGACTCAATGGTTATAAAGGCTAACAAACCGATAATACAATTCAAGCGAATTACAGGCATCGAAGGTCTTTCACACGATTGGGTTAAAAGCATATATCGGGACAGTTATGGCTACATGTGGTTCGGTACCGGGAATGATGGCTTAAATAAACACAACGGGCGTGATTTTACTATATATAAACACAAACCCGGAAATGATACATCCAGCCTTAGCAACAACTTAATTCAAATTATAAAAGAAGACAAAAAACAAAATCTCTGGGTTGGAACTGCATACGGAATCAACAAATATAACCGCGATCTCGACCGATTCGAGCCTTATTATCCTTTTTACCAAAGCTACTACAGGTATGTAAACGGTTTCAGCGAAGGAAACGATGGAAAATTTTTTTTAATAACTTTACATGACATCATTCTGCTGGATACAAAAAACGATACAATATCTTTTATAATCAAAGAAAGTCAAAAATTACCATATACATTCGTGGAAAAAGGAATAATTAAATGTAGTAATAACAAATTTTTATTGGGAACAACTAATGGTTTATTTTTACTCGATGTAACAAACAAAAACGATATAATGCCTGTAATAAAAGATATCCACGTTCGGGCTATGTATATGGATAGTAAAGAAAACATATGGATTGGCACAGTAAAAAACGGACTTTTTCGTATAACCTACAAAGGAAAGGGCTCAACCGAAATGTCAATAAAAAATTTCGTGAATGACAACGACAACAAATACAGTTTAAGCGCCGGAGAGATTACAGCTCTGAATGAAGACAATAATGGATTTTTATGGATAGGTACAGGAAATGATGGTTTAAATTTACTGAAATTAGAAACTTTGAACACCAGACAACCAATCTTCTATCATTACAAAAGCGACCCCTACAACGAATCAACTCTTACAAGCAACTCAATAACGATCATTTATAAAGACTTCGAGGAAACAATGTGGGTAGGAACCTTTAACGGCGGAATCAATTACTACAACGAAATATTGTTTAAATTCGATCTGGTTAAAAAAAACTCCAATACCAGCAACAGCTTAAATAGTAACAAAGTAAATACCTTTTATGAAGAAGGAGAAAACTTATGGATCGGGACAGAAAACGGCTTGAATATCTATAACAGGAAAAATAATGAATGGCATCATTTTACACATAACAAGAAAGACAAGAGCAGCATAAGTTCCAACGCGGTCTGGGCTATTTTCAGAGACAGTCGTAAAAATATATGGATAGGTACCTGGGCAGGTGGTTTGAATCTTTTCAGAGATAAAAATAAGACTTTCACGCACTACCTGCACAACAAAGAGGACAAAAGCAGCATAAGCTCCAATAATATTTTCGATATAGCTGAAGATAAAAGCGGCGTGCTATGGATACCTACTATGGGCGGGGGTCTCGATAGATTCGATTACAAAACAAAAACTTTCAAAGCCTACAAAAACGATATCGATGATACTACAAGTATTTTAAATGACTGGGTAAGAGAAGTTTTAATCAGTCGTGATGGGGAAATATGGGTGGTTACATGTTCAGGACTCGATTTATTCGATAAAGAAAAAGAAAACTTTCGCCATTTCAGACATCTGGATGAAAAACCAAAAAGCTTGAGTTCAAATGATGTTGTAACCGCCTTCGAAGACAGCAAAAAGAACATATGGGTTGGCACTGAAACCGGACTGAATCTTCTGAACCGAGACAGCAGTAATTTTGTATTATACAGCGAAAAAGATGGTCTGCCAAACAATGTCATAAGAGGAATTCTTGAAGATAATCACGGAAATCTCTGGATAATTACTAATAAAGGTTTATCGAAATTTGTGAATGCTATCAACCGCCCGGAAAATCCAGAATTTATAAATTATACAAGAGAAGACGGACTTCAGGGAAATTCATTTAACAGCCGTTCATGTTTCAAAGATAAAAACGCAAAATTATACTTCGGCGGAAACAATGGCTTTAATGTTTTCTATCCCGACAGTATAAAAGAAAACACCAACAAACCGGGAATTGTATTTACGGATTTTCTTATTTTCAACAAACCGGTCGAAATCGGTAAAGAAGATTCTCCTCTGGAAAAACATATAAGTGTAACAAAACAAATTGTTCTATCTTATAAGCATTCTGTAATTAGTATTAAATACGCGGCTTTAAATTTCCTGGCTCCGGAGAAAAACCGATACGCTTATATGTTAGAAGGATTCGATAAAGACTGGAATTACGTGGGAAATAAAAGAGAAGCTACCTATACAAATTTAAATCCGGGGATGTACACTTTCAGGGCAAAAGGTTCTAACAACGACGGAATATGGAACGAAAAAGGAACTTCACTTACAATTATTATTACTCCGCC
>CAZSEX010000089.1:0-2843 GCA_964606065.1 uncultured bacterium | reverse complement strand
ACAATAGTAGAAGCGTTGGGGTTCATCCCCGACAATAACCCGTAGCGTTGGGGTTTATCCCCAACATTAAAGGAATCTCACACAAAGCTCACAAAGAACGCGAAGACCGCAAAAAAACAACAAAAATATATGTTGTTAAAAAACCCATCCCAAAGCTCCACCCCAAAATTTCTTAAAACTCGAAACTCATAACAAGTAACCCGAAACTATCTTCTATTTCAGCCGTTAACCGATGCGAGGCGTCTCCTATCTTATAACCATGGCTTTTTTAACCGCTTTTCCTTCCTCTGTCTTAAAAGACAGAAAATACGGTCCCGAAGGAAGTTTCGAAACATCGAAATCCACTTTCTTTATGCCGGGTGCCGCGTAGTTGAGTTTCTTCGAAGATACAACTATCCCGGCGACATTTATGATTTTAAAGTCCACTTCGGAAGGTGAATCTACGGAAAGCATAAGCCATTCTTTACCCATTAATATCGGACCGCTGATTCCGAGTACGCCAGGTCCTTTCCCCTCTGTTTTAACATCTTCGATACCTCCCTGCTCCCAGCTGAAAACCTTTGCCGCTATATCATCTCCTTTCTGCCATTTCGCGTCTTCCCAGGTAAATATTATGTTATTTCCGTCTGTCGCGACATCAGGGCGATCCTGGGTTGTATACAGCCCCTCAAGCTCATTGTTTACTTTAAAGTCTGTTGAATGTGGGCTGTAGTCTGAGTTGTATTTCTGGGCGTAAATATTGTAATTCCCATCCCGGTAATCTCTCCAGGTAACCACGAATTCACCCGACGGAGCAATTCCTACAGAGGAACGATATCCCGATTGGTCACTCACCTTGAAGTTCGTATCAACGAGAGCTCCCATAGAATCGATTATCTGCGCGTGTACACCGCTGCCACCAGCCCTGTAATCCTCCCATACAACTATATAATTGCCGTCCGGAAGATATCCCGCGTCCGGATACTGTTGATTGTTTGAGCCGCCCGAATCTATCCTGAAATTACTCCCGACAGGGTTTCTGTCCGAATCGTAAACCTGACCATAGATATCATAATTCCCCTCCCTGTAATCCTGCCATGCGATAAGGAATCTGCTTGAAGGGCTCATAGCGATGGACGGAAAAAATTGATTTTCTGTTCCCGGGTCATTATTTACCTTAAAGTTACCGCCTACGGTATCGCCCTCCGAGTCAACCATCTGGGCGTATATATCAGGATTGTTATTTCTGTAATCATGCCAGGCAACAACAGCATTTTTATCGGAATCCATATCTGTTACCGGATAATATCGACTGTTGTAAGTCGTATCCGATATAACAATTGGTGAACCGATGGAATCACCGGAAGGCATGAATCGTTGATAATAGATATCCGAATTGCCATAATAGGTAATTATAAAGCTCGAATCTTCGGCTACCGCGACATCCGGGTAATATCCATCACCTATATATATATTACTTCCGAGAATATCGCCGAGAGTGTTCAGTCTCTGGAAATAGATTCCCCAGGGGTCTCGGGAATCACTCCATGCTACAACAACATTGCCGGAAGTATTTATGTCGATTGCCGGCGCATACTGATTTGCCGTTCCGTCATGGTCGTTAACTTTGACCTCATCATCAGCAGGTGTCCCGTCGTTTAAGAATCTCCTCTTGTATATTGAAGCATTGCTGTTTCTCCAGGTCACAACAAAGTTGCTCCCATTCATGGATACTCTTAGCTCTACTGCAGATCCCGAACCGGTACTCTGGTCCATACGGAAGTTGACGCCGAGAGAGTTGCCGTTATTACCGAACCTCTGTCCGTAAATATTGTAATTTCCATCCCGGTAATCCCGCCAAACGACAACAAAATTGCCCGCGGAATCCATCGAGCAGGATGGATTGCTTTGATGACTGCTTCCCGCATCATCATTTATAAGGAAGTTACCCCCTAACCCTGTTGTATCACCTGAGGCATCGAACCTCTGTCCGTAAATATTTGAATTTCCATCCCGGTAATCCTGCCAAACGACAACAAAATTGCCCGCGGAATCCATTGCGCAGGACGGAGAATATTGTTGGGATGAACCACCATCATCGTTTATGAGGAAATTATTTCCTGTTTTATTGCCTGCCGGATCAAACAATTGACCATAGACATCAGAATCCCCATCCCTGTAATCCTGCCATACAACAACAAAATTGCCATCATTATCCATTGCTAAACGTGGATATTGTTGATTCTGACTCGTTCCATCATCATTCACTAAAGCCCTCGATGATATTGAATCTCCATTAAAATCAAACCTCTTTATGAATATCTCATAACCGCTGCCTGATACACTGTTATACCACACGACAAAGAAGCCCGAGTCGCTGACTACCACATCAGGGTTTTGCACACTTCCACTTTGCAGATGGAAAGATCCACCTTCTTTCGAACCATCAGATAATAACCACTGTCCGTAACCAGGGTACCATATAACGAGCAGACTATCACCATAAGATGAGATCGCGGGATAATATTCGGATAAGATTACCGAATTAGTGCTCACCTTGAAGTTTATATCTAATGGATTACCTGTGTTGTCATATGCCTGTCCGTATATATTGTTTACGGAATTTCTTCCATCACTCCACACAATTATTTCTTCACCGCTTTCTGTTATCTCAACATCGGGAGCATGGTTGGTTCCACCGGTCGTATCATCGTTGACTCTGAAGTCGTCCTTGATGACCTGAGAGTAAAGAGCGGGACTCACGATGAAGAAAAGTATCGATAATAAAATTGAAAAAGTTTTTAATTTTGACATACAACCTCCTTTTTCGGTTTTTTGTATAAAAAGTATAAGAATTTTGGATT
>CAZSEX010000088.1:0-3073 GCA_964606065.1 uncultured bacterium | reverse complement strand
CGAATTTTTATTCTGTAAAGTTCATACAGGTTTTGCGAGTCTCTTAAGCCGTATGTTATTTGGATTCCGTTTTTACTATATAAGAATTGAAATTCTTCCTCTACTGGTAAAAGAGAAACGCTTTTATCCATTAGATAAAGAGTATTATTATCGCTTAATAAAGACAGTAAAAAAAGAAATATCATTTAAGCAAAAGAGAAATGTCTATAGATTTATAGGAATGTGTTAAGGCACCTACCGAAATATAGTCAACTCCAGCGGCGGATATTTTCTTTACGTTTTCGAGAGTTACGTTACCCGAATATTCAAGTAAAATCTCTTTTCCTGCGACGAGTTTCACAATTTTTTTTACTTCATTTAAAGACATATTGTCCAGAAGCAGATGCTCGGCCCCAAATTTTATGGCTTCTTTAACTTCATTGATGTTTTTTACTTCTATTTCCCCTCTTGCCAGGGAAAGAGCCTGTTTTATACCCCCGACTATTTTTATATGATTTTCTTTTATCAGGATTCTGTCATATAAACCCTTTCTATGATTGGTTCCTCCTCCCACCCGGACCGCGTATTTCTCAAGATACCTTAATGTGGGAGTTGTTTTTCTTGTGTCTAAAATAGTAGCTTTACTGTTTTTTATTTTATCTACAAATTTTCTTGTGTAGGTGGAAATTCCGCAGAGCCTCTGAAGAAAGTTTAACGCGACTCTTTCGCCCATCATTATCGCTCTTGTATTTCCGCGAATGTGGATTATTTCCCTGGGATTCAACCAGATGCCCTCGTCGATAAGAAATTCCGTCTTTACACTATCCAATTCGGCGAATACCCATTTTACAATATCTAAACCGCAAAGAACAGCTTTTTCTTTAGTTTTAATTACGGCAAGCGATTTATGTTTTTCGGGGATTGTCTTTATGGTAGTTAAGTCAGCCTTGCCTATATCTTCTCTTAGAGCCTGCTTTATTAGGGGGAGAACTTTTTCTTTCTTTAATTTGTTCATGTATTATACTCCTGATTTCATCTCTTAATTTTGCCGCTCTTTCAAATTCCAATCTCTCGGCGCTTTTTTTCATTTCGTTTTGGAGTTTTTCTATCATTTCCATACGTTCTATTTCTGAGTTAAATTTTTCGGGTATTTTTAGTTCCAGACTTATTTCGGTTTTTTTCTTTCTCTTATCTCCCGCGACAGCCGTGGTCATCATTATTTGTTCGCGGGTTTTCTTTATGCTTTCAGGCTTAATGTTGTGTTTTTTATTATAGTCTAATTGTATATTTCTTCTTCTCCTGATTTCTCTCAAAGCGTTTTTTATAGCGATAGTTTCATTCTCGGCGTAGAGAATAACTCTGCTGTTTATATTCCGCGCCGCTCTCCCGGCTGTTTGTATAATGGAAGTTTCGGACCGCAAAAATCCCGCTTTATCCGCGTCCAGAATTGCGACCAGTGCGACTTCGGGCAGGTCGAGTCCTTCTCTTAATAAATTTATTCCTACAAGTACATCGAAATCTCCCAGACGCAGCCCCCTTAGGAGTTCCATCCTTTCGGGAGCGTCTATTTCCGAATGCAGATAGTTTACTTTTAATCCCGCGTCTATTAGATATTCGGTTAGTTCTTCTGACATTTTTTTTGTGAGTGTGGTGACGAGTACTCGACGTTCTTTCTCGACTTCTTTTCTGATTTCTTCTATAAGGTCATCTATTTGATTTTCTGTGGTTTTTATTTCTACCGGCGGATCGATTATCCCTGTCGGACGAATTAGTTGTTCTACGACTACTTTTTTAGATTTTTCGATTTCCCATTCCTGAGGAGTTGCCGAAGTATAAATAACCCGGTCGGTTTTCTGCTGAAATTCTTCGAAATCCAGAGGTCTGTTATCCAGAGCAGAAGGTAAGCGGAAGCCGTATTCCACAAGCGTTTCCTTTCTCGATCTGTCTCCGTGGTACATTCCTCTTATTTGCGGAACCGTCCTGTGGGATTCATCTATAATGGTCAAAAAATTTTCGGGGAAATAGTCCATGAGCGTGTAAGGAGGTTCTCCCTCATCTCTTCCCGAGAGGTATCTGGAATAATTTTCTATACCGGAACAATAACCGATTTCGCGAAGGAATTCGATGTCGTATTTGGTCCTGCTTTCTATTCTCTGCGCTTCTATATATTTTTCATTGTCCAGGAAGTATTGGATCCTTTCCTCCATTTCTTTTTCTATTTTATCTATTACGTTCAACACTCTATCTTTAGGAAGAACGAAATGATGAGCGGGGTATATATTGAGTTCATCGATTACTTCTATTTTTTTTGCGCTTATAGGATCGATGGAAGAAATTTGTTCGATTTCGTCTCCGAAGAATTCGATACGGTATCCTTTAAATTCGTAAGAAGGAAAGAGGTCTATTATGTCTCCTTTTACGCGAAAATTGCCCTGTTCAAACTCTATATCGTTGCGCTTATATTGAATCGAAACAAGTTTACTTATTAATTTATCCCGTGATATTTCCATGCCGGGAAAAACTTTTATAGATTGTTTTGAAAAATCGGATGGGGAACCGAGTCCGTAGATACACGAGACCGAAGCGACGATTATTACGTCTTTTCTTTCCAGCAGGGAAGTGGTGGCTTTTATCCGGAGTCTTTCTATTTCTTCGTTTATGGAAGCATCCTTCCCGATATAAGTATCGCTTTCGGGAACGTAAGCTTCCGGTTGATAGTAATCATAGTAGGAAACGAAATATTCCACGGCGTTTTCAGGAAAGAACTGTTTAAATTCGCCGTAAAGCTGAGCTGATAGAGTTTTATTGTGTGAGATTATAATCGTGGGCATACCGAGTTTCTCTATGACATTTGCCATTGTAAATGTTTTTCCCGAACCTGTGACACCTAAAAGAGTCTGATTTTTTTTGCCTTTTTCTATTCCCTTCACAAGGCTTTCGATTGCCTGAGGTTGGTCTCCAGTTGGTTTGTAATCCGATATAAGTTTAAAATCATTGCTCATAGAAGAACAATAAGAGGGATTTAACTTTTCCGCAAGGACTACCGTAAAAATTTTAAACACAGAGAAAGAAGAAGCACACAGAGAACACAGAG
>CAZSEX010000087.1:0-3340 GCA_964606065.1 uncultured bacterium | reverse complement strand
ATTGTATATTTTATTTTGAGATTCATTATCCTTATATTCGAGACGTGACAGAAAATCGAATCCGCTTGCTTTTCTTCTCTTTTTTGCTTCTTTTACTGTGATGAATTTTTCGATTCTATCGAAGAGATAGGGCGTCATCCCTTCGATAAGAAGTAATTCTTCCTTTTTCGCAAAGGGATGTTCTTTTCTGTAGTTTATTATACGTTCCGCCAGATAATTATCGAGGTACGGTACGAGCATTAATTCGATTTTCCTCGCGGTATTTATATTTATAGGATTTTCCTTCAGTCTTCTTATCGTTTCTAAGAGTTCCGGTGTTGCTGTTAATTCCTGGTCGATTTCAAACGGCTCTATCGAGATAAGACAAAATAGCAATAACAGTTTTTCCATCTTTTATTTCACCTGAGCGAATTTTGGAAATCGCTTCTTCGATTTTCATTTTTACAATTTCTATATTTTCGTCCTCTTCTGTTTTTTTGTTGTATGCTTTGAGTTCTGTTGCTTCGAACAGATGTATTTTCTCATTACTGTAACCCGGTGTTAGATAAACCCATCCGAGTTTTTTGAGACATCCAGGTTTATATTGTATTTCTTCCTGAAGTTCTCTTGTTATGCACGTTTCCGGTGTTTCTCCTTTTTCTATGGTTCCTGCGGGTATTTCGAGGATATAATCTTTGACTGCATAGCGATACTGCTTTACAAGTATTATATCTGAGGCGTTAAGAAAAGGAAGGGCTGCGACTGCTCCCGGATGAGTAACGTATTCTCTGAAAGTCTTTATTCCGTTTTCGAGGACAACCCTATCGGCGTTTAATTTTAAAAGGTTGCCCGTAAAAATCCTTTTTTCTTCAATCGTCGATTCTTTCATTCTGTACCCCTTTTTGTGTTTTTGAAATTCCGTAGTTTACGGTAAATGTTTCCGATAATCCTAATTGCGGATGGTTCTGGACGCCAATCGTGAATTCTGTGTTTGATAGATCAAATGAAAATCCGGCGGTGGGAACTAAGGGATTGGTAAGCAGGCCCAGAGAGGCATTGAAAGTCGGAAATCTTATTTCATAACCAAAGCCCAGACCGATACCCCAGTTTTCCGTAAAGTTTAACTTTACCCCTATTCTGTTCCACTCGTCGGTGTAAACACCGCATAATTCTAATTCCGAAGGGATTGTGCTGTTTCTGATCCATGAAACCGGATGAAAAGATTTGAGATAGATGCTGTGGTTTGATAGGGAAAATCCGATTAGGAATTCGGTCGAGAATCCAAAGTTGTTTTCATCTTCCTGGGATAAATTTAGAATAGAAGGTTTTACCAGAAAAAAAGTTTTGTCTATTAGTTTTGTAAAAACGCCTTCTAATATTAATTCCCTGTAGAAAGAAGTCCCGAAGTGAGAAATTCCTGTTCCGTAAGAGCCATTTAACCAGTTTATTTTTACAGTTTGCAATTCCGGTAGAGAGTAGAGATTTTGATAGCTGACGGAAAAGGAGTTTTCGGGCATTTGGGGTATATTCCCGAATCCGAACTCCTCTGCCGTTCTAAAGGGAGGAAATAGTGATAATATTATTAAAATCATCGGTTTTTACCTTTGATTTTAGTATAGAAAGAGATTAAATAAAGTCAAGCGCTCCCGAATCGTGAACGGAATATTAATATAATCTTAAATGTTATTTCCGATTTTTAAAACGCTGTCAACAGATGCATTACCGAAAAGTATCCCATGATTTCTATTTCTACTTTCATATTAGCGTTTACATTAAAAAAATATTCGGCGATTCACCCACCACGTGGAATATCGGGAATGCTCATTCGGTGAACCTGGGACCACTCTGATGTAATTCCCTTTTCTTCTTTTATATTATACTCTGACATAATAAGTTCCCTCTTTTGCCCATTTATGCTGCTGAGATAAGAATAATATTTATTAAATATTTCATAAATACCTCTTTCCCTATTATAATTATATTAAAAAATTTGTCGAGGTAGGAAACTCCCGCACAATATCATAGTATTAACTCCTAACATAATTTTTTTAAATTAGGACGTCAGACTGGTAAGTAATATTATAAAACAGTTAAATTAAGTAAAGAAAGAGATTTTATATGGTCGAGTTCTACACTTAGATTCTTCGATTTTAAATTAAACAGTAGAAACAAAACCTGATTTGGTTATACCGATAAAATTAATTGTTGTCCTATCAAATGTATTTGATAATCGATAAAAGGTCGAATTTTCCAAATGGGATATTATAAGTCTTTTCCGGTACACTAATCGGTAAACCTTTTCCGTTCAAGGCTTGATTGCTACGAGTGAAATTAATTTTTCACTGTTGGTAACGGGAGATGAAAAGGGAGGTTTTTCGTGAAATAAGGAAAACCCCTTTTCTATTAGGAAATCGCAAATTTCCTTTGGTTTAACACCCAATTGAGGGTGAATGTCGATTAATATAACCAGCTTTTTATTCCTGGAAAGCGTATTGGTGGCACCATGCAAAACCTGCAATTCTGCACCTTCAACATCAATCTTTATTACGTCAATGGGATCAGTGAACGATATTTCTCCTAGGAAGCTATCGAGTTTTTTTGTCCTAACGTTTATCATTCGGCGGTTACTCGATTTTTGGGGTGTAATTAGAGAGTGCCAGCCACTTTTTTCACCAATATATAATTGCGCCTCACTATCTTGATTGCTGAGAGCAATTTCATAGAGTGTCACGTTTTTATATCCGTTTATTTCAATACTCTTTTTTATCCATTTGCAATTTGTTGGTTCAGGTTCAAAGGCAATCACTTTCCCATTAGTTCCTACAAGTTTTGCCGCTACCAATGAAAAGTCACCTTTATTTACGCCGACGTCTATAAAGGTGCCACCAGACTTAAGGAATGTTTTTATAGCTTTGTGTTTTGCAACTTCAAATCTACCTAGTACTCGAGCGAGCATCGTAGGCCATTCTGTGATATCTAAGTATATACGACCTCCTGCGAAGCGGTAGGGATAGTAAAAACTTGGTACTATTTTACCAAATAAGGAATAACTCTTTAAAAGAATAGATTTTACGGTTTTCATTCTAATATTCTTGTATACATATTATTTAGCTTAAAGTTTAATTTTATCCTCATCTTTGCGAAAGTTAGGGCAAGTGAATTCAAACCAGGTTGACTCGGTCGGCTACAAACTTTTGTAGAGTTGGTCGTAATTCCAGCATAGTTTTTATATATTATAGAGGTGAGGCTAATGCTTCTTTTTATTTTCCGATAATCTATGATTAATTCACCGGTCCTCATAATTTGTTTTTTTTATGTTATACAATTTATATATTCTGTCAAGTGAAATTTCTATACTTGG
>CAZSEX010000086.1:0-3379 GCA_964606065.1 uncultured bacterium | reverse complement strand
ACATGAGCCTGCCATCCTATCCCGTCTACTCTTAAACCCAGGTCTTTTAAATAAAGAACCGTTTCTTTAATTAAATTCCAGGAAGCTGTATTTTCAGGGTGTTCATGGTGATTGTAAATTAACTTTATATCAGGCGCTAACGGATCGCAGATTTCAAAAGCTTTTACAATATAAACTGGAACATCGTGTGTATCCAAACCCATTATATACCAGGGGCACTCCCACTGTATTCCCGGTTTATTTGTATGCCAGTTCCCGCCGACTACGGTTTCATTAACAACATCCATGTATTCTAATCCGGGGGTTCCGTTATATCTTTTACAAAGCGAATCCAAAAACACACACATATTGGTATCCAGCTCCTCGGCTGTTCTCTCGTCGTTCTGAGCCCAATTCGAACACTGGGGACCGATAGGACAGTGCATCCTCAGTATCTGCTTGTTTTCATTGATATGAGTAACCCACGTGTCTGTCTGCAACCAGTTCCAGCTGGAACTATTATCCGGATGAATATTCCACTGTTTAAAATCATTCTCAGGTGTCACATAACTGAATTCCCTATCTAAAATTTCCCCTGTGGTCGCGTTTAAAAGGTATGCTCCTGTCGTACCTCCGATTATTATACTTCCATCCGTGTATCTATCGGCCACAATCTCCCTTAATCTGCTACCGTCAGGTACTGGTTGAGCACCAATCCTTATAGAACAAATAAAACAAACTGGTAATAACAAAATTATTATACGTTTATACATTTTTTACTCCTTTTTATTTCTTATATACTAATACGGTTTTTTCTCTATGTCAACCATATTAAAGATAGGTATCACCCATTTTTTCATCAATTATACTGGCAAAAATCAGAGGTATTGCGACAACCGACTTTGAGTGTGTTGGAACAAAAATTTGGGGGACGCTTATTAAATTAAAAAGTAGTAAAAGTTTATAGGCAACAAAATTATACGTTATCCCCCAGCCAAGTTAATATTTTCCCCAATAAGAATGACGCCAGAAGCAAATAAAAAAACCATACAACAACGAATTTCAATCCGAAATAGAGAATTAAAAGAGGTAAAAGAGGTATTTTAATCGCTCTTGTATATAAAAATACCGCTACAAAACCCAAGCTCATTCCCTTTTTCTTTAAATCATACAGCACGGGGTACCAGGCGAAAATGGGGCCATGAGATATTATTCCGGCGAATGCGGCTATAGAGAAACCTTTTAGTCCTGACTTTGCTCCAAGTAAATTCGAAATTTTTTCTTCCTTCAGAAAAAAATCTATTGCAGTCATAATTAAAAGAACAATTAACATTATTGGTAATATAATTAATAAAATTTTTGACCCATATTTAATAGCGAATACAGTTTTATCTGGATTTATAAAAAAGGTTACAGCGGTTATTACTATCATAACCGCTAAAAAAATTAACCTGGTCATTAAATCTGATTTCTTCTTCTTTTTCATAACATATCCAGTGTTAAAGTTGCAAAAACTGCAACTAAAATTGAAAAAACGAAACATAAAAGATTCCTCGTAAGAGTAAACTTTTTGCCGAAATAGGAGATTTCCAATGGAATGTGCGTAAACCCAATAGTATCCCATGCTATAAGAAACGCGAGGATAGCGGAAAGAGATATTCCGTTTTTAAAAAGTTCTCCACCCAAGATGTAACTTGCAGAAGAGTGTCCCGCGAAAATACTGCCTGCGAGCGCACCTATAAAGGTGTCTATGAGTACATTTCCTCTAAAGACGTTTTTAATTGAAGCGGTAGGTATATAAGCCTTTAAAAGCCCCATTAAAAGCACAACTCCAAAAATAAGAGGGAGAGCTCCTAAAATACTTCTTCCCGACTTTAAAAATGAAAGCAAAATACTTCTTTTCTGTTTCTTCATTTTTCAAATTTAAAGCCCAACATCACTTTGTCAAGTAAATCGCTTATCATGACATTTATTCGATTTGCCGAGCAGACAAAAGGTAAAGACAAAAAAACTGTGATTTCCGGATATTCCACATGCGAGGCTTTGTGTTCTCTGTCCGAGATTAATTTTGAGTTGCGGGGTAAGAATTTCAAAACAAACATATTCAGTTTTTGGATTGGTTGTGGTGGGCTTTGTGCTCTTTGTGTGCTTCGTGGTTCAATCTACCATTTGACAAATCAAAAAAAAATGATAATATTACCCTTGGAAAAATTATGAGTTTGAATTGCGGAATTATAGGACTTCCCAATGTTGGCAAGTCTACAATTTTCTCGGCTTTGACCTGCCTTTCCGTGAAGGTTGAGAATTATCCTTTCTGTACTATCGAACCAAACCTGGGTATGGTCGAAGTACCAGATGAACGGCTGAAGAAAATCGCGGAAATATTAAACATAGAAAAAAGAATACCGGCGACAGTGGAGTTCGTAGACATAGCGGGTCTCGTCGAAGGAGCATCGAAAGGAGAAGGGTTGGGCAATCAATTTTTAAGCCATATAAGGGAAGTCAATGTAATAATCCATATAGTAAGGTGTTTTGAAAACCCGGATATTTCTCATCCTTACGAAAATATAGACCCTGTACGCGACGTCGAAGTAATTAACATGGAACTTATACTCGCCGATCTTCAAACCGTGGAAAAAAGTCTTCAAAAGAATATAAAGCTGCTCAAAAGCCAGGATAAAACACTTAAAAAAGAAGCTCAAAACAAAATAGCTTTGCTTGAAAAATTACAGGAAAAACTTAAAAAAGGAGTACCCGCGAAAAATATAGTTATAAAAAATGAAGAGAGAAAAAATTTAAAAGAATTGAATCTTCTTACAAATAAAAAAGTTCTTTATGTCTGTAATATCGACGAAAAAACCATAAATAATGAAAATAAATTCATAGAATCGGTAAAAAGTTACGCGAAAAAAGAAATCGCTCCCGTAATCGAAATTTGCGGTAAAGATGAACAGGAAATAGCGGCGATAAAATCCGAGGAAGAAAAAAAAGAATTCATGGAAATGCTGGATTTGAAAGATTTAGCCCTTAACCGCCTCATAAAAAGCGCCTACGACCTTTTAGGTTTGGAAACTTTTTTTACTGAAAACGGGAAAGAAGTCAGGGCGTGGATGTTTAAAAAAGGCTCAAAAGCACACGAGGCGGCGGGGATTATCCATACCGATTTCGAAGAAGGTTTTATAAAAGCGGAAGTTTTCCACTGCGACGATTTATTTGAATATGGTTCTAAAGCCCATATAAAGGAACATGGTAAAACACGGATAGAAGGGAGAGATTATGAAGTTAAAGACGGCGATGTTATTTTATTTCACTTTAAAGTATAGAAAAAGATGAACCACAGAGAAAACAGAAAAAAAAATAATTTAACCACGAAACACACGAAATACGCTAAATTTTATTT
>CAZSEX010000085.1:0-3395 GCA_964606065.1 uncultured bacterium | reverse complement strand
ATGCTAACTATATTATCCCTTGACTATTCAGGTTTTTTACATATATTTAGTCATACAAAATGTTCCTTGAAGGTTTATATTGCAAGAATTTTCGGAATTTTGTGTCCTTGAATTTAGATTTCCTGAAGGGAAAAACATTAATTGTTGGGGATAATAGTGTGGGAAAGACCAATTTGATAGAGATGGTCTATTTTCTCTCTACTTTTAGTTCTTTCAGGACGCAAAAAATAGATAATCTTGTCCGTTTTGGTGAGAAGTTCTTTACTATTTCAGGCACTTATGGTGATACTGAAATTAAGGTAAAATATTCGAAGAAGAAGGAGATTTTTGTAAACGATTCGAAACAGAAGAGTCTAAAAGAGGTTTTTGGAACGATTCCTGTTATTGCGTTGACCAACGAAGACGTGGATATAATAAACGGTGGTCCGGGGAAGAGGCGTTATTTTATGAATATAAGTATTTCTTTCTATGATAGGAAGTATCTCTATTATTTATATGAGTATAGAAGGGCAAAGAAGCAGAGAAACAGCCTTCTTATTAACGCTAAGAAAGGAAGGCGTGTAGGTAATTTTGATTTATGGGAGAGACAGCTGGTCAAATCGATTTATCCTATAGTGGAGGCCAGAATTTCTTTTGTAGAGAGGCTCTCGTTTTTTGCCGGGGAAATATTTAAAAGTATTACAGGGAAAGAAGTCGTGATAGAATACCTTCCCGGAGCCGATTACGATAATATCGAGGCAGAATTTCAGAGAAAGAGGCAGCAAGAAATAGAAAAAGGATACACTTTATTCGGGCCGCACAGAGATGACATTATGATTAAAGTTGAAAATCATGAAGCGAAGGAGTCGGCTTCTTTTGGAATAAAAAAGTTGCTGGTAATGTCTTTGAAAATGGCAATTTCCAGAGTTTTGACCGAAATAAGGGAAGAAGAGCCGATAATATTAATAGATGAGATGTTGGGCGGTCTTGACAGGAAAAACTCGGGTTCTCTTGCGGAGTTTCTTGAAAGCGCGAAACAGGTTTTGATAACGACTACCGATAGAGATTTTAAATGCGATAAAAATTACAGTAGATTTGTAATAGAGAAAAAGAATGGAACCCCATCTATTAGCCAATGTGCTGAAAAAATATATACATTCTAAATCCCTCGGTGAAGACCTTCTTAAAATAGAAGTTTTAAGCCAATGGGATGAGATCTGTCCGCCGATAATCGCGAGACACGCGAGACCAATCGGTTTTAAGGATAAGAAACTCAGTTTAGAAGTGAATTCCTCTGCATGGTTAAACGAACTAACTTTTTTTAAAAAAGATTTGATAAATGAACTAAACCGAAAAGCAGAAAAGAAAGTGATAAAAGAAATTCGATTCTACCTTAAGGAGGCTTGATGGAAAATAACGAATACACCGCTTCGAGCATAAAAGTTTTGAAAGATCTGGAAGGTGTCAGAAAAAGACCCGCGATGTACATAGGAGATACAAGCAAAAGAGGGCTTCATCATTTAATATATGAAGTTGTCGATAATTCTATAGATGAAGCGATGGCGGGATACTGTGATAAAGTGAATGTTACTATAGAGGAAGACAATTCGGTGGTGGTAACCGATAACGGTCGCGGAATTCCCATAGATTTGCATAAAGAAGAGAATAAGTCGGCTGTTGAAGTGGTTATGACTACTCTGCACGCTGGAGGAAAATTCGATTCAAATATTTACAAAGTGTCTGGAGGACTTCACGGTATCGGAGTTTCGGTTGTGAACGCGCTCAGTTCCTGGATGAAAGTAGAGATATCCAGAGATGGTTCTTTATGGACTCAGAGTTACAGCAGGGGTAAGGCGACTTCAGAATTAAAAAGAGGTGCTTCCAGGAAAACAACGGGTACCAGAATTTCTTTTTATCCGGATCCCGAGATTTTCGGGAATATAGCATTCAGCAGAGAGTATTTAGATGAACGTTTGAGGGAATTAGCTTTCCTTAATAAAGGGTTAAAGATTGAACTCGATTTTAAACCCGAAGGGAAAAAAGACGGTTTTCAGTACAAAGGAGGGATAAAAGAATTTATAGAATATCTGGATAAAAATAAAAATCCCATACACCGTCATCCCATATACATAAACAGAGCAGTCAATTCATGCGTTATAGAAGTGGCTCTTCAATTCAATGATTCTTACTCTGAGAATATATTTACTTACGCTAATAATATCAGGACAATAGAAGGAGGAACTCATCTCTCCGGTTTTAAAAGCGCGTTGACACGCAGCATAAATCAATACGCGAAATCCCAGAAAAATATTTCTCTTAAGGATCTTAAACTCACGGGAAATGATATAAGAGAGGGTTTGACCGCGGTTGTTTCGGTTAAACTTCCCCAGCCTCAATTCGAGGGACAAACGAAGACGCGGTTGGGTGACAGGGAAGTGGAAGGTCTGGTCGCGTCGGTAGTTGGCGACGGTATTTCCGAGTATCTTGAAAGAAACCCTCAAGCGGCGAAGAAAATAATAGATCAATCGATTATAGCGGCGAGGTCAAGAGTTGCTGCTCAGAAAGCGAGGGATATTACCAGAAGAAAAAGCGCACTGGATTCGGCTAATCTTCCCGGCAAACTTGCCGACTGTTCTTCGAGAGATCCGGGAAAGTCTGAACTTTTTATAGTCGAAGGAGATTCGGCAGGAGGTTCGGCAAAACAGGGTAGGGATAGAACCTGTCAGGCAGTTTTACCTCTAAGAGGTAAACTGCTAAATGTGGAAAAAACTCGTTTGAATAAGGTGCTCACCAATGCCACTATAAGCACTATAATATCTTCTCTGGGTGTGGGTATAGGTAAGGACGATTTTGATTATACCAAACTGCGTTATCACAAGGTTATTATAATGACGGACGCGGATATAGATGGCGCGCACATAAGAACGTTGCTTTTAACTTATTTCTTCAGGTACGCGAAAGAAGTTATAGAAAAAGGCAATCTTTATATAGCTCATCCTCCTCTTTATCAGGTAACGGATGGAAAGAAAAAGAAATGGGCATACACGGAGAGGGAAAAGGAGAAATCTATCGAAGAGATGGGAAACGATAAAGCCAAAGTTCAAAGATTCAAGGGTCTGGGAGAAATGAACCCCACGCAGCTGTGGGAAACCACCATGAACCCCGAGAAGAGAATTTTGAGGAAGGTAACAATCGAAGACGCTATAGCCGCGGACCAGATGTTCGATATATTGATGGGGAACGCGGTTAGTCCCAGGAAAAGATTTATACTAAAGAACGCTCAGTTTGTGGAAAACCTGGACGTGTAGTTTAACCACCTATTACAAAAGATTTTAGCCGCGAGATTACACTGATTATCACAGGAGAGATTGACAATCCCGGTAAAGAACAGTAGCGTTGGGGTTCATTCCCAATAA
>CAZSEX010000084.1:0-3655 GCA_964606065.1 uncultured bacterium | reverse complement strand
GTCGCGGAAGAAAAAATAAAACCTTTAAGAGAAGAATTAGACAGGGAAAGTAAATTTTCTCCGGAGATACGTAAAGAACTCGGCAGGTCTGATTTGCTGAGAGTTTTCATCCCCGAAGAATACGAGGGTCTGGGTATGGGAATGTTCGGCATGTGCCTTGCCACAGAAGAAATATCTATAGTGGACGGCGGAACCGCCACAGCGTACGCGGCAAACGGTCTTGGCGCGATACCAATAATACTCTTCGGGAGTGAAGAACAAAAGAAAAAATATCTCCCTCCTATTGCATCGGGTGAGAAATGGGCTGCCTTTGCCTTAACGGAACCTGAAGCGGGTTCCGACGCGGGTAACGTCCAGCTCAGAGCAAAAAAAGAAGGAGATTATTATATACTAAACGGAAATAAGATTTTCATTTCAAACGCAGGAGAGGCAAATATTTATACCGTAACAGTAGCCACAAATCCGGAGAAGGGAATAAGAGGGCTTTCCACGATTATCGTCGAAAAAGACACCAAAGGATTTTCGTTTGGTAAAGAAGAGAAAAAAATGGGAATCAGGTCGGCGGCTACAAGAGAACTTGTTTTCACAGACTGCGAGGTCCCAAAGGAAAATTTACTTGGCAGGGAAGGCGCAGGGTTCCTGATGGCAATGAAAACCTTCGACCAATCCCGCGTTGGAGTGGGTTCACAGGCTGTAGGTATAGCAGAAGGAGCTTTAAGAGAAGCTGTTAGTTACGCAAATACGAGAAAACAGTTCGGTAAAAAAATCGGAGAATTTCAGGCGATTCAGATTAAACTCGCGGAAATGGCTACAAGAGTAGAAGCCGCGCGAGCTTTAGTTTATCAGGTTGCCAGATACATCGATGGAGGAGCGAAGAAATTTGCTAAAGAATCCGCGATGGCGAAATTATTCGCTTCCGATACGGCAATGTATGTAACAATCGAAGCGGTTCAGGTTTTAGGTGGTTACGGCTACATGAAGGACTATCCTGTGGAAAGAATGATGAGAGACGCCAAAATCACTCAGATATACGAAGGAACAAACGAAATACAAAGACTTGTCATAGCAGGTGAACTACTTAAGGAAGAAATCAGAAGTAAAAAGAAATAGAATTCAAACAAGTTTTCAAAGACACAAAGATTTAATTTGTTTTTCTTTATTCTTTGATCTGCTTATATTAAGCAATCGTTTCGAATGTCTTGAGATTACTTCGCCCGGGTCCGGCAGGATGTCGAACTCGTAATGACAAAATAAACAAAAAGATTGGGGATGTGGGGTGGCTTTGTGTCCTTTGCGGGCTTTGTGGTTAATATTATCCGTTAATGGTTTCCCCGTGTTATGTTTCTCATAGCAATCGCGACCTGACCCGCGGAAATCCCTCCGTCATTTGGAGGTAAATTTTTGTGATTGTAAACCTCAAATCTTTGTTTTTTTAACCTTTCAGTCGTTTCTTTCCTTAACACCATATTCTGGAAAACACCGCCTGAGAGACAGACTTTATTTGTTTCGGTTTCTTCTCTTAACAAATTTGACACATCGACAATCATTTCCGCTAAACCTACATGAAATTTCGTGGATATATATCCATTGTCTGTCCCTTTTTTGATGTCTTCTACAATTAATTCGATAACCTTTTTGGGATCAACGATTAAAGTATCTATACTTCTTATTATATCAAACTTATAAAATTTTTGTTCATCTTCTTTTGCTATCATCTCAAGCTCGATTGCAGCTTGACCCTGGTAATTTATAGAGTTTCTTATACCCAATATAGAAGAGACCGCATCAAAAAGTCTTCCCATCGATGAAGTAAGAGGAGAATTAACATTTTTATCTATCATATTTTTTATAACAGCCCATTTTTTTCTGTCAATTTTCTTTACGAAATCTATGTCTATATTTAAAAAATTATCTCCGAAAGTTTCGTAAAGATAAGTCGCTCCCATTCTCCACGGTTCTTTAACTGCCGCATCTCCACCGGGAAGAGGAACGTATTCTAAGTGTGCTTTTCTTTCATAGCTTTTTAAATCAGCGACTAAGAATTCTCCTCCCCAGATATTTCCATCCGCTCCGTAACCTGTTCCGTCCCAGGCCACACCTATTACTTTTTCATCCAGGTGGTTATCCACAAGGCAGGACGCTATATGCGCGTGATGATGCTGAATTTCTATGAGAGGTTTGTCGTTTTCCTTTGCCCATTTTTTACCGAATTTAGTCGCCTCATATTCGGGATGCAAATCGACAACCGCTACATCGGGAGGAATATCGAAGAAATTAATAAAGTGTTCTATCCCTCTCTCGAAAGCTTTTATTGTTTCGATATTGTCTGTCTCTCCTATATAGTGGCTTACGAAAATTCCATCATCCCTCGAAATAGAAAAAGTATTATGCTTGTGTGCTCCAAAACCAATAATCTTCCTATCGTTACTAATAGGGCAGCGTACGGGTTGGGGAACATAACCCCGGGAGCGTCTCAATAAAAAAGGTTCATCATCTACTATCCTGGCAATAGAATCATCAGCCTGAATCCATATATCCCGGTTATGGACAAGAAAATAGTCGGCAATACCTTCAAGCCTTTCAATCGCGTTTTTGTTATCGAAAACGATAGGTTCGTCTTTTTTGTTGCCGGATGTCATCACAAGGACTTCTAACTTTTCAAATAAAAGGATATGGAGAGGAGTATACGGCAGCATAAAACCGAGATAATTATTATTCGGAGCTATATTTTCCGGAAGAGCGCATTTTTCTTTCTTTTTAAGAAGCACAATAGGAGCCCTTGGGCTTTGAAGAAGTTTCCTTTCCTCTTCGGAAACTTCCACAAATTTTTCTATTGTCGGGATATCTTTTGCCATAAGTGCGAGTGGTTTATATGGACGTATTTTTCTTTCTCTTAAAGCCTGAATTGCTTTCATATCTTTTGCATTACAGGCAAGGTGAAACCCTCCGAGACCCTTAACCGCAATTATCTTTCCTTTTTTTAGAAGTTTAACCGCTATATTTATCGGATTACCTTTTAATTCTCTCCCTTTAAAATCAAGAAGTTCAAGATGCGGTCCACATCTGGCGCACGCGTTAGGTTGCGCGTGAAATCTCCTGTCTTCGGGGTTTGCGTATTCTGTTCTACATTTCTCACACATATCGAATTTTTTCATAGTCGTATTTTTTCTATCATAAGGAAGTTCTTCCGTTATTGTAAAACGGGGTCCGCAGTTTGTGCAGTTTATAAAAGGATACAGATATCTCCTGTCATTCCTGTCTAACAATTCCTTCTTGCAGTCCTCACAGGTTGCTATATCGGGAGAAACAAGAGTCTTTTTTTCTTCACCTTTTTCACTCCGGATTATTTCAAATTCACTGAAATTTTTTACTTTAAGTTTTTTTGATATGATTTTCTCGATATTAGAAAGCGGAGGCGGATTTTTTTTTAATTCATTTAAAAAATCGCCGATATTTTTTGAAGAACCTTCAATATCCAGGGTTACACCCTTGCTGTCATTAAAGACTAAACCCTTTAATCTGTATTTCTTCGCGAGGCGATATACTGCCGGACGAAATCCGACTCCCTGAACAATACCTCTTATTTCGATTTTTCTTCGCTCTTTATTCATTATTTGTAAAGATAGACTCAATACTCATTAAGTCAAGAAGCACC
>CAZSEX010000083.1:0-3879 GCA_964606065.1 uncultured bacterium | reverse complement strand
TTTTTCGCTTGTTTTACCATTGACAAAACCTGTTTTTTTTTTATATTTAAAATAATAAGGATTAAAGAGGGGATTGCGATGGATAATGATTTAAAAAGGATAAAAGAAAGGCTGGAAAGGGATCCGAACTCTTTGCTTTTTGCGCAATATGCTGACCTGTTGAGAAGAGAAGGAAAGATTGAGGAGGCAATAGAAGTTGCTGAAGAAGGTGTAGAAAAGCATCCGGAATATGCGACTGGATTTTTGGTTCTCGGTAGATGTTATAATAAAAAAGGTGAGATAGAGAAGGCGGTTCAGAATCTGGAAAAGGCTACGAATTTAGATAAACAGAGTATTATTGCTTTGCAGGAACTCAGTAAATTGTACATAAAATCGGGAGATAAAGAAAGCGCCCGAAAGACGCTCAAAAAGCAGCTTGAACTTGATCCTCTGGATCGTGAAGCCAAAAAGCTGTTGAGGGAAATAACCGAGGAAAAGGAAGAGGATGGTGTTGGCAGTTTATCTTCTTTTTTTGAAGAGGAGCTTGATAAAGAAGAGGAAGAGCCTTTTGAAGAAGAATTTGCCGAAAGTGAGTCTGGTTTAATAGATGAAGATGAGTTAGAAGAGGATGAATTTTTTGAGGAGGAGGAAGAAGAATCGGGTTCCCGGGAAGTAGTTGAAGATATAGATATTCAAAGTATTTCAAGTGAAGAATTCGAAAAGGGGGAGGAAGAAGAGAAAGTAAAAGAGGAAGATTTTTTGGATGAGAGAGATTTCTTCGGTGTTGGAGAGGAGAGCGTCGAGGAAACGGAAGAGATGTCTTTTAAAAATGAGGAATGGGAAGAATTAGGGGATGAGGAACTTAAGGAAGAAGTGGACGAAGAAGAGTGGGAAGAAGAAATAGAAGAAGAAATAGAAGAAGGAATTGAAGAAGAAAAAGAGGAACTGGAAGAAGAGTTGGCAGGTGAAGAAATATCTGGGGAGCTTGGAGAGTTTAAAGAAGAAGAAGAAGAAGAAGAAGAAGAACCGGAGAAATTGGAAGCGGTTGAGGAAGAGGTAGAAGCGGTGGATGAAGAGGTAGTTGTTTCGGAAGAGGTTGATGATTTCGGTGATGAAGAAGAAATAGAAATTGGGGATTTTTTCGGCAGGGAAAAAGAGGAAGAAGATGTGGGTGAGGAGGAATCCCTTGTTGAAGAAGAAATCGAGAAAGAAGCCGAAGAAGAAATTGAAGTAAAAGAAGATAAGGAAGCCGAAAAAAGGGAAGTGGCTGTTGAAGTTGGTGAAGAAGATCTTAAAGAGCTCGGAAAAATTTACGAGAACCATGGTTTTAATGATAAGGCTTTGAAAGTTTACGAGAAGCTATATGAGATAAATAAAAGTGATGAGATAAAAGAAAAAATAGAACAGCTTAAAAAATCCGAAAAAGAAGATATTTTGGATTTTGAGAGTGAAGGAGAACAGGTTGAAGGGGAGAGTTTGTTTTCGGAGTTGGATAAAAAGGCTCCGATAGAAATGGAAAATAAAAAGGAGGAAACGGAAGAAGAGAAAGAAAATAAGGGAGGAGGGGATGAAGAAGAGGTGGATGATAGTTTTCGTGAGTGGATTGACGGCTTGGGTGGAGCTTGAAGTGAATTATAGAGTAGCAAAATTACAGGAACAGTTCCGAGAAAAAAACATCGACTGTTTTCTTGTAACTTCAAGAGAAAATATTTTTTATTTAACGGCCTTTACAGGAGATTCAGGGATACTATTTATTACTCCAAGGAAGGCTTTATTGGTTACCGATTACAGATTTCAAGGAGAGATTGTAGATAAAGTCAAATCCGCCGATGTTTGTCTTACAAAAAGATCCTACATTGCAGAACTTGCCTCTCACCGTAAAGCAAAGAGAAAAGGCAGAATTGGATTCGAGTCCCGGGATATAAGCTATAGGCTTTATTGGGAGTTAAGAAAGAAGTTGAATTGGCTTAAGTTTAAAAGTTTCGATTCATTTGTTGAAGATTTAAGGATAACAAAAACAAATGAAGAAATCATTAAGATAAAAAGAGCATGTAATATATTGGATAGATCTTTTGAAGAAGCGATAACTTATATTAAAGAAGGAGTTACTGAAATGGATATCGCGATCGAGCTTGAGTACAGAATGAAAAAGGCCGGGGGAGAAAAACCGGCTTTCGAAACGATAGTCGCTTCCGGTTATCGGTCTTCCATACCTCACGGCTCGGCGACCAATAAAGAGATTAAAAAGGGAGAATTTATTACCATTGATTTCGGCACCACTTATCAGTGCTACAATTCTGATATTACCAGAACAATTTTTTTGGGTATTCCTACAAATAAAGACAAAAAAATTTATGAAACAGTATATAAAGCGCAGAAACTCGCTATTGAATCTACAAAAGAGAATATAAGAACAAGAGATTTGGACAAAGTGGCGAGAGATTTCATCACTAAAAATGGGTTTGGTGAGTATTTTTCACACTCATTGGGTCATGGAGTAGGTCTGGGGATACATGAGAAACCCAATATTTCTAAAAAGGATAATAATTGTTTAAAAACAGGCATGGTTTTCACAATAGAGCCGGGTATATACCTGCCTGATTATCAGGGAGTTAGAATTGAGGACACAATTGCTCTGGAAGGTGGTACACCCACCTTGTTGACAAATTCGAAAAGGGAATTAATGGTTTTATAGATGCCTACAATATCGGACATAAATAAAGGCACAATACTTAAATATGGGAATTCTATTTATGAGGTATTGGATTTTCTTCATGTAAAGCCCGGGAAAGGGCAGGCTTTCGTTAGGACAAAGATGAAAGATCTGGAAAGCAGCACGACTATTAACAAGAATTTTAAAAAGGGAGACAATTTTGATATTATTTCCCTCGAAGAGAAGGAAGTTCAGTTTTTATACAAAGATAAAGGCGATTTTTATTTTATGGATCTTGGAACTTACGAACAGTATCCTATCGGAGAAGAAGTCCTGGGGGATTCCAGATTTTACCTGAAGGAAAACATGAAGTGCGGATTAAAAGTTTCCGAAGGTAAGGTGTTGGGTATAACTATTCCCAATTTTGTTACATTAAAAATAACTTCTACCGAGCCAGGAGTGAGGGGTAATACGGCTCAGGGTGGTTCAAAACCAGCTGTTCTCGAAACCGGTTTTACGGTTAAGGTTCCGTTGTTCCTTAAAGAAGGAGAAGAAATTATCGTGGATACGAGAACTGGTGAATACATTGAAAGAAAATCTTAAGGAGGAGCTATGGAAAAAGTGAGTGAAAGTATTGGTTATGAGAAGTTTTTGAAAAGCGGGGAGGTCTTATTTAAAGAAGGGGCTCAGGGTGATGAGATGTACCTTATTAGGTCCGGGAAAATTAGAATCGTGAAAGATCTGGAAGGTACAAAAAAAACGTTAGCCGTATTAGGCGAGGGTGAATTCTTCGGGGAAATGGCTGTTTTAGATAAGAGACCGCGTTCCGCTTCCGCGATCGCAGAAACCGATGCCAAATTAATTATTGTGGATAGAAACGCTTTTTTGAGCTCGGTGAATAAAAATCCTTTTATAAAATATATTATTGAAACCTTGACAACACGTTTAAGAAAAACCAACAACATGTTGAAATATTTCTCTGTGCCCAATGAGAAAATTCGATTTATTTTGTTTATTAAGGACCGTTTAAGCAAGAATGAAGAAGGGGATATGAATACCGGTCTGGATGCAGGAGGAAAGGAAATATCTGAAGTTACGGGAGTTCCTTTAGATAGGGTAAAAGAATTTTTAAAAGAATTGAAGGAATATAATATTGCCAGTTTAGACAATACACTGGTTTTAAAATCTCCTCAGAGGTTTGAAAAATACGAGGAGTATATTACACTTCAGGAAGAATTCAGAAGATA
>CAZSEX010000082.1:0-3918 GCA_964606065.1 uncultured bacterium | reverse complement strand
AGTTTGGTGCCTCATAATCGACGCTTACTTCATAAGTGTATGAGACATTGTCACATCCAATTATGATCACTATAATTAAACAAAAGATAATAAATTTATTTTTCCTCATATATCCTCCGGTCTTTTACGCTCTCGGCTATCCGCCATCCGCTTCCCGCTTTTTCTATACCCTACATCCGGTTAAAGATTCTAATAGCACGCAGATTGACTCAGATATACGCAGATTAAAACTCATTTCCCCACACCTTTTTTCTGTTTTTTAAAAAACTAAACTTTTTCTTATCCTGTAAATCCGCGTTCATCCGCGTCCAATTAATCATTTAACCAACACCACCTTCCGCCTTTCCTCATTTCCCTTAATACCAACAAAATATATCCCGGATGAGATTTCTTTATCACCAAAGCTAAGATGTGTTTCCGGTTTAATATTCTTATATTCTTTTACTACCCTTCCCGTTATATCCCTTACAATAACAGTCCCAGGCGTGGTTCCTTTATATGTTAGGTTAACTGAATTTAATGCGATATTCGAAGGAATAACAAGATAACCAGATGTATCTACTAAAGGTTTTGAGGTTAATAAACCACTCGTGTCCGGTATTGTGTCTATATCCGGCTGTGGATTTATAAGAGCCTGCACTCCTGCTGAAGAACCGCCGAAAAGATAAATACCATCACAACTATCTCCTAAACCTTCTATACCAACCCCATCAACATATATTTCTCCTCTTAGTAGCGGATAATATGGTTCCCAAGAGTTATTTATATTATTATAATAAAAAACACTATCGTATAGCTTTCCGCCGTAACCACTCATCAGATAAACCATTCCCTTATACATAGCAGTACTCACCCCCCAAATCTCATAAGGCAAATAAGCAAAAAGTGTAGAATCACTGGCCCAGAGATTATTCATAGGGTCATAAAATTGTGTTAGAGAAGATACTATGCCGGGATCGGGAGGACGCAACCCTCCAGCAATATAAATAGTGTCATTCTTGGTCCAGCCACTCGCAATTTTACGAGGAAAAGGCATATTTGCTTTGTTTGTCCAGCCGCTGCCCGGGATATATTCCCGTGTATAACCAACTATCCCACCTGTTTTATAACTACGTCCACCTATTTTATAAACTTTCCCATTTGCAGAAACACATGAATAGTAAACTACAGAATCTCTGGGACAGGGCGAAACAGTCCAGGTATCATAAGATATGGAATATTTATATAAAGAGTCCAGAATCTTATGCTCGCCAATATAAGTAGCCTGTGTTTCTCCACCGGGGACATATATGGTGTCTCCGAGAATACAGGCGTCTATTTCACAAAGAGGAACGGGTAAATCACTTACTCTATCCCAACTTTTATCCAATGGATTGTAAATGAAAGTCGATTTAAGAGTGCTGTCAGGTGTGTTACCACCAATTACATACACATAAGTACCGTCAAAAACAACCGCTTCATCTTCTAACCTTATCGGTAATTCCGTTATAATCTCCCACGGACTAACTCTGCCGGTACTCACAAAACTATCATTTGAGAAATCGATATCATAAGGAAATGAAGTATTTATCCGGCATTCATAATCCGCGTATTCATTAAATATAACCGAGCCGAAATTTACATCTATATAATCTCCTGCGGGAATCAAAACATCTGTTGAATCTTTCGAAAAAACAGGACTTCCATCTAATGTAACTTCCGAAAGAAGATTTACAGTATAATCACTAACACCTTCATTTTTAAATCTCGCGATTACATCATAAGGAATATTCGTATCACAGTAAGGAGGAGGCATCAGTATTGTATCCGTTTTGAAATCTATATCCGCTAAAACCAGCATACCAAGCGTATCGTCTATATCGGTAGAATCGGAAGTGGTCGAAGAACTAATGTAATTACAGCTATCGGCAATTGTCATTGTCCAGTTGCCGAAATCAATCTCAATCGAACTATCAGGTAACAATGTTACATTATTACTGTCGGAACTAAAATAAACAGGGCTTCCCGAGGCGCTTACAATTTCTGTATGAGCAGTGAATGTCATTACCGAATCACCGATGTTTCTGAATGTCGAGGAAACCGCGTAAGAGGTATCTAACTTTACAAGAGAAGTCGGAGAATTCAAAGATACGACACCGATATCATGAGTTCCTCCGTATTTAAGATGCCCTTTTACTGATACATTATCGATTCCTATCTCAATAGAATTCTGGTGATGGTCCAAATATCTCCACATGAATTGAATGCTATCGGCAATGCCTATCCAGAAGGACACAGTATCCCATTCGTTCACATAATAATTATATTGAACTACATTTACCCAGGACTTCCACTCTTCTCCCTCAAATACCCTGCGGTAAAGCCTGAAAGTGTCATCATACACCCCCGGCTGACTACTGTAACGCATAGAGTATATTAACCTGATTGAATCGAATGAAGTGGCAAAAAATTTAGGAGTTATCAAGTCTTCTCCCGGTACGGACGCGTAAGAATTTTGAGTCCAATCTTCGTAAAAAGCGTACGCCGTGTCAAAATCAGGCGGAGCACCAGTACCCTCTCCTGTATTTATCTCCCAGGAATCATCATCCCCGTTCCCATCGACAACAGTCCAATCCGAAGGTATCGAACCCGATTCGAAATCCTCGAATAATAATTTCTGCCACATCGTCCTTTTCTTTGAACTAACTTCAGATTTTAACTCGATCGCGAGAAGATAAACCGAAAAAACTAAAACAAAAAATAGTAATATTTTTATTATTTTTTTAAACATCTCTTCTCCTAAATTTTTAATAGCACGCAGATATACTCAGATATTCTCAGATTACTATTTCCCCTTTTCCTTTTTCCTGTAGGAGGGACATCCCTGTCCCGATTATCGAGGTTAGGAAACCTCTCCTACAATTCTTTAACAACAAAAACATTTTTTCAAATCCTGTAAATCTGCGTTCATCCGCGTCCCATTATATTCTCACTCTTCAAACATCTCATCCCTTATCCCCTGATTCAGTTTCACATTTTTATATTCAATTGTCATCTTCCCGGTTTTCCCCATTGGTGTCGGAATGGTCATATTTATTCTTTTTAATACCCATGCGCTATTTATATTCTCATATTCCATATTCATCTTTGTCGTTCCGTAATTTGAAAACATCCTTTGACTGGTTACAACACCTTTATTCATATCGACTGTCATTTCTATTTTTTGAACCATTGGATCTTTATCTTCCGGTATTACCTCTAAAACTACCTTTTCCGGAGTTTCTGAGGATGCCCCCCGCGAAAGCAGTTTTTGAACGAATGATTTTTTCTCTGAAACAACGGATACCTTGTTTTTCTTCAAAAATTCCCCGAAATCCTGCTGTAAATCTATACCGGAGGGAAGGGAAGTTGGACTTTGAACTGCTCCGGGAGTCGCGGCTGACGCCGGACGATTCAAGACCTTTTTTTCACCACCACTTTCCATAATCATCTTATCCCCGTTCATAATCATCGTCATTTTCCCGGACGGCGCGCTTTGACCCATCGCGGATGGACTCATCGCCGGAGCGGCGGGAGCGTTCATTTCCATTCGCATTTTATCCTTGCCTTTACTCCACATTTTCATTGACTGACGCTGAGTTCCCATTTCGCCAATATCGACACTCATTTCAATTTTACATTCCATATCCTGAACCTTATCTATATTTTTCTGTAAGGCGGCTACAACATCATCTACTTCTGTGGCGTAAACTGAAACAGTAACAAACAATAAAAGAACAAAAAATAATTTAAATAATCTTCTCATTTTTTCCTCCTTACTATACTTACAATTATAATAAAATTTCACGAAATATCAACCCTTCAACTCCAACTGAATGGACTCACCAGACAGGAAATTATTACATTATATTTTCCCGAATTAGTAACCTTATTACTGTC
>CAZSEX010000081.1:0-4058 GCA_964606065.1 uncultured bacterium | reverse complement strand
GCTACGAAATAACGTAGCGCGGGGGTTTATCCCCCGCCTACCGATTGTTGGGGACAAGCCCCAACGCTACGAAAAAACGTAGCGCGGGGGTTCATCCCCCGCCAGTCATACAAAAACGTAGCGCGGGGGTTCATCCCCCGCCTACCGATTGTTGGGGACAAGCCCCAACGCTACGAAAGAAAGTGGCATTTAAAAAAATCTTGTGATAATCTGTGTTTTCTGTGGTTCAAAATTTTTTCACTTGATATTTTTATAAAAAACCATAAGTTACATTCCGAGGAAAACAATGTTAGAAGCTGTAATTTTTGATATGGACGGAGTTCTTATAGACAGCGAACCATTTCATCTGGTCGTTAACGAAGAAATCTTCGCAAATTTAGGCATAAATTTAAGCGAAGATGAATATCACGGTTTTATAGGAACCACGCACAAAGACATGTGGACTACGATAAAGAAAAGATATAACCTGCCACAAAGTGTCCCGGAACTTGTGAATATGCAGGTAAGCGGAAATATCGAATATATCAAGAACGAAGAAATTGAACCAATAAAAATAAAGGGAGTAACGGATCTACTTTCCAAAATCGCCCGCGAGAATATAAAAACAGGTATTGCCTCTTCCTCACCAACCGGGGTAATAAAATTGGTAATTAACAAACTAAGCATCAGCGATTATTTCTCGGCAATAGTGGGCGGAGAAGAAATAAAAAAAGGGAAACCCGCTCCCGATATTTTCTTAAAAGCCGCAAATCGCCTAAACGTAAAACCAGCTGATTGCCTTGTAATAGAAGATTCAAAGAACGGTGTTTTAGCCGCGAAAGCCGCCGGAATGAAATGCGTGGCTTATAAAAACCCAAACAGCGGTAATCAGAATTTAGAAAAAGCCGACTTAATAATCGATAATTACGATTCATTAAATGTCGAAACTTTAAGAAACTTATTTTAAAGACACTACGGATAATTCAAAGCTCTAATTATAATTAGGATGTAGCGCGGGGGTTTACCCCCCCGCTTATTGTTGGGGACGAGCCCCAACTCTACGAACTTTTGGCTAAATGGAATTCTATTTTCCGTTTGTAGTTGTCATTGCGAACTATTCTTCTTTGCTCTACACATGTGACGCAATCTCTCTGCACCCCTTGAGATTACCTCGCGAAAGCTAAGCGAGAAGTAAAACTCGTAATGACAATTTTTTTTCGGGACAGGGAAGTCCCTCCTACAGATTGGTTAATTGGGTGGACAGCAAAAACAATTCGTGTTATTCGCGTTATTTTTTGTTCCTAGTTTGTTTTGGTAGCTGTGGGTGGTTTTTTTATTAAATAACCATTTATAATCTTTGTTATTTCTCCGCGGGCTCCGTGTGAGAATAATTAGGCGCGGGGCGGGACTTGACATATCCATAGAAGTTTCTCATAATAAAAAGTATAAACCGGGAGGTTTAATGAAAAAAGCACTTTTAATATTTGTTCTATTTTATTCAAATATTCTTTATTCGGAAGACATGACTATATCCTTCATAAACCAAAAATTCGATCCCCTTAAAAATTCGCCAAAACTTAGAAATAACTTGCTGATATCAGAATCCGAAGGAGAAAACTATTATATTGTACAATTTACAGGCCCCATTCATCAAAATTGGAAAAATAAAATCAGTACGGAAGGAGGCATTTTTCACTCATATGTTCCTCACTTCGCATACATTATTCAATTGACACCCGAAGAAAAAAACAAAGTGGAAAAATTACCGTTTGTAAGGTGGATTGGGATCTTTCATCCCGAGTATAAAATCCATCCGAGCGTTTACAAAAAAAGAAGTCCCGAAACAGATAACAAACTACCCATGGCTATTGCAGCAATCGCAGATAACAAACTAAAAATTAAAAAAGAAGGTGAATATCATTGCGGTAGAGACGTACTCTGGATTCCAAACGATCCTCTTTTACAATTATCGGTAAGATTATTCGCCGGAACCTCTCTTACTAATTTTTCCAATAAATTAGAAACATGGGGCTCGGATATTCAACAAATTCTAAAAAGCTCTAACACAATAATAGTAAGAATTCCTCCCGATTCTCTGAGTGCCATGGCAAAGCTAAGAGAAATTCAATCCATTCTGCCATATTCAAGGAAAGTTTTATCATCTTCCACCTGGAGATATTCCGTGCAGATCCCTATGGATAGCTTTACCATAGCACCGGACGAAGAAGCAGTAGGAAACCCACCTTATCCTATCATGGACACTGTAACGAGTGGGATAACACTCGCGGATAAGGGTATAACCGGCAATGGTGAAATTATAACGATTTTCGATACCGGACTCGATTACTGGAGCGCCTTTTTTCAAGACCCGGAAGATGATCCTCCCGGACCTTTTCACATAGTGGTTGAAGCCTATACCGACGAGGGAGGAGATCTTCAAGAAGTTTCCTCCGATAATGAACCGGGCGGTTGTACCCACGGAACAAACATTTCTACTATTATAGCCGGAGATTTATCCATAGCCGACAATCATCCAAACGGAAATGGCCTTATGCACTACTACGACTGGGGAGGACAAACGAGGGGAAACATAGAGGATTACTTTCCCGTACGACTTTATATACAGGACTTTGGATATACGAAATCCGATTCCTGCATAGTGGGTAATTTCGACTTTCCAGCCGCTATGGATAAAGCATATAATCCTCCTTACAATTCAAAAATACATCAAAACTCATGGAACTATGACAGATATGCGGGAGATTATGCGGGAGCGGCAATAGATATTGATAATATGGTCTGGAACAATAAAGACTTTGTGGTTGTTTTTTCCGCGGGAAACAGGGGACCGGATAACAATACTATAATGCCGCCTTCCACAGCCAAGAACTGTATCACTGTGGGTTCCTCCTGGGTTCCCGCATTCGATGTTTTACCCGATTCGATAACAAGTTTTTCTTCCAGGGGATGGACAACCGACGGAAGAATAAAGCCCGATGTCGTTGCTCCGGGAGGAACCGACCCGTTCGATTATAACAGACATTATATCTGGGGAGCCAAAGCAAACACAACCTGGGCGGGAGATTCGGCTCATACCAATCTTCAGGGAGTGGCTGGAACATCGCAGGCAGCCCCTCATATATCCGCAGCGAGTGCCATGATAAGGCAATATTTTAAAGACGGTTTTTACCCCACCGGAGATACTCTGTCCGGAATTTCTTTCGAACCTTCCGCCGCTCTCGTAAAAGCCGTTCTTATCGCTTCCACAGTCGATATGAAAAACGGAAATCCTGTTCCAAACAGAGCGGAAGGCTGGGGAAAAGTCGTTCTGGACAATGCTCTTTACTTCGCCGGAGAATCAAGAATACTGATTGTATATGATAATGAACAGAGTTTATCAACGGAAGATTCTGTAATAAATATGGTAAGCGTATTAAACAGCACCGAACCCCTGAAATTCGTTCTCGCGTGGAGCGACACAGCCGCATATCCATTAGCAGACCCAACTCTCGTAAACGACCTGGACTTAATCGTAACAGCACCCAACGGCAATAGATACAGGGGAAATGTTTTCTCCGAAGGCTTTTCTACTACTGGTGGATTTTCCGATAGAATAAACAACGTCGAAGTCGTATGGCTGCCGACACCCACGCAAACGGGTGCTTATGCTATTTCAATTCGGGGATACAATGTTCCCTGCGGCAAAGTTCTTTTCGCTCTGGCAATATCAGGAGGGACAAGCGGAACCATCGAACCCCCGAATGGAGGAGCACCTGAAATTAAATATTTAAACATAAAAAATCCATTTGTCGAAGAAACGAAAATTCAATTATTGCTTACCGATACATCCAATGTAAATCTAACGATTTATGATGTACTCGGGAGAGAAATAAAAACTCTATTAAATAATCAAACAATAGGACCGGGCAGAGACCCAATAATCTGGGGAAAAAACGCAAATCCGGGGATTTACTTCGCGGTTCTGGAAATAGACGGAGAAAAAGTCGACGAGGAAAAAATAATAAAAATCGCGAAATAGAAAAATATTCTCACACGGAGACGCCCCTCATGGAATAGAA
>CAZSEX010000080.1:0-4246 GCA_964606065.1 uncultured bacterium | reverse complement strand
AAAAGAGGTTATTCTTTTACGCTCTTGATTTTTTCTTAAAAATTTGTATAATTATTGTATGGACTTTCTTAGCTTTGTGCCCATCGCCGGTCTAGTTTCGGGATTAATTGCTTTATTGCTACTTTTCCTTTTGATAAAGAAACTGAGAAATCGGAGGAAAAGAGTTCTTGTATGTCTCATCCATTTTCTTTTTGTGGTTATTTTTGCTTTGATTTCCACCATCTTTATGCTTTTGTACACCGGCTTAAGGGGATATCAACATTTTACTTATAATAAACCGATTTTTACTGTAGAGTGTTCGCTTAAACAGGATGATTCTTTTGTCCTTAAATTTGTCGACCTGGATAAAAAAGATAGTCCCGCAAAATTTTATCGGGTTAAAGGCCAGCAGTTTGTCATCGAAGGCCATATAGTTAAATGGGAAAACTTTTTTGTAACGGTCGGTATGAAACCATTATACCAGGTTACCAGGCTAACCGGACGTTACGTTTCGATCAATGACGAGAAAGAAAAAGTACGAAGTGTCTATGAAATCGAAGAAGAGACAAAGGTGTGGAGATGGTTGATGAAATACGGAGAAAGAATACCCGGCATCGACGCGGTTCAGGGAGTTTCTTCATTCAAAGACACAGCGGAGAACAAAAAATTTACGGTCTATATTACCCATAATTCATTCGTGATTAAGGAAAAGTGATTTGGTTAATATAGGCTGAATGCAAAATGAAAACAGAGGTTTTTTCTAATATCATATAATCTGCTATGTACGAAATTGCCGGATAGTACTTTAACTGCGAACTATTATTATTTAAAAAATACTTATTTTCTCAACAGCCAAACCGCCATTTCACCCGGACCACGATGCGACCACGCATAGTAAGGTATGGCATTCAATTCTTCTTTTCCCCCCGATTCGTTAAGCGCTACGCCTTTGATCACAACCAATCCGTTCAATAAATCCTGCCGATATCCGTATTCGAATTCTACATTATCGGGTACCTTGAGCCGCAGTACGTTTATCCCGTTATCGACCCACTCGGCGCAGTAAACGATAGGGCCTCTTACGAGCGCGACTTTGTTTATATCGTCTTTAACTTTCTCATTTGCAAGAACACGGCGAACTGGCATGGTCAGGTTGAGCTCGATTCCATCTCCTTTAGACCACTTGCGAGTGATAACGGCGAACCCTTTATTCATCTTGTAGTCGAAAAGTTCTCCGTTTACTTTTAAGGTTACCCGCGGTGCGTTTTTTTCCAAATATCTGTACAAATCACCCGGTACAACTTTTTCTAAAGCCCACCCCGGGATACGGATATTTATACTGAACATTTTATTCTCTTTCGGATTGATCGTTAGTTTTATTTTTCCGTCCCAGGGATATTCGGTTTCCTGAGAAATTTCAAGCCCGATACCATTCATATTTACTTCAGCTTCACTCGCGACAAAAAGATTGACATATAGCGAATCACCCCTGTGAGCATAGACATAGCCTGGTACCGAAGGTATAAAACGCATGGCGTTTGTAGGACAGCAAGAACAGTCAAACCATGCTTTCCTGGTTAAAGAACCCTGATTAAATTTATATTTTCCGTCTGACTCGAGGCAATTCGGATAAAAAAAGGTATTACCTTCTAACGAAACGCCGGAAATCATTCCGTTATAAAGAGTTCGTTCCAGAACATCGATATATTTTGCTTCACCATGTAGTAAAAACATTCTGTGATTCCAGTAAATATTACCGATTGCCGCGCAGGTTTCATTATAAGCAGTTAGATTGGGAAGCTCGTAATTATCCCCGAATGATTCTCCCTCATGACGGGCGCCAATCCCTCCGGTTATATATAATTTTTTTGAAACCATATTTTCCCAGATTTTATCAACTGCTTTCATATATGCGGAATCTTTCATGAGTGCCGCGATATCAGTCATTCCCGCGTACATATAAACAGCCCGTACGGCATGGCCTACAGGTTCCGTTTGCTCTATTACCGGTTTATGGTCCTGACTGTATGACCCGTAGAGTTCATGCCCCTGGTTATTACCTCTCTCGTCCAGGAAAAATTTTGCCATATCCAGATATTTTTTGTTTTTTGTTACCTGGTATAATTTAATCAGACCGGTTTCGATTATCTGATGACCGGGCACTTCGAGTTTTTTCCCTGGTCCAAATGTCTCTACTATCAAATCCGCGTTCTTGAGGGCGACATTCAAAAAATTTGTTTTTCCTGTCGCCAGGTAATGGGCAACAGCCGCCTCGTACATATGACCCGCATTGTACAATTCATGGCTTGCTCCCAGATTATACCATCGCGGCCCCGGTTTTACCCACCAGGCGGGAGTCGTGTCTGGATTTATTGTTTTCCAGGTGCAAAGATATCCGTCCTCTTCCTGTGCCGCGGCGATTTTTTCTATAATGTCATCGATGTATTCAACCAGATTAGGGTCAGGATGCACGGTTAGGGAATATGAAGCGCCTTCAATTATTTTATAAATATCAGAATCGTCAAAAGGCATTTTCCCTTCATATTCTCCTTCCAGTAATCCTCCTGCCCTGGCAAAGTTTCTGATCCTGCCCTCCTTTTCACATTTTTCAAAACCATAAGGTATTGTTATAGTCCTATTGGTCTCGATACGTTTCGACCAGAAATCATCGGTTATTGTTACATCAGTGAAAGGAACAGGGGTAATAGGATAACCGGATGCCTTGTCATTATCTTTAACAATATCACAGGAAACCACTACAACTGTCAAAATTATACATAATATTTTTAAGATATATTTAAAATTCATTTTTACCCTCCATGCCTGAATTGGTTTATCAAAAAATAATATAAAACGTAAAAATTTTATGTCAAGAAATAAATTCTCACCCAGAGATAGGGAGAACCCAGTGCAGTAAAACCGCTAACGCCTATATTGTGTCAAAAGTTTTTATTTTTTGTGCAGGGCAAACCTTTTATATGCAAGATGAAAGCAGGCTACTTTAAAAGCTTGCTTTTATGTTTAAAATCGGGAACAATAAAAATGGACAAAAAAATCAAAGCGAGCGATAGTTAAAAAAGAAGGCGTAAGCAGGTATTTTGTAGATAAGTGGACTCAAGCACTGGGATAATTGGGGATTGAAAGGTGTAAACTCTAAATTGGAAATTTGAAAAAAAGAAAATATAGAGCAATAAAATTGAAAATGAAAGAGTTTTGAGGAAATTGTTAAAATTTATAACTTACAATTTAATATTTACAATCTTTAGTAGAAGGTTATTAAAATGAGGGGAAATAAGAAAATAATTAGAAAAGTATTCATTTTACAATTATTTACTGTTTTTGTATTTACTCTATCCGCAGAACCATATAAACCCTATCCTGTAATCTTCGTACACGGTCTCGGCTCCAGTTCAAAAACATGGGGAGCTGAAGCTCACATAGAAGCAGATATGTATACGGATTTGATTGATGCGGGTAAGTTGGTATCAGGGCACACCTACGACCATTTCCTTGATTATATGAATCCTTATGCGATTGTGTGGTGGAAAATAGATAAAAGTTATACTCATCCTGACTCCTCTCCCGCCTACCCCAACAAAACCTTTCTCGAGGTGGTTAATTTTAAAAAAAGTCTATAATTTTATTTCTTTCCTTTTACTTGCATTTAGTATAGTTATCCCCACCGGTTCTTCTTTTTCATATCTAATTATTATGTCATTTTCAGTTATTTCCGAGTCGTCCGCATGGCTGGGTTTTTTGAAGTTAATGTATAATACATCTGCTTCCTTATCGTAAGTTGTCCATACTATATATTTGCCAGATTTTACTTCCTTCATCCCTAAAAATTCACCTGTTTTACCTTTGTAAATCGCCTCTGGTTCTTCATAGGCACACCATTCTTCGATTTTGCAATATCCATCTTTTAGTTTAAAGATATATTTGAACAATCTGGTTTGTCAACTATTGAAAATTGTCATCTTTCAAGAATTCCGAGATTTAAAATTATCAATTTTACCCTTGACATGGGTAAAAAATATACTTACAATAATAAATATGATTAGGGTATGGTTTGATTGTAAAAGGAAAATCGAAGAAGATAATAGCCACGGATGGACACCCCGATACAGTCATTCTTCCTTACGGGGCAGGCGGATAGAAAAAATGCTTTGTTGTTAAAAAAAAGAATATTGGACGCAGATGAACGCCCTGGTACGGTCGTTCCTCCCTACCCCGATACAGTCATACTTCCCTACGGGGCAGGCAGATT
>CAZSEX010000079.1:0-4329 GCA_964606065.1 uncultured bacterium | reverse complement strand
GTTTTTGTGTATCACGGAAGTCAATCGGGGTTATCCGCGACTGCTAACTGGACAGCCGAATCCGACCAGGCAAACGCGTACTTCGGTTACTCGGTCTCCTCGGCGGGAGACGTGAACGGAGACGGATATTCGGATGTGATCGTGGGAGCTCATACCTACGACCATGGAGACACGGATGAAGGAAGAGCGTTTGTATATCATGGAAGTTCTTCGGGACTATCCTTGATTGCCGACTGGACTGCCGAAGCCGATCAACAGTCTACCAGGTTCGGTTATTCGGTCTCCCTGGCGGGGGATGTAAACGGAGACGGTTATTCGGATGTGATCGTGGGAGCTTACCAATATAGCGACGGAGAAATAGACGAGGGAGCCGCGTTCGTATATCACGGAAGCTCCTCCGGGCTTTCCGCGACTAACAACTGGATACAGGGGTCAAACCAGGACAGCGCATACTTCGGTTTTTCCGTCTCAGGAGCGGGAGACGTAAACGGTGACGGGTATTCGGATGTGATCGTAGGTGCGTATCGTTACAATAATGGAGAAACAAACGAAGGCGCGGCATTTGTATATCACGGAAGTTCTTCCGGACTACCCGCGACTTACGACTGGTCAGCCGAATCCGACCAGGCAAACGCGTACTTCGGTTACTCGGTCTCCTCTGCGGGGGATGTAAACGGCGATGGGTATTCGGACGTGATCGTGGGAGCTATGGGATACGATAACGGAGAATCTAATGAGGGAAGAGCTTTTTTATATCGCGGAAGTTCCAGCGGTTTATCAAGCTTACCCTATTGGACAGCCGAGTCTGATAAGGTAAGCGCGCGCTTCGGCTGTTCGGTTTCGTCGGCGGGTGACGTGAACGGCGATGGGGCTTCGGACGTTATTGTGGGGGCTGATTTTTACAATAACGGAGAATCGGAAGAAGGAGCCGCCTTTTTGTATTACGGAAGTTATCATTGGGGATTGGACTCGAATGCCGCCTGGACTGCCGAAGCCAATCAGGATTATGCTCGCTTTGGTCATTCCGTCTCCGGAGCGGGGGATGTAAACGGCGATGGGTATTCGGACGTGATCGTGGGAGCCTACACGTACGACGATGGGGAAACAGATGAGGGAAAAGTGTTTCTGTACTATGGAAACCCTTCCGGGCTTTCCGATTCTGCCTATCGGACTAAAGAATGTAACCAGGCGGGAGCTCTTTTAGGCAGTCGGGTTTCTTCGGCGGGAGACGTGAACGGAGACGGATATTCTGATATGATAGTGGGAGCCATTGGCTACGACAACGGACAATCTAATGAGGGAAGAGTTTTTTTGTATAGTGGAAGAACATTTGCTACGACCTGGACTGCCGAGTCCAATCAGGAAAACGCTTTTTTCGGATCCTCTGTTTCTTCGGCGGGAGATGTAAATAACGACGGGTATTCGGACGTGATCGTGGGAGCTTATCTTTATGATAACGGAGAAACGGATGAAGGAGCCGCCTTTGTATATCATGGAAGTTCCTCGTGGCTATCCGACATTGCCGATTGGACAGCCGAATCCGATCAGGATAGCGCGTATTTCGGCACCTCGGTCTCCTCGGCGGGAGACGTAAACGGAGACGGATATTCTGATGTGATTGTGGGGGCCGAGTTGTATGATAACGAAGAAGTGGATGAAGGAAGAGCGTTTGTATATCACGGAAGCCCCTCCGGGTTATCCGCGACTGCTAACTGGACAGCCGAATCCGACCAGACTTATGCTCGCTTTGGACATTCCGTCTCCGGAGCGGGGGATGTTAACGGCGATGGGTATTCGGACGTAATCGTAGGTGCCGACTGTTATGATAACGGAGAAGAGTCTGAAGGAGCCGCGTTCGTATATCATGGAAGTTCCTCCGGGTTATCCGCGACTTACGACTGGTCTGCCGAATCCGATCTGTACGCCGCGCATTTCGGCAACTCTGTCTCCTCGGCGGGAGACGTAAATGGAGACGGATATTCTGACGTGATTGTGGGGGCTTACTGTTACGATGGTGGAGAGGTGCTTGAGGGAGCCGCATTCGTGTATCACGGAAGTTCCTCCGGATTGTCCGCATCAGCCGACTGGTCTGCAGAGCCTGATCAGGCAGTTGCATATTTCGGCTACTCTGTCTCCTCGGCGGGAGACGTGAACGGAGACGGATATTCGGATGTGATCGTGGGAGCCAGGCGGTATGGGGAAAATGATGAAGGAGCGGCGTTTGTATATCACGGAAGTTCCTCCGGATTGTCCCTGGCTCCCGACTGGTCTGCCGAATCCAATCAGGAAGATTCGGAGTTCGGCATTTCTGTCTCCACCGCGGGGGATATAAACACAGACGGATATTCTGACGTGATTGTGGGGGCTTCCTACTACGATAACGGAGAAGATAATGAAGGAAGAGTATTTGTATATCTCGGCAACGGAAGAGGAATCGGGCTCATACCCACACAGTCCACGCTCGACGGTTCCCGTCTGGTTCAACTCGGCAACGCGTCGGGAGACGGAAGTGTAAAACTTAACATGATCGGGTTAACACCCGCAGGAAGGGGAAAGGTAAAAATGCAGTGGGAGGTTAAGGAATTCGGTCAATTATTCAATGGACTTTCTCTTTCCGAAAGTGACGAATGGTACGACACAGATGTAAGCGGAATAGAAATCTCGGAAGACGTAATAGGTTTGAGCTACGCGACCCCATATCACTGGAGAATCAGACTGAAATACGACCCTGTAACTTACGTTAACGCGGTTCATTCCAGATGGTTGTCGATAGGTCCAAACGGATGGAATGAAGCCGATTTTATAACGTCGGATATGTCGGGAATCGAGGATAAAACAGATGTAATTCCAGACTTACAGTTCTGTATATTCCCATCCGTTTCAACAAATGTCTTCAGTATAGCTTTTTATATTTCTAAAGAAGAAGCAGAAGAAGATATAAACTTAAAGGTTTACAACAAAGCGGGAATAATGGTAAAAAATCTTTTCACAGGTAAGAAACCCGCGGGAACACACACAATAAAATGGAACGGGAACAACAGTCTGGATAAAGCTCTGCCAAACGATGTGTATTTCATCTCTCTTAAAAAAGGAAAAGGAGAAAATCTCGTAAGAAAAATCGTTCTCCTGAGATAAGAAATTAAAAAGAAGGGGTGGGCAACCACCCCTTTTCCTTATTATGAAAATACTAGTAGTTATACCTCAAGAAAAATTTAATAACACTGAATTCAAAACAATAACTGAGACATTTAAAAAGAATGATATTCTCTTCGATATTGCATCTACTTCAAAATCGACCGCATAGGGGTATACCTCTTTTTCAACAAAACCGGACATCTCGTTAGAAGAAATTGTTGTGTCAGATTATAATTATATAGTTATTATAGGAGGTTCGGGAAGCAAAAAATACTTATGGGAAAATATCATATTGCAAAGTATTCTGATCAACGCAAATAAAAAAAAACTAATAGCAACGATATGTTTAGCCCCTATTTGTCTTATTAATTCAGGAATGATAAAAAATTCTTCTATAACCGCATACAAAACAAAAGCGACTTTAAAATTAATCAAAAATAGTCAAAATGAATATTCAGAACAAAATGTATGTATAAACGACAATATAATCACAGCAAACGGACCCAAAGCATTAAAAGAATTTGCAGAATCAATTTTAAGAAAATTGAGATTGTGATATTATAATCTTATTTGTTATTTGTATGATTTCTTGTTTCTAAATTTGGGATGGGTTGGGTTTAAAAAAAACGGAACTTTAGTGGTTTTCTCTGTGCCCTCCGTGGCTCCGTGTGAGAATAATTTTTAATAAACCTTAATCCGTATTCCTGCCTTTATCCATCTTCCGGGCATGGGAATCCATCCTGCCTGCGTGTACTCTGTATTAAAAAGATTTGTAACATCTAAGAAAATCTCAGAGTTTTTAACCTCAAAAGAAATACCTGTGTCAAGAATCAGATATTTCTCAGAATCCGGCAAAATCTCATAACGAGCCTTCCAGACCTGTTTTAAATTACTTGCCAAATCATAATCGGCGCTTAATGTAAATTTATGCTCCGGATAACCGAGAAGATATTTCGATTGTAAAGAACTTCCATCTCTGTCCAAATTAAGAAAAGTATACCCGAATTTTATAACGGGTATAGGAATTTTTTTATACATGCGGGCTATCGATTTAAATGTAAAATTAATATCCAATCCCTTTACCGTAACTTCTCCCGCGTTTTCGGCTCCCCAGGGCTCGATTTCACTCTCCCTTAACCAATCTATTGTATTTTTTTGGTTTCTTATAAAAGCGCTTATATTTGTCAATATACT
>CAZSEX010000078.1:0-4692 GCA_964606065.1 uncultured bacterium | reverse complement strand
GTGACCGGGGGAAAAGGATTTCTCGGGACGCATTTGATACGGAAATTAAAAGAAAGAGGTTGTGAGAACATAATGGCAGCGGATTTGCCGGAATATGACCTGCGAAATAAAGAAAATATTCTAAAAATGTACGAGGAGCAAAAACCCGATATTGTGATTCATCTCGCGGCGGTTGTGGGTGGAATCGGAGCCAACAGGGAAAACCCCGGAAAATTTTTCTATGATAACGCCATAATGGGAATTCAGTTGATAGAATTCGCAAGGCTTAAGAAATTGGAAAAATTCGTGTGTCTCGGTACGATATGCGCGTATCCGAAATTTACACCCGTTCCTTTTAAAGAAGAGGATTTGTGGAAAGGTTACCCAGAAGAAACCAACGCTCCTTACGGTCTGGCGAAAAAAATGCTGCTCGTTCAATTGCAATCGTACCGGAAACAATACGATTTTAATGGAATATATCTTTTGCCTGTAAATCTGTACGGACCGGGAGATAATTTCGACCCTAAGTCATCGCACGTTATACCCGCCTTGATTAAAAAATGCGTTGACGCGAAAAATGAAGGTAAAGACCATATAAACGTCTGGGGAACGGGTAAGGCGAGCAGAGAATTTCTTTACGTGGAAGACGCGGCGGAAGGGATCCTTCTTGCGACAGAATTTTATAATGAACCCGAACCGGTAAACCTGGGGGCGGGATTCGAAATTACAATAAAAGACCTTGTCGACTTAATCGTGGAACTCACCGGTTTCAAAGGAGAAATAAAATGGGACACCTCGAAACCCGACGGTCAACCACGAAGAATGCTGGATACTACAAGGGCGAAAGAAAAATTCGGTTTTCAGTCGAAAACAGACTTCAGGGAAGGACTCAGGAAAACAATCGAGTGGTATGAATCCTCCGGGTTGGTCGATAGTCGATAAGCGGGGGATGAACCCCCGCGCTACGGAAACTAAAATACCCACTCCTTCGGATTAGTTGAATAGTTAAATTAAAAAATGGTCAAATAGTTGAAAAAATCCTTCGGATTAGTTGAATGGTTAAATTAAAGAATAGTTAAATAGTGAAGACGAAAGAACTCTGCGCTCTTTGCCTGCCCTATGGAATAATGACTTCTATTCCATGAGGGGCGTCTCTGCGGTGCCCGGTGGAATAGAAGAAACTACTTGGAAGATAAGCTATTCCACCGGGCAAGCGAGAGCATAGCATGCTGTCGAACTCGTAATGACAAATTTTTCGTGTATTTCGTGTTATTTGTGCTATTTGTTGTTTCTCCTTGTTTTTTGGGGATGAGGGTGTTTTTAAGAAACAGAATTTAGTTCTTCGTTGTTCCTTTATGTCCTTTTCGGGCTTTGTGTTTCATATTATGTTTTAGCGGTTTTACCGCGCCGGGATTATGAGGAAGATGATAAAAGGTTGACAATTGTCGTGTATTTATATAAATTTATAGTGAAAAACAAAAATGAATAGCCCAAAAGAATTGAAAAAACGTTTTTATCCAACAGTTAAGAGAGGTTTTGTCGGAAGGGCATTATCGAAAATTTTTTTTCTTTTCTCCTTTTAGAGGGGAGGGAGGTTGTATGAGAAAGTCTATATTAGTATTAACTTTTTTTTCTTTCATTTGTTTTGGCGCGGAATGGGATTATACAGGAACATCCTATTATATAGGTGACCAGGACGGGGGTCCCATAGAAATCTACAAATATGGGGATTATTGGTATATGCTGGGAAATGATTATGACAGCGTCTATCAGTATGATAATACCTGGTCTTATACGGGTACAGCCTATTATATAGGCGGTCAGGATGGTTTCCCCGGAAGTATATACAAATATGGGGATTATTGGTATATGCTGGGAAATGATTATGACAGCGTCTATCAGTATGATAATACCTGGTCTTATACGGGTACAGCCTATTATGTAGGCGCTAAAGATCCATTCCCTATAGGTATGTGCAGGAATGGTAGTTATTGGTACATATTGGGTAATGAATACGACAGTGTCTATCAATACGATGATACCTGGTCTTATACGGGTACAGCTTTTTATGTGGGTGGTGAGGAAGGTCTCCCCGCGGGGATAAGCGTATACGGTACTGACTTTTATGTTGTAGGACTGATTACCGATAGCGTTTATCAATACGATAATACCGGGTTATATACCGGTACGGCTCATTATTTAGGCAATGAGGATGGGTGGCCTACGGGGGTTTACAGGTATGGTAATTATTGGTATATGTTGGGAAGTGATAATGACCGCTTCTACAAATACGAGGGAACCGGGATTGGACCGGTTAATCCAGATCCTATTCGAATATTCGATAACGCGATATTCGATGCCGATTCTCCCCCTTATGTTTGTACCTTATCCGTTGTGTCTGCTGACCCGCAAAGTGATGATATTCAGTATGAATTTCTGTGGGATACTGATTACGGTTTTTCGAGCGCGTCTGCCGAGACTACGGGAACCTACGCGTCGGGTGATATCGCTACCGAGACCATTTTACTTGGGGAAACTCCCGCCGAAGCGGAAACACTCTTTTACTGGAAAACACGGGCAAGGGATCCGGGTGGTTCAAACGCATGGTCAGACTGGAGTGCGACTCGTTCCTTTACCGTGGATTTGGATCTCGGAGATTTTCCGTACTGGTACCAGGCTGCGGAAAACCAATTTGATCAGTGCGCGAGGAGTAATCTAAAGGTTCAGGGTAATTCGGTTATACTTCCCTCGACCGCGGAGATCGAGTTTCAAAGGTCGGGCGGTTCGACAGGTCTAAACCACAGTATTGACATCGGTAGTGCAGGCAATAACCGGCTTGTTGTGGTTATAGCCTGTGATGAGAGCAGCGGGACAAATCTTACCAGCGTTACGGTTGACGGGAAGAACTGCACTATGGCGGGTATAGCGAATAATACGAACGGTTCTGGTTTCCATCAGGAACTCTGGTATATTCTTGAAAGCGCGCTTGGCTCGTCCAGCGGTACCGTTGACGTCGCATGCTCCGGAGGTGACGCCGGGTGGGCTACTCACGTTCTCGTCTTTTACGGTGTTAATCAATCGGCGCCCTACGATTTTGAAATCGAAGAAACCGTGACGTATTCTACCGAAATCTCGGTAGAAAATGTTAGCTCTACGGATGGTTCGGTTGTCATCTTCGGTGCCGGTAACGGGACAGGCGGACGGACTCCAAACTGGCCATCTCCGCTTTCTGGCGCAAATGGTCCGGACCCGAGCGGGGCAGACCTTGCGACGGCAAGCGGCATTGAGCCGACCGGACAAACCAACAAAACCTATGTTTCCACCTGGAATGCGAGTTTCAACCGCGGAACCGGCATTGTAGCTGTATGGGAACCGGCTACGGGAATGAGCGAAGGGACTTTAACATCTAATCCCGTTGCATACGGAGACCTGATTGCTGAAGATGCAAATAGGAGTAACTGGGATGGCGTAAAATGGATGAAATCTTCTGCTGATGATTCCATTGGATTACAGATTCAATATCTGGAAGGCGGCAGCTGGAATCCCGTGCCTGATGTTGATTTACCGGGTAATTCTAATTACTTTTTCGATATGGGCGACTATTTCTGTAGCGTGGATTTTTACGCGCTATCTACAGAAACTTATGATACATTGAGACTGGCAGCAAAGTTTAGAGCTTACGCAGGTACCCCCAATCCGGCTCTTATTATGTGGGCATTGGGTAATACCGATGTTGTATCGGCGGTGCCTCTATCTGATGACGAATTGGAGTTTGCTCTATATTTACCCGCCCCGAATGTGCTTATCCGTGGCGCGAAAATTGAAATAAAATATCAGTTACCCGTAGAAGAGAAGGTTAGACTCGGTGTGTTTGACCTTCTGGGAAGGGAAGTGGCGACGCTCGTCGATGTAGAAAAATCCCGGGGTATTCACAGCGTTTCATGGCAGGGAACGAATAATTACGATAAGTCTTTAGCTTGCGGTGTATATTTTCTTAGAATGGACGCGGGTGAATTCCGGGATATTAAGAAATTAATACTTCTACGCTGATTGAGCGTAACCGAGCCTTAATTCGTGCGTCTCGCGCCTCAGGGAAGAATGTCTGTATCGGGATAGGAGGAACGACCGTTCAGATGTGGTCTCGTGGTTTGCAAAATGGCAACGGGGAAGTTCCTCCTGCAGAATGTCTTCTCCGATTAAAATCAAAACTCGTATGAGAACATCATGAATGGCATTTTTTCAAAAGTTTTGTTTTCATCTTTGCATATAAGTCCCAGCGGATTTACAGCCATGCTAAAGCGAGGAGAGTTGTCTGCCTGTCCGGTTTTTAAAGGTTTCTCGGCAAAATTCCTGTAGCAAAAATAAGTCAAAAGAACGTCGGTTGTTAAAAATATAGCGGGATAAGTTTTTACGAAGCCTTCGCTGTCGCTGAGAAAGACGAGAGATCCCGTAAAAGCGTGCGCGAGAGCAGGGAGCAGCCAGATCATGGTTCCGCCTGCGCCTGAAAGGTCATAATCTCTGCTGAGTTTATTTCCCAGTGCATAACCGGCTCCGTGACCGAGCAGTGAAAGCCCGGCGTAAACATTTGAACTTATATTGTTGTCCTCGCTATGAAGTTCCACGGTCGCGAGAAGAAGAGGCAACGCTGCAGCGCCTATTGTTCCGGTCCTTAGTTCAAAAAGAGCGTCTCCTAATGTCAGATTTTCCGAGTTC
>CAZSEX010000077.1:0-4737 GCA_964606065.1 uncultured bacterium | reverse complement strand
AGATTCGGTTATTTATTATTCCGACAACGGCGCAATTCTTCGCGAAGGAAGCTGGCACGACGCTTCATCCGGAGATCCTATTTATGATGATAACTTTTACACAATACTTGAAGACTGCGATTATCTGATAAATGTGCCGACCTTAAAGGGACATAAAAGAAATGGAATTACTATGTTTGCCAAGAATCATTTTGGTTCTCATGTACGCCCAGATGCCAAGCATCTTCACATGGGTCTTGTTGTCCCGGACGAATATCCTAATGAGGCCAACGCGAGATACGGCTACGGGAAATACAGGGTTCTGGTAGATTTAATGGGTTATAAATTGCTTAGAGAGAAAAATTTAATTTTCATAATGGACGCCCTGTGGTCAGCAGGCTGGGAACTGGACGCGCCCACCAAATGGCAAATCGCGCCATTCAACGACGACTGGAGTTCTTCAATATTCGTATCTCTGGATAATGTCGCAATTGAATCCGTTGGATTTGATTTTCTGAGAAGCGAATATACAGAAGAAAGGCATCCGAATCTTACTTATGTACAGATGGAAGGTGTGGACGATTATCTGGAACAGGCTGCCGATTCCGCAAACTGGCCCGATGGTATAGATTATGACCCTGAAGATGACGGAACTTCTATCCCGAGCCTCGGCGTTCATGAACACTGGAACAACACCACAGACAGATGGTATTCAAGAAATATTGACCCAGATGAAGGGGAAGGCATCGAATTGGTATCTATTTTCCCGAGTGGTTCCGGCATATTTGAAAATATAGAAACACCGGTAAAACCTATATTATTCCAGAATTCACCAAACCCCTTCAGTTATTCGACATCTATCAAATATAATATAGCGGATAGAGGAAAAGTAGAATTATCCATCTATAATCTTATGGGACAAAAAATAACAACGCTTATAAATGAAACACAATCGGGGGGGACTTATTCTGTAAAGTGGAACGCGGATATGAACAATGGTTCTCAAGCACCAAACGGTGTTTATATTTACAGGCTGATAGTAAACACAAAAGATAAAAGAATCGAAGACGCAAATAAAATGCTTCTAATCAGATAATAAAAAGTAAAGGATTAAGGAGGTTATTATGCGGATTAAAACCGTTTTAACTGAAAGTGAAATCCCGAAACAGTGGTATAATCTTGCAGCCGATTTACCCAGTCCCCTGCAACCGCCACTCGGTCCGGACGGCAACCCCATTTCACCTGAAATGCTTGCTCCTGTATTTCCTATGAATTTAATAGAACAGGAAGTAAGTCAGGAAAGATGGATAGATATTCCCGAAGGGGTACTAAACATTCTTTATAAATGGAGACCGACACCGCTGCATCGAGCTAAAGCTTTGGAAGAACATCTGGGTACACCGGCGAGGATATACTACAAGAACGAAAGCGTTTCGCCTCCGGGAAGTCACAAACCAAACACAGCTGTTACACAGGCATGGTACAATAAGGAATTCGGAATAAAAAAACTTACAACCGAGACGGGTGCGGGACAGTGGGGAAGCGCTCTTGCTTTCGCCTGTTCAATTGTTGGCCTTGAATGTAAAGTCTACATGGTAAGGATCAGTTTCGACCAGAAACCTTACAGAAAAACCATGATGCAGACCTGGGGCGCAACCTGCGTCGCAAGTCCAAGTCCTGAAACCAAAGCGGGACGCGACATACTTGAGAAAATGCCTGATACTCCGGGAAGTCTTGGTATAGCGATAAGCGAAGCAATAGAAGAAGCGGTATCGGATGAAAAAGGAGAAACCAGATATTCCCTGGGGAGCGTATTAAACCACGTTTTACTGCATCAAACAATTATTGGACTGGAAGCAAAAAAACAGCTTGAAAAGGCTGGAGAAAATAAGGTAGATATCGTTATAGGCTGTGCCGGTGGAGGCAGCAATTTTGCAGGGACAGCTTTCCCGTTCGTCAATGACAAGATACATGGAGAGGAAATAGAAATAATCCCTGTGGAGCCTACTTCCTGCCCAACAATGACAAGAGCGCCTTTCGCATACGACCACGGAGATACCGCAAAGATGACTCCTCTTCTTGCCATGCATTCACTTGGTCATAACTTCATACCTCCTCCAATTCATGCGGGCGGCTTGAGGTATCACGGAATGGCTCCTTTAGTTTCCCAGGGTATAGTCGAAGGGCTCTTGGAGCCGCGAGCGGTAAACCAGCTGGAATGTTACGAGGCAGCGATAACCTTTGCGCGTACGGAAGGAATAATCTGTGCGCCCGAAACCAGTCACGCCATTGCGGTAACTATACAGGAGGCAAAGAAAGCAAAAGAAGAAGGTAAAGAAAAAGTCATACTCTTTAATATGAGCGGACATGGGCTTATGGATTTGACCGGTTATCAAACTTATTTTGCCGGAAAACTCCAGGATTATCCTTTACCCGAAGAAGAAATGGAGAAATCTCTTCAGGGTATAGAAGGATTACCAAAACCGAAGGAAGTAAAAACAGGTAAATGGTAATTACTACTAAGAGAGCCGTAAGATTAATCCTGCGGCTCTCTTAACATTTTAATACATTTATGAATCAATACGATAATGAACGTATTTATTGCCGAATGTTAGGACACTGGTTAAACTTTAGTTATTGCAGACAGGAAAATAACGGACTCCCCTGTCGCAAAATCGTAGACTGCTGGTTTGATAAAATCCCAATCGAAAAATTTTTAAAAGAAAATTACGAAGAAGAAAAAATCTCGTATATTTTTAAACCTTCAAAACAAAAAATCACATCTATAATTGAATTAATCGAACAGGCAAAAAACCGAACGAACAAAAATTCCTGACGTATGCGAATCGACGCAAATAGCAAAGAAATACTGAACGGGAAAACCACAGATATATACTTTCATAGAGCTGAAGAAATATTAAAAAAAGAAAAGAAGAATCCGTTTGTAACCGCAGAAGTACACGCGCGAAAACTGCCTTCGAATTACAAATGGGCGATATTCAGCGGCTTAAGCGAATTAGTGGAACTGTTTAAAGATAAAAAAATAGACATTCGGAGCCTTCCGGAAGGCAGCGTATTTTTCGAGGGAGAACCTGTTCTTACGATACAGGGAAAGTATCTCGATTTCGCGAAATATGAAACTTCACTCCTCGGTTATTTATGTCAGGCTTCGGGGATATCGACAAAAGCGGCTCGATGTAAAATCGCAGCAGAGGGCAGAACAGTTTTATCGTTCGGAGCAAGAAGAATGCATCCCGCAATAACCCCTGTAATAGACAGGTACGCTTACATGGGAGGAGTCGACGGAATTTCTGCCGTTTTATCTGCCGAAAAATTAAACCTTGAACCGAAAGGAACAATTCCTCATTCTGTAATACTAATCTTGGGAGACACCGTAAAAGCAGCACTGGCTTATGACAACGCACTCCCCCAGTCGGTGCCCAGAATAATACTCGTGGATACTTTCGGAGATGAAAAAATTGAAACAATCAGACTGGCGCAAAAATTAAAAAATAAACTCAACGCGGTCAGGGTCGATACCCCCGGTTCGAGAAGAGGTAACTTATCCGAAATAGTAAGAGAAATAAGATCGGAACTTGACGACAGGGGCTTTAATGATGTAGGAATATTCGTATCAGGCGGTCTTGACGAATACTGTTTACCGGGACTCAATCCATGGGTAAATGGATACGGAATAGGGACGAGTTTATCTAACGCCCCCACAATCAACTTCAGTCTCGACATTGTGGAAATAGAAGGGAAATTGATAACAAAAAAAGGGGAAATCGCAGGGGAAAAAGAAATATTTGAGTGCCAGAGATGCGGAAGCAGGACTGTGGTGTTATCGCGAAATATAAAACAAGCATGTGAATGCGGCAACAAAATGAAAGCATTAACGAAACCGATAATGAAAAAAGGGGAAATTACAGAAAAAGCAGAAAACGTGGAAGAAATACGAAGCAGAGTTATAAAGCAATTGAAGTTCTTATATGTATAATATAAAATTCATCGAAGAGAATTTAAATACACTTGCGAAGATTTCAAAGAGGAAAGGCGTCGAAATAGATTTTAAACTTTTTTCCCAATTGAACGAAAAAAGAAAAACTCTGCAAACCTCAGTCGATGAACTACGAAGGGAAAGAAACGAAAAAAGCAAGAAAGTAGGAAATTTTAAAAAAAAGAAACTCGACGCTTCCAGATTATTGTCAGAATTAGAACTTCTTAAAGAAAAACTTAAAAGAGAAGAAAAAGATTTAAAAGAAATACAACAAGCCATAGACGATCTTATTTCATGGATACCTAATATCGTTCATAGTTCCGTAAAAAGTAAACCCGTTACAATAACAAAAGAAACCGGATTAAAAAAGTTACCCTTCAAGCCTTTAACACATATCCAGCTTGGTGAATCACTCGGCATTCTCGATTTCGGCTCTGCGGCAAAAATCGCGGGCAGCAACTTCAGTTTATATAAAGGGAAAGGAGCAAAGTTAGAGAGAGCTCTAATAAATTTTATGCTTGACCTGCATACCAAACGACATCGCTACACGGAAGTTTTCCCTCCTTTTCTTGCAAACGAAAGCTCGATGTTTAACACGGGCCAGCTTCCAAAAATGAGAGAAGATATGTATATAACCGACAAGGACGGATTATTTTTAAACCCAACAGCAGAAGTACCTCTAACCAATATTCTATCGGAAAAAGTCTTAACTCCCGACGACTTACCTCTTAAATATTGCGGGTATACTGCTTGTTTCAGGA
>CAZSEX010000076.1:0-4754 GCA_964606065.1 uncultured bacterium | reverse complement strand
GTTTTGTCTGTTTCGCAACACTTACTGGCAAGATTCGGAAATCTCGCGAAGATGAAGGAAGCATCGCTCGAAGAGCTGATGGAGATCGAAGGAATTGGTTTCGCGACCGCTTGTAAGCTGAAAGCGGCTTTGAAACTGGGGGAGAAGGCGTTAAATACACATAAGAAATATGACAATGAGATCAGGAGTCCGAAAGCGGTATTCGATTTACTTGAAAACGATTTGGGAAATAAAAAGAAAGAACATTTTAAAATATTGTCTTTAAATACACGTAAAAAACTTATTAGTATAGATGAAATCTCTATTGGTATCCTTGATAGCAGTATCGCTCATCCGAGAGAAATTTTTAGACCCGTTATTCGAAATTCCGCCGCTTCGATAATATTGGTTCATAATCATCCATCAGGCGATCCTACTCCGAGTAACGATGATATAAAAATGACTGAAAGGCTAATCGAAGCCGGAAAAATCATGGGAATAGAAATCGACGACCATGTGATAATTGCAGACGGAGCATTCGCCAGCCTCCGAAGTGATATCAAGACGTCGGGATTGTGGAGGAAATAGAACATAGTCACCAGTCCTCAGTCTCCAGTCGCTAGTCAAACAAACAAAAAAAATCTTGAATAAAAAGTATTATATCTAATATATTACAATAAAAGGAGATAATAAAATGAAAAAACTATATCGTTCTGAGAAATATCGTGCTATTGCCGGAGTTTGCGGGGGATTGGGTGAGTATTTTGATATCGATCCGATAATTTTTCGCATGGTATTCATTGCATTATTGATTAATGGAGGTGCAGGTATATTAATTTATATCCTTATGTGGATTTTTGTTCCGGCTAAGTAGGTTTTAGGTAAAATCTTGTTAATGCGTAGAAGCGTTGATGAGAAAAAAGTAAATGCGTTAATGCGTATATGCGTAAATGTGTTAATCTCCCCTCCCATCCAAAATATTTTATATCCTAACGCACTAACGCTCTAACCCTCTAACGATCTTGTTTCTCCGTGTGAGAATTCATATTGACAAAAGTGAATTTTGTATTATATATAATATAAGTAATAAATGTAATACAAATAAACTAAAAAGAGGTTAAAAATGGTTAATGTAAGAGTGCCAAAAGAAATAGAAGAACGGTTAGAGGAGTTAACCCGATTGACTCACCGCTCTAAGAGCTTTTATGTCAGAGAAGCATTGAAGGCTTATATTGAAGACCTTGAGGATTATTATATATCATTAGAGAGATTGGCGGATAAGAGTTCTAAAAGGTATACTATAAAAGAAGCCGAAAAGAAACTTGGCTTATAAAATATTATTCCTTGAGCAGGCGCTAAAAGAACTTTCCTCTTTCGACAAAAAAACGATAGAAAGAATACTTTATAAAGTAAGCACTCATCTTATAAAATCCCCGGCAAAATTAGGAAAACAACTAAAAGGCGATTACGCCGGATTCTTCAAATATAGAATTGGAGATTGGAGAGTAGTATATCACTTGGATGAAGAGAATAGTACTATTACGATTACTAAAATAGGGCACCGGAAAGAGGTATATAAATAAATTTTTAGTTCGTAGTTCGTGGTTCCTGGTTTGTAGTCAATTTGTATTACGTGGTCTGTGTTATGTGGTATGTGTTTCAGGTTTAAAGTTTCGAGAAATAGTCAAATAGTAAAAACAAATAACTTCGTGTTCTTTGTGGCTTTGTGCGAATTAGAGTTTAGAGATTAGAGAAATAGGAAATTGTTAAATCAGGTATTGCGAAATGTTAAATGTTGGGAAAAATTTATTTTTTGTAAACGATTGAGCAACAAAGAGAAAAGATCGTATTGTGTTAAATGTTGGGAATAATTACTGCAAATTTTAGAAATAATTATTTGCCGTTGAACCAGGAATCTGGCTTTAAAACGCAAAAAAGCTTTTAATTTTTGCTTATAAATGCATACGACGGTGTCGTATATGAAATGAATAATTTATACGATGGTATCGTCAAGCGTTAACGTGGTTGAACTATGGATTGCGAAAAGGTTTGTTCAGCTAGAGGGTTAGGCAAATAAGACATAAAAAACACCGTGTTTCTAAATCCTATATGGGTTCAATATTTAAAAATAGCAAACCGATAAATTTTACACTTGACTTTAATAAATATCGGGTTATAATTAAACTATGATTAAAAGAAGTATGTTTTCTGGACTTAAAGAGCATATCTCGAAGAAAGAAATAAGTTTTATTGTCGGTCCGAGGCAGGCGGGAAAAACGACTTTAATGCTTATGCTGAAGGAATATCTTGAGGGGAAAGGCAGAAAAACTCTCTTCCTAAATCTGGATATAGAATCGGATAAGGAATATTTTGTTTCGCAGGCAAAGCTGTTGAAGAAGATTGAATTGGAGTTGGGTAAAAAACGGGGATTTGTCTTTATAGATGAAATTCAAAGGAAGGCGGACGCGGGTGTTTTTTTGAAGGGTATCTATGATATGAATACGCCATATAAATTCATTGTTTCGGGATCCGGCAGTGTAGAATTAAAAGAAAAGATTCACGAATCGCTTGTCGGAAGGAAAAGGCTTTTTGAGCTTTCTACAGTATCTTTTGAGGAATTTGTGAATTTCAAAACCGAATACAAGTACGAAAATAAACTTTCAAACTTTTTTGCAGTAGAAAAGGATAAAACATACCTTTTTCTCGAGGAATATTTGAATTTTGGCGGTTACCCCCGGGTTGTTCTTGAAAATGAATTATCGGAAAAGCTCAAAATTATAAATGAGATTTATCAGAGCTATATTGAACGGGATATTTCATATCTCCTCAATGTTCAAAAAACGGACGCATTCAGTAATCTTGTAAAGATAATATCATCTCAAGTCGGAAAACTGATCAATTATTCCGAGTTATCTTCAACTTTGGGTATTGCTCACAAGACTTTGAAAGAATATCTATGGTATATGGAAAAAACTTTTATAATTCATAAGGTTACCCCTTATTTTAGCAACACGCGTAAAGAGATTACTAAATCTCCGGTTTTTTATTTCTGCGATCTTGGACTTCAAAATTTCGCCTTTGGTAGCTTTGGGAATCTTCAAAATAAAAGTTTTGTTTTCCAAAATTTCGTTTTCAATATCCTGAGAGAAAGAACTAATTCGACTTCTTCGAAAATTCGTTTCTGGAGGTCTAAAGATAAAGCGGAGGTTGATTTTGTAATAGATAAGGGTAGAGACCTCATACCCATTGAAGTAAAATACCAGAAACTAAATAGCCCAAAAATAGCAAGATCGCTGAGAAGTTTTATAAATCGTTACAACCCACAAAAATCTCTGGTTGTAAATTTGATGCTGGATGAAATTGTTTTAATGGATTCATGCGAGATACACTTTATTCCATTTCATAAGCTAACGGAAAGACGAGTACTTGAAAATTAATAAATTTTCCAAATCCTTTGGATTTAGTTAAATAGCTAAATTAGTGTTTTCGTGGCAAAAAAGAGTGTCGAGTGCCGAGTTTTGAGTTGAAAAAAAACAAAAAATCTCCGTGGTCTCTGTTCCTCCGTGCGAGAGTATTTCTCTTGACATCATAATCTTATTAAATAAATTTTAGAATGGAACAATCATGACTAAAGAACAACGAATACTAAAAGAGAGTTAAGAATTATTAATTAATTCTTAAAGTTAGAGTGTTAGGGCGTTAGAGGGTTAGGAGGGGGACAAAAACAAAAAAAACTGCCAGGAAGTCCTGGATAAGATTAAAGAATTGGAGAAGAAATTCCCCCGAAATAAATAAACTCAATCCCTAACTTTACACTTTTGTCCCGAGCTAAAGTGTAAAGTTAGACAATATCAACGGGGTCAGATGTTGAAATGTGAAAAGATTAACTGCGTCATGCGTTGAGTGTCGTGCGTCTTGCGACAAAAAAACTACAATCCCTACATGTTCTACATGTGAAATGTTATTTTGGTTTATTGGGTTTATTGAGTTTGTTGGGTTCAACTTAAAAAACAAAAATCTACGTGCTTTTTTGTAAAACATTTAGTAAAAAATAATATTTGTCACTTGACACGTTACAGGTTACATATTATAATATAAATAATGATAAAGGAATTCAGGCATAAAGGACTTGAACAGTTTTTTAAAGTTGGGAATAAGAAAGGGATAAATCCGGGACATGCGAAAAAGATTGCGAGAATATTGGACCGTTTAGATGCATCTACCAGTCCAAAAGATATGAATCTTCCGGGATATAAACTGCATAAATTATCGGGGAAAAGCAAGGATGTTTACTCGATATGGGTAAGTGGAAATTGGAGAATAACTTTTAAATTTAAAGGTGAAGACGCGATTATGGTCGACTACAAGGATTATCATTAAGAGAGGTGATAAAAAATGCCTAACAAAAGAAAGCCGACACACCCGGGTGAAGTTTTATTAGAAGATGTAATAAAACCCTTAGGTTTATCGGTTGCCGAAGCGGCAAAGGATTTAGGAATTAGCAGGAAAACTCTGTATGAGCTTATTAACGGGAAATCGTCATTAAGCCCGCAGATGGCGGTGAGAATCGGCGAAGCGACCAAGACCAGTCCTGAGAGCTGGCTTAACATGCAGATCAAGTTAGATTTATGGAAAGCTATGCAGCATAAACCGGATAATATAATTAGTTTTCCGAAAAAAGCGGCTGTTGGTAATAAGTAAATAGTATGTTTGAGGTTAGACCCTGAAGTGTGAAGGTGATTTCAAAATAATCGCGTATGTAGGGGGACGGTGCT
>CAZSEX010000075.1:0-4976 GCA_964606065.1 uncultured bacterium | reverse complement strand
TTTTCTGTCACGTCTCGAATATAAGGATAATGAATCTCAAAATAAAATATACAATAGAATCACTATTCCATATAACGGTTTACTGGTAAACGGTCTTGTCGAAAAAGACTATGACGAAGAGGATTATTTCGATTATTACACCGCTTCGATTTATATTCCCGAAAAACTCCTTATCGGCGATTATGACCTGGATTTAGGAATGGGAATCGCATTCGGAAAACCGGGTTTCTTTTACCGAAGCGCGGGTATAATACCCGGCGAAAAAGGTTTCAGCCCACATCTTTCCACGTATGAAGAAAATTTCTTCAGAGGCATTGTAGGCGAGTGGAAAAAATTTATGTTTTTTGGCTCCTACCTCGAAGAAACCAGCTGGGGAGAAGAAAAATTTCTGGGAGCGAGTTATAAATTTTCCTCAATAAGATTAACGGGAAGTTTTAGCGAATCAGAAAAAAAAGGAAAATACGGACTTGGATCTTTTTACGCCGATAAAGAACTCGCGGGAAACCTTTTCCGTTTTGAAATAGCGGGCGGAGGTAAAAACTTTAGAAAAACAAAAAACAGCCTTTCTTATTCGATGGGTATAGACAACGGTAAAGGATTAAAAGCGATATACGTTAACGTTAAAGACTCATTACCCACTCTAAAAAATTCACCATTCTATAAAAACGAAGAATGTTTTTATCTAAGTTACATGAAAAAAATTTCACCGGTTTTATCCGCGGGAATTTTCACCGAATTTTCCCGCAAAATTTCAGATATGACACCTTTCGAGAGGATTACTGAATTTCATTTAGGATGGAACCCCGTTAAAAATATTCAACTCCAAAATCGAATAAAAAGCCAGGAAGGACTTACCAGCGGCAGATTGGATTTAACTCATAAAGTCAAAAACTTAACTTTTAAAAGCCGTTTTGAGTTTGTGGATTGCTCGGAAGGTTCCGGTTTCCTCGCTTACACCTCCTTTCGATACTCTAAAGATTATATTCTTGAAGGACGCTTAGTACTTTATGAAACAGACAACTGGGATTCAAGAATTTACGCGTATGAAAACGATTTGCCCGGAAAATTCACAATAAAACAACTCTACGGTTCAGGCAGGCGTTTCTATATCATTTTAGGAGAAAAAGTACTCCCCTTCCGGATCTATTTAAAATGGGGCGTGGACTTTAAAGAAAATGCCTCGCATATCGTGGGGATTGCTTTCTCTATATGAAATATTTTAACGTAGCCGTACCAATCGATAAATTCTGTCTTTTCACTTATAAGAGTAAAGACAATATAGAATTAAGAAAAGGCAGTGTGGTCCGAATTCCATTCAAAAATAAGATGCTCGAAGGTGTGGTTATAGAAGAGGGAAAACCTTTCAAAGGAGCTAAAGAAATCAAAGACAAAATATTCGATCTGCCGGAAGATTTATTCAAGCTGTGTCTCTGGATTTCGAGATACTATGTCTGCCCGATCGGTCTGGTTTTTTCTTTCTGCCTTCCTCCAATAATGAAAAATGTAAACGTATTCAAAAAATATCCTAAAAAAGAATCTACAATTAAACTTAATCTCTTTCAAAAAAAAGCGTATAAAAAAATATTAAAAGCTATAAAAGAAGAACGATTCGAAACTTTTCTTCTTTTCGGAGTCACTGGAAGCGGAAAAACCGAGATTTACCTGAAAGCAATAGAACAGACAATAGCAAAAGGAAAAAGCGCTCTGTACCTGACACCGGAAATTTCGATGATTCCTCAGGTCATCGAAAGAATAAGAGAACGTTTCGGAAGTGGTGAATCGTACAATTACAAATCATCGAGGGGTACGAGGTATTCATACTGGATTAGTGCTTTAAACGGTAACTTAAAAATCGGCGTGGGTTCGAGAATGAGCGTTTTCAGTCCATTTAAAAATCCTGGTTTAATTATAGTAGACGAGGAGCATTCAAACTCATATCACCAGGATGATTTAAAACCAAGATTTTCCGGACGTGATGTCGCGGTAATGAGAGGGAAAATAGGAAATTTTCCCGTAATACTCGGCAGTGCGACTCCATCGATTGAATCCTTCTATAATACGGAAACCGGCAAGTATACCCTTCTGGAATTGCCTAAAAGGGTAAAAGGCATGGATCTTCCGAAAGTAACAGTCGTCAATCCTAAAGGCAAATTGTTCTCAGAAATGATGGAAAAAGAAATTGCAAACACTTTAAACAAAGAAAACCCATCGAGAGTTATTCTTTTTTTGAATAGAAGAGGCTACGCTCCTTACGGTAAATGCTATAATTGTGGCTGGACCGCTCGCTGCAAGCATTGCGATATTTCGTTAACTCTTCATAAAAAATCAAATACTTTAATCTGTCATCACTGCGGATTTCGCATTAAAAAGATCGAAAATTGCCCGGTTTGCGGTAAAAAGGTATTCTACCTGGGATGGGGCACACAAAGAGTAGAAGAAGAAATCGAAAAAAAATATGCGGGGTACATCATTAAAAGGATGGATACGGACAGTATTAGAGGTAGACACGATCATGAAGAAATATATGACAAATTAAAAAAAGGAGAAATTCAGATACTTCTCGGGACACAAATGGTAACAAAAGGACTCGATCTCCCGGACATAGGGTTCGTGGGTATTGTTTCAGCAGACACGACATTAAACCTCCCGGATTTTAGATCTTCGGAAAGAACTTTTCAACTTCTTTCGCAAGTTGCAGGTAGAGCGGGCAGAGGCAAACCGGGCAAGGTTTTGATACAGAGCTCGAATCCAAACCACTACGCCATTAAAAGCGCATCGGAACACGACTACAGGCTTTTTTATGAAAAAGAAATAAAATTCAGAAAATCCGCCAATTATCCGCCCTTCACGAAATTAGTAAGAATTATCATCAGATCCAAAAATATCGAAAAAGCGGAAGACGGCGCCATTAAAATAAAAAAAATCATTAAAAGCACAGCGGATGCGAAAAATATTACTATTCTCGGTCCCGTTATCTGCCCTCTCGGCAAAATAGAAAAGTATTTTCGATTCCACATATTACTGAAATCCAAAAGAAGTTCCGCCCTTCAAAAAGTATCAAACAGAATTTATTCTGAAAAAATTCCAGGAACAAAAATTTCTATAGAAATAGACCCGGTTAATATGCTGTAAAAAAAGAAAACACAGGATTTTTTTTAAACCAAGAAACACACTAAATACGCTAAAAAACAAAGAAAAAAAATTCAGAACTTGACTTTCTTGATATCACGCTATTATTTTATGGAAAATTTAATTTAAAAAAATCAACCGGAGGTATCATGACAAAAAAAGATAGAAAGATAATTTTTTCTCCTGAATACAACGGAATCGAAAGGAGAAGCGGCAAAGAAAGGAGATCGGGGAAAAAGAGAAGAATAAAATCCGACCCGAACTATAAAGGACAAGAACGTAGAAACGGTAAGGAACGTAGATCCGGAAAGGATAGAAGAAAAACGAAATAAAAAATCGGATACAGAACTCTAACGGCAAAAATACTACAATAATCCGTGTTCTTTCAAACTATAAAAATTACCGTCTCCGCAGATTACATGGTCGATAAGTTCCACATCGATGTAACTTAACGCTTTTTTAATTTTTTTCGAAACTTGAATATCCCCCTCGGATGGATTAATGTTTCCGGACGGATGATTGTGCGCCAGAATTAACGCAGCGCTCTTTAAATCAAGAACTTCTTTTATAAGCTCTCTGATATAAACCGCGCTTTTATCGATAGTACCGGTAAAAAGCGGAGTGACTTCGATCACTCTGTGAGCCGAGTCGAGATAAATAACAATAAATTCTTCTTTACTTTTACCCTTGTAGTGAAATCTCAAATAATCATAGACATCTCGAGGAGATTTTATATCTTTACTTCCGAGAATATTCTCCTTTAAATGAAAATCGCCGGCATCTTTAAAAAGTTTCAAGAGAACAGCGGTCCTTTCACCCACTCCCTCGATTTCTCGCAAAACTTCAAAGGGTGCGTTAAACACGTCGGTTAAACTTCCGAATTTCTCGATCAAATCTTTAGCGATTCTTTTAGTGTCTTTTCTAACCAGAGAATATGAAAGAATAAGTTCCAGAACTTCATATGAATGAAATCCATTTAAACCGTCTTTTCTGTATCTTTCTCTAATTCTTTTTTTATGTCCTTCTTTTCTTCGATCCATAGTATACTTTTTAATTTTAAGAAGAAAAAACCCTCTGTCAAGTTTAAACCACAACTCCCCCACCTTCCAACCAAAAAACTTATTGAACCACAGAGATCACAAAGAACACAAATACGAATATCACAGATTGCTTTTTTATCCATCCATCAAAGAAAGAGGTAGCGTTGGGGCTTGTCCCCAAAAAATTTATCCCTAACGAAAGATTAACGGGGATTTCCCAATCGTGATGATAATTTTTCGTGTATTTTTTTTAAACATATATTTAATAGGAGAGGTTTAGTGTGTTTCGCGGTTTAATGAAAATCTTGTGCAATCTTATGGTCTTTATATATTTATACTATGTCTAAATTAAAAATAAAAGTAAAACCATCCTCCAATAAGAATAAAATAGTAAAGATGGAAGACGGGAGTTTCAAAATCTGGATAAAAAGCGCTCCCGAAAAAGGTAAAGCGAATAAAGAACTTCAAAAATATCTAAAGAAAGTAACCGGTATCCCGATCAGAATCACTTCAGGACTCACATCCGAGAATAAAACAATAGAATTCGATACGGAAGAGAAAAAACTTATTTCAAAACTGGAAAAATTAGCTAAGGATTAATACGGATACACATCTGGTAGGCAATCCACCTGCAAACCTTGACAGGCTTATAATTTTTTTTAATTTTTATTATATAATTAAGGTAATATTTATGCGAAAATTTTACAGATTCTTCTTTACTATTTTAATAATTGCTTTCTCTATATCTTACTGTCACAAAAACAGCTGGCCCAGAACACCATTTCCACCTACATGCCCATCCCTCGG
>CAZSEX010000074.1:0-5241 GCA_964606065.1 uncultured bacterium | reverse complement strand
ACCGCGGAAATCACCGAAGTTTTGTATCCATAAGGATAATCCACATTTTGCGGAAATGGGCGGGACTGACCAAAAAGATAACGTTCTGAAGGAGAAAAAAGCATAATTATAATCGCAATATTCTTAAAAAAAAACCTGATTCCTGTCTTCCTGCTCATTTCAACAGGAGCATTTTCCTCTGAAGGCTATTTCCGGATGCTGTAAGTTTATAAAAATAAACTCCGGGAGTAAAGCCCTGAGAATCAAAATCAACAGTATGGTTTCCGGGTGACATCATTTTATTCACGAGTGTCTTTATCTCGCGACCCGAAACATCATAAATTGCGAGTTTAACAAATCCGTCCTCCGCTATCGAATACTTGATGCTTGTAGCAAAGCTGAAGGGGTTGGGATAATTTTGAGCTAAATATATATCTCCCGGCAAAGAACCCGGTTCCTCGATCCCAGCTGGAAATTCGGGTTGCCAGAAATTTCCGGTTAAAACAAGAGAGTACAAACAGCGAAGGGAAAAATTAAAATACTGGTCGTCCCAACCTAAGCCATTGAGTTGTAATAACCTCGAAGCAAAATTATCGACCATCGCCTGACTGTAACACACACTTCCAACCGCGAACCCTCCCACAAAAGAACTATTATTATACTCACCCACGGCTGTCCCATCCAATTCATATCCATCTACTATGTCTGAAGCTCCTTTACCATTGGCAAAAGCCGATATTTTATCACACCAGCTGTTAGCGGTATTATTACCGTTCCAGATGTAATCCAGAGCCATTCTCCACGGAGTCCTGCAGGCGTCATAGTGATAATAATCGTCCCTTCCGGAAGGCGGATCTCCTCCGGGAACACCATCATACGACTGCCAGTCCGGTACCAACCCTGTGGACAAATGAGCACCGTCATTTAATACCGTATAGGCATCAACAGCAACTTCATTCCAGAAAGCGTCTCCGGTTGCTTCCGCGAATACACGGAAATATCCGGGTGAGTAATATGATATATCCGTCAGCTCACAGCCGCCCCAGAGTCCATACTCGCCGCAACCCGGGTACATAGTATAAATACTGCCACCACAGGTAGCAAAATAATGCTCTTGAAGAATCGTTAATATACTATCCGCCTCATCGGCGTAATCTCCTCCCCATTGATTATCCGCTATAAGCAAAGCGTAAGCGACATCTATATCACCATCGGTTGCACTTCCGGGATCTGTAATACCACTACAAGTCACCTGCCAGGCCATAAGATTAAGAGCCTCTTCTGTCCTTTTACTTTTATAAAAGGAGAAAAGGCTGTCGAAAACCCCCTTTTCTCCGAAATAAGCACTCAAAATCATGCCATACCCCATACCTTCCGACCTGGTCTCATTCTCATCATCTGTGCGAACACGATACATTCCATTACATTCCCTTATAAACAAACCTTTCCAACGTTCATACATAGCCTGCACAGTATCGTTGGAAACCACGGTTGTTTCATAACCGTAATAATCCTCATTTTGAGGAAAAGGCTTGTTCTGACCAAAAAGACAAAACCCTGAAAGTAACAACACAAATAAAAACCTTATATTTTTCACAAAAACCTCCAACTAAAGCTCACTTAATTAAAAGCATTTTCTTTTGAATATCTTTTCCCCCAGCTTCCAATTTATAAAAATAAACTCCGGGAGTAAAGCCCTGAGAATCAAAATCAACAGTATGGTTTCCGGGTGACATCATTTTATTCACGAGTGTCTTTATCTCGCGACCCGAAACATCATAAATTGCGAGTTTAACAAATCCGTCCTCCGCTATCGAATACTCGATGGTCGTCGACGTACTGAAAGGATTAGGATGGTTCTGAGAAAGGGAAACCGCAGCCGGAGAACCATAATTCTCTTCTTCGATACCCGACACATCCTCGATATACAGGGTTGAAATCGTAGTAATCGATCTTGCCGGAAGATCCACAGTAGAACCATTATAATTACCGATATAGTCGCATTTCTCTTCTTCTGAAGTTCGAAGCATATTTGCGTCCGTGATATTGAAATCCAAAACATCTAAATCCACAGAACTTTCACTATGACTTACGTTAAGTATTATAATGGATAACTCATCATTTCCTGGACTAACAAAAGCCGATATCTTAAGGCTATCTTCATCGACACTTGCACCAACCCTTTTCCAGCCGGAATGAATAGCTTTGGAAAAATGCCTGAACGCCCAGTAAATTTGATTCATTGTATATGTTGTACTTCCGTTCAACGTTATCAACGGCGGATTCTCGGGCGTAAACGAACCTACCACCGACCACCAGTATAAATATCCCGAAACATTTCCGTGAACCAGACAATTGTGAATAAGCCAGGCTGTATTAAACCATCCGCCTATATCATATTCTGTCTGAAAAATGGGCTTGCCAGTATAGTTATTTGCTATTGCTGTTAAATTGGCGTTAAACGCGTCAGGATTAACGTTCCCATCACCTCCATGATAGAGATGATAAGCGTACCCATATACGTGATCGTGATTAAATTTACTTGCGTAATTTTGAAAATGGTCATAACCTATACCTAAAACTTCGGACCCCAGAAGCTTTGGAGTAGGTGATAATTCCTGCACCCTATTGTAAACCGAATCAAGAGCCTGATCATAACCGGCATACGTAGCGTTTTCAGTCGGATCAAATCTGCATGTTGCATGATCCTGACCCCAGTCGGGCTCATTCTGAATACTGATATAATCAGGCACAATTCCATACATTTCAAACTCGGCTAACGCATCCATCCAGTACTGGACAAAATCTCCATATACGTATTCGCCACCTATTTTATCCAGAGTACCCCCAACAAGATTACCATTACTCTTCAAATCCTCGGGAGGAGTCCATGAAGATATTATAATTTTCGGAGTGGTATTAGGATCGGAATAAGCGTAAAAACTATCCACAATCGATTCATAATTTCCAAAAATATAATCCTCGCCCCTATCATATATATTTCGCAGACGAAGGATATCCAACCCAAGTTCATTGAATAAATAATTATACACCTCACTATTTTTCTCATGACTATAAAGCTGCCAGACTTCCCAGGCAATCGACGCCCCAAACCCCTCTATCGTTTGATGCACTTCGCTGGTGTCGACAGTCGCAGTTGCGGCAAGCAAACCGCTGCTACAGAAAACCATCATACCCATTAGAACAAAAAATACAATGAATATTTGTTTGAATTTTTTCATTTCTTCCCTCCTTACCTCTATTCCCTTTCTTGCTCTTAATCTTATTCTTAATTTATACAATTAAACCATTATGTCAAGAACCGCAACCCGATTTTTAAACTCTGGGATCTCTGTGGTTAAATACTTTTTTAAAACCCCTTGACAAATTTAAATTTTGTATTATTATATTAGTACAATAAAAAGGAGGAAAGATGAGTTTATTTGTTTTGTTGGTTTTAGCTATGCCTTTTTTGACTTTAGAAGTAATAGGTGACGAAAATGAAAAAGTTAGGATTAACGTACCTAAAACCTTGATGGAGGAATCTCTTGAATTCGCTGAGTTTTGCGATGAATCATGGGGAAAAAACGGAGAAAAAATTCCCCGGGATAGTATCCTCGAAATATTGAAGGAAGCTCAGATTGGAAATGAACCGATTATGGAAATTACAAAGGGAGAAGAAATCATCAGATTCTGGGTAAGAGACAGTAAAGATATTATAGAGAAATCCGGAACTCCGAAAAAATTATCGATAAACGTACAAACCGATAAAGAAGAGGACAACGTAAATTTAAGGGTACCTCTGACACTCGTTAAAATCCTGCCGTATTTTATACCTGAAATCGGTAAAAAAGCTGCCGATGCCAGAGAAACCAAAATATTCCTTAGAAAAGCTCTTAAGCATATACAAAAAGTGGAAGGCAGCTTTATCCTTGTAGAGGTAGAAGATAAACAGGATAAAGTAAAAATATCGGTAGAATAGGAGAATCTTTTTTAATGGCACGCGGATTTACCCCTCGCTCAGGCAATTCTCTTCCCCTCATATTATGATTTTTAATAATTTCATAATAATCCTGAGAACCTCCATAAATCCGCGTGCTTTACTCCCCTTGCTATAATTTATTATTTCAATAAAATATTGATATGGAAACCGCGTTAAAAAAAGCAAAATCCATCAAAGACTATATAATAAACATAAGACATGAACTCCACAGGCATCCGGAACCTGCGTTCAAGGAAAACTGGACCCATGATTTTATTGAAAAACAACTTAAAGAACTCGGCTACAAACCAAAGACTTTAAACAAAACCGGACTCATAGCGGATATAGGTAAAGGTAAAAAACGAATAGCATTACGCGCGGATATGGATGCCCTGCCTATAGAGGAAAAAGTCTCCGTTCCTTACAAATCTCAAAACAAGGGTTTCATGCACGCGTGCGGGCATGACACTCACATGTCTATGCTCCTCGGCACCGCAAAACTTTTATCCGAAACCAAAAATACTCCTCCGGTAAGATTACTTTTTCAGCCTTCCGAAGAAAAAATTCCCGGAGGAGCAAAAGGAATGATCGAAGAGGGAGCGCTGAAGAATATATCCGAGATCTATGCAATACATATCGAACCAGAAACAGAAATCGGAACTATAGTCCTGAAGTCCGGAGTTATGCTTGCGGCGGCGGACGAAATGGAAATAATCATAAAAGGCAAGGGCGGACACGCCGCGGAACCGCATAAAACAATAGACCCCATTTACGCTTCCGCTTTATTCATAAACCAGATTCAAAGCCTGGTTTCACGAAAAGCCGACCCGAAGAGTCCATTTGTTATTTCAATATGCACCATAAACGGGGGAACGGCTTTCAATGTAATACCCGACGAAGTCAGAATGAAAGGAACTGTACGTACAATTAAACACAAATTATGGCAGAAAGCGCCCGAATGGATTGGTAACATTTTAAAAGGTCTTAACATTTCCTCGGGTATAGACTATGAACTTACTTACCAGAGAGGATATTCCATATTGAAAAACGACCCCGAGAAAACAGAAAAATTAATAAAAATCGCTAAGAACATATTTAAAAATATTAAAATCATGGAAAGTCCGATTATGGGCGGAGAGGATTTCGCTTACTACTTACAGGAAATCCCGGGCGCTTTTGTCTTTCTGGGGGGAGCAAACGAGAAAAAAGGCATTAAGTCCAAACTTCATTCTCCTGATTTCAATATCGACGAAAACGCTCTACCTTTCGGCACCGCATTA
>CAZSEX010000073.1:0-5245 GCA_964606065.1 uncultured bacterium | reverse complement strand
AGCACCGTCCCCAATATTATTCGTGTTATTTGCCTGCCCTGTGGAATAGGTGAACACCCTGGGAGAACTCCTATTCCATTGGGCAAGCCCCGTAGGGAAGAATGACTGTATCGGGGTGTGATTTGTTGTTCCTTATGCTAATTTTTCACTTTTGGGCTTTGATTTATTTTTGCTAACCCTAAATTCCAAATCCTGTACTCTAACTTTGCTATTTCTCGATTTTTCTATTTTCAATTCAACTGATTTTTCAACCCGAAACTCAAAAAGTCGAAGAGCGTTAGTTAGGCTTGACAAAATTACCAGACAAATTATAATATTCTTGTTATAGTCTGGTAACCACGGGTTCAATTAAATTTGGGAGTTTTACCAGACAAAATATCAAATAAGTAAATATGTATGGTAACCAGGAGAAAGAAAATGGAAATTTTAGATGGAGTTTTAAAAGAGGAACTGGAACGCTTAAGGGAACTTAGAAGAAATTACGAAAAAGAAATATCCGGGCTTCCTAAAGGAAGTCTGGTCGCAAAGAATATCAAAGGAAATATTTACTATTACCTTAATTATCGTAAGGGCGGAAAGGGTGTTTTTGAATACATGGGAAAGTTAAATAAAAACGAACTGGATGGGATGAAGAAAAAAATAGAGGAGAGAAGAAAATTAATAAAGCTCAACCAAAAAGTCAAAAAAGATATTGAAAAATTAAAAAAAATGATATATGGAAGAAAAAAGTGATTTATTTATCGCAACTCTCAAAGCTTTACAGGAAGCCGGTGCTCTAAACGAATTAATCTTAATCGGTAGCTGGTGCCTGTATTTTTATAGAATCTATTTCGAGAATTCTCCGGAAATTCCGGTGGTTCGAACACTTGATATTGATTTTCTGGTCCCGAATCCGTCAAGAATAAAAAAAGAAATTAATATACCGAAAATACTCGAAAAATAGATTTCAAACCCATGCAGAGTTATCCTTCCGGCTATACCAAATATACCAATCCGGAACTTGAATTGGAGTTTCTGACTCCAGAATTAGGTAGAGGTAAAGGCGATAAGCCTTACAAAATAAATAAGCTTCATGTAAGCGCGCAGGGATTAAGATACTTGAATTTATTGCAATCTTATATTCTCAAAGTCGAATCCGGAGGGCTCAAAGTCATGCTTCCTGAACCAGCTGCTTTTGTTCTTCATAAGCTCATAATATTCGAGCGCAGAGAAAAGGAAGAAAAAATGATTAGAGATTTAAATGCGGCTAAAAATATCGGTGATTTTCTTTTAAAAGATGCAAAGCAGAAGAATAAGCTAAAAAAGATATTTCCATCTCTACCCGAAAAATGGAAAAGAAGAATAATAAAGAATACTAAAGACAATTTACCTTCACTTTACGATTTCTTAATTGAGTAAGACGATTCTAAATCCTGAAATTACCACAAAGGACACCCTGTACAGTTGTTCCTCCCTACCCCGATACAATCATTCTTCCTTACGGGGCAGGCAGGGCAGGCGGATTGACACGGATTTTTTTGTTGCTTTTACCGGTATCAGGTATCCGGTATCTGGTATCTGGTATTCGAATGTTACCACAAAGACACAAAGTTTTTTATTTGTTTTTACTATTCAACCATTTAACAATTCAACGGTTCAACTGATTCTTAAGATCTTTTCTCCTTCAAAACATCTTAGCTATACCAAAGCCCATGTAAAAGTTTTTATTCTGATTGTTATATGTAAAATCGAGACGGGCTATCGGGAAAAGAGGTATAACTTTGTTTATTGAAAAACCTACCTCGCTTGTCAAACCATCATAGTATGAGGGAATATAACTCAAAGTGTTTAGTTTTTCTTCGGAAAACCAGGTTCTTCCGGCTGCTCCATAAACAATTATTTCTAAATCCAGGGCAGCTATAAAATTCAATCCCAATAATTCGAAAGGCAAAGTACGGAAATTATGCTCCGCAAAAATGGCGGTATATTTTTCCCCCTCAAGAGGTAAAGGTCTTAAGCTTCTGAATGTTCCAAATTTGCTGAAAGAACATAGAGCGCAACCTTCCAGCATTACATGTTTTTGGGCCGGAGGATCACCGTATACACCCCCTGCGATTAATTTTAAATCAAGAGTGTTAGGAGACATTCGCCTTTTTAGAAGAGTATTAAACCTCCATCCAAAACTTAATTCTCCTCTTGTAAAATCAAAATCGGAATCTAATATATCCGGAAAACTATGTTCGACTTTTAAAGAAAACTTTTTCCCTAGAGTGGAATTTTTAACTGTTTCCAGTTTAAAACTTAGAGATCTTAAATTTCCTTCCGAAATGGCTGGATTGGGTCTTTGGTCATCATTTTGATTGATATTGCTTATAGATGAGTGCTTTTCTACATTAACACCAAAAGCTAAACCAGTCTGGATATTTTTTATATCATATTTTAATATAGCCCTTATGCCTTTATTCCAGTAGTAATCAAAATAATCCTTTCCTGTGAAGAACCTTATATAAAGTGAATTCATAAAACGGGAGTATTCATTCAAATCACAGCGAACATCAGTTCCTCTGAAGTAATTTACATCTAGGTGCTTACTTATCAATCCGGCCTTAAAGGGATAATCGGAAAACTCTTCTGCACGATCTGTAATCCCAGAACTTAATTGCAAGCGTATAAGATTTTTATAATAAATGGTACCATGAGCTCCGTAATAATTACCTTCTACTCTATTTTTCCACCAAACTGGAAGAATTGAATAATTGATGGTTTTTATGGTTTTTTGAGTTGTATCTTTAAACATTTCTCCTATCATTCCCTTGGCAGGCCCGGCGAGTGGACCTTTTGGGTTAAGCATCTTTGCTGCGGTAATAGTGCTGTCGATGTTCTCATATGCTTTTTTTTCTTCTTCTGCAAATGGGACTCTTTCTACCTCAGAAATTAATAAGGTATCGGTTTCGGTCGAATAGATTTTTTTATCACTTTCGTATGCGCTATCCGGTATCGGTATATTTACCATGTAATTTTTAATCTCGAAAAGAGTCTTGCGGGTTAGTTCCGAATAACTGACCAATAGATTTCCTTCTTTTTCTTTACCCTCGAGAAGCAATGAAACAGGTAACCAGTAGTCTTTACCGAAATTACTGAACTGTTGTTTTACGTTCAATTTAAAACGTACACCCAAAGGCAACCGGAACCCTCCCGCCGGTTTTAAATCGACATCTAATAAAACATAATCGGGAGTCTGAACCCTTATTTTTCCTTTAAATAAAGGCTGTAATTTATTCTTGGGTTCTACAGATATCTCATAAATAAATTTATCTTCCGTTTCTCGTTCGGATAAGAGTTTAAAATCATAGTACTTAAGAGCGTTGGGATGAACTATATTAATAAACTTAAAATCCATAATTCCTACATCTTCATCATAGAAGTTCGAAAAGACATTGAATCCTACTTCAGGCAGTTGGAGCTTTGCCGATTCTTTTTTTGCTTTTACTACCTCTTTAAATCCTCTTTTTTTATCCCAGTAAATATCGGATACGGTTTCGAGCATGTGGGTTAAACTGTCTTCATTGGAAAGAAATGTACGCATATAAATTTCAGCCTTAAAAGTTTTAAGTTTACTTTTCATCTCCTGTTTTTTCTTAATGACTTTTCGCATTATATTTATTGCCGGATCTTGCCCTGTGACAACAACACCCTCACTCTGTACAGGTATCAAAATTAATTCTATAGCAACATTATCTTTGGTACTGTCTTCGACTATGAGTTTCTCGGTTTTATATCCTATATAATGGATAACCAGAGTTGCCGGGAGGGAGTCTAATCTAATAGAAAAAATACCGTCGTCATTAGTAATCGTTCCCCTGTAAGTTCCTTCGATTTGAATGCTTGCCGTTGGTAATGGCTTCTTTGTTTCAAAATCCTTTATAGAGCCATGAAAAATTTTGTAAGCAAACAACCCTGGATTAGCTGTAAATAGCAGTAAGAAAAAAATAAAAAATTTTTTTTTGGACATATTTGTTAATAAACCCAACCTATTTAAGTATATTTTTTAAATTAACATTGTCAAGAGTTGAGTCTATTTGGTATATAAACTTAAGTGACTTAACTTAGATTCTATGAATCTACGAAGTCAGAGAAGACCTGACATTTGTAAACAAAGAACCTGATTTCTAAAACAGTTCTATTACTTATAAGTCGAGTGTGCCATTCCGTCTTTTTTGTGACTTTTTATCGAATACATTAGAGAATCAACTAACTCTATCATCTTATCTATGCTTTCGGGACAGGACTCGCAGGTCAGAATACCGATACTGAATGTGATAGAAAATTCCCTGAGCCCCTTTTTTTGTTTAAGAGCATCCTGTATTTTTTTAACAGCTCTGTCAGCGGCTTTGTACTCTGTTTCCGGGAACAGAATAATAAACTCATCGCCTCCCATACGTGCCACTATGTCGGTTTTTCGAAGATTCTCTTTGATGGTGCCGGCTACAGCTCGCAGGACATCATCACCTTTAGAGTGTCCGAATTTATCGTTAATAACTTTTAAATTATCCATATCCATATATGCAACCGAAAGAACCCCTTTATATCTTTTACACCGCTCGAGTTCCACAGTAGCTAATTCGTAAAAGGAACGTGAATTCATGACGTCGGTAAGAAAATCAAGCCGTGACATTATCATCTCGGAATTCAGGGCAGTCTTCAGTTTTACCAGTAGTGTGGTCACGACAAGAAAAAAAATCAGTCTGACTGCTGCGTACCAGTAATGAATTGAAACCGATGAGTGAACTTTGCCTTTGGCAATTTCGGCAAAAGTCCACATGGCAACGATGAAGGCGGAAATAGCAATACCGAAATTTCTCCCGATAAACCATGACGCTACCGCTACAGGAATCAAGTAGAGAAGTGCTATTGAAATCTCCGGATTTGTGGAGAGTTCAAATAACCCGAGAACTCCAACCAGAATGAAGGTCAGGAGGATCCAAAGCCATTTAACCTGTGGACTCGATTTAATTGGTGCCGACTCGCTTTTCCTGCTTTGCAGACGCATGTTTCTACCCCTATAACTTAACATTTTTTGCATATCCTGCTCTTTTCGGCAAATCTTGTTTCCGCGATAAAGGTAATCTTCATTTGTAGATTAAAAGTAATATAATATTGCTTTAAGTCAAGTATTTTTACCATAAAGAAGAGCTGCCGATTTTAACCTCAAATTTACAAAAGAGGGGCCTGGTCTTGAATTTTGAATGTTGATTACGGTTTAATC
>CAZSEX010000072.1:0-5438 GCA_964606065.1 uncultured bacterium | reverse complement strand
AATGAGCACGACTGCTCGGCGGATCAAAAGCAAGTTTTACAGGCGGCGGTTCGGTGGTGAATGTGAAGATATGATTACCACCGGCTCTGCCGTCCTTATTTCCATCGAGCCTTACTCCCGATGTATCTCTAAGAATATCCGAAACTGTAACCGTATATTCTTCACAATAATTAAGTGTATCCACAATTTTTAAATTAAGCGTCTTTTCATCCGCCCAGGAAGTTATACGTCCAAAAGAAGGACTAATATTTACCGCCCCGGCAGCCACACTCTGATCCATGGGCTTTGAGAAAGTGATAGTCATGTGAGATTTATCTACAGCAATATCTCTTGAATCTTTTGAAGGATCGGTTGAGGTGACAATCGGAGCACCTCCCTTGTAAACCTCGATTTCCTTTTCGGTAAGATTACCAGCTCTATCGTAAACATCTATTTTAATATAATGATTCCCTTCATCAGTATTTGAACAATCCCAATTGTAATCTACCTTTTTAGACCCATCTGAATCCCCATCATCTTTATGTTCCAACCTATTATCTACGTAAATAAAAACAGCGTCTATCCCCGATCCATTTGCTCCATCATCAGCGGTAAATTCAATATTAACTTCATCTTCTATAATATCTCCATCTTCGGGAGAACTTACTTCTAACTCAGAAGGCGTAGCGTATTCAGCAGACATCCTGTACATTAATGAGCTTGGTTTTAATTTAGGCCATCCTATCCAATTACCTTCTCCATCCCAGAGCCAACAATGACGCTTCTCCTCTTCTGATAAAAATCCCATGGCTACTTGCTCGTAAACATATTCAACTAAACCATCACAACGGAAAAAACCATCTCCCGAGCCAGAAAAACTGTTAGGTGTCATTATTTTGGGATAATACCATTTATTTTCAGAGGGAGGCCAGAATGGCCAGGGATATCTTGCTCCATATTGATCTCTCGCGAGCTCGATCAATGCTTTCCTGTCTTCTACCGAGAGTCCTCCTGGAACTGTAAACCCGTATCCCTTCATCCATTGAGAAGAACCAAAGGCGCTACCATAAGGCAACCAGGAAACAACCGCACCTTCTCCCGATGCCTGTATAACAGAATGGGTTCCACTTGAATTAAGTAAATCGGATAAAAGTGGTTCCCAATCCGTTGTTCCATCACTACACCTGTAAATGGCAGCATGCCCAAAATCTAATAAATCTAATCCTGGAACTTTTAAAACTTTTGGTCTGAATATCGCATCTCCTATCTCTGCTCCGGGAGAAATCTTCTGTTGTGCATATGAAACAAAAGATAAACCCACAATTAATATTAATAAAAATCTCTTTATTTCCATCTTTTTAATCCTCTGAATTCTTAAGTTGTTCAATGGAATTACCGAGCATCTTTTTGAAACCCTCATTTTTAAATCCAGATACTGTTTTTTCTACCTCAGGAATTACAGATTTGTCTTTCGTTTCTAACAAAGCTTTCGCTGCTTTTACTCTTATAAACTCGCTCTCTTTTTCATCCTTTAGCACTTTTATCAAAACTTTTTTTGCTTTAGCACCACCAATGTTGCCCAATGCTTCGATAGTAACATCAAAATTAGCTCTATCTTTGCTTTCAACTTTCTCGAAAAGGAGTGGCATTACACTTTCCTCTTTTATAGCACCCAAAGAAGAGATAGCATGGTATTGAAGCGTTTTTATTTCAAAGTAATTACTGGCTCCCTTCTCTACTATTTCGCCTTTCTCTACAATTTTCAAAAGAGGTTTAACCATTTCTCTGTTATTGGTTTCCCTCCCTATCGCCCCAAGGGCAGAAATAGAAATTCTTTTAACATCAAGGGAAGGGTCTGATTTAATATTCTCCAACAAAGGTTTTATCGCCTTCTCATCATGGATAAAGACAAAGGCATGGGTTGCCGCCCACCGCACCTTATCAGGATTATTCTTGTTTTCCATCACTTCTATCAAATAAGGAGTTGCAGAAGTATCTTTAAATTCTTCAAACGCATAAATACAGATACCGTTCCTCACTAAAGTATCCTCATCTTCATCCAGAAGTATTTTTCCTAAAGTATCTATAACTTCTCTTTTGTAATCTTCAATCCCCTCCGTTAAGGGAAGATGACTTATAAGGTCGAATCTCGTGTGGCGATGTAATTTCTTATTCTTTATCTGATCTAACATCTCAGGTAAAGCAATTATTCCCATATTGTATAGTTTCATACTCGCTAATGGACTCGCAAACACATAAGAAATTAAATCATCTGTAGTTCTCGCCCCTATATCCATTTCTCCTATAAGTTTTCTAACTTCCTCATCTATCTCTTTATCTCTCTTCCACTTCGCCAGATGAAAATGCTCTTTGTTTTCAACATTCGTTTTCGATTCCTCGTTCGTAATAGCCCCCACAGTCGTCGTAGTCTCCGCTTCCTTCTTCACATTCTCCGCTTCCGCCCTCGTCGCCATACCAAGTAAAAAACAAACTAATAAAACAATTAACAATAAGTTACGCATTTTTACCTCCGGTTTTTAGCTCTCAGCTTTCGGGCTTTTTCGAGCTCACTGCTTTCAGCTGACTGCTCACGGCCACTAACCTTACAATATAATACTGAGAGCATTTTTTTAATAACTTCTGCTTCATTATCTAATTCCTCGTACTTCTTTAAATTAATATACCCCAAATCCTTTGATAATAACAACTGATACCTCATTTCCAAGCAGTCAGCCGTAAGCCGAGAGCTGTCGGCCAATTCTCCGTGGCTATTACTTTTACCGTAAAGTTTCCACCTTCACTAACATCAAAATCTTCTTTTTTTAATTCCCAGGTGTTATCACCTTTTTTATCTAAACTTACATCTCCGATATTTTTTTCAGACTCTCCGTCTTTCTGGATAAACATTCGGACACCGGTGGTATTTATATCTCCTGAGGCTTTTATTGTAAGGGATATATCTATTGTTGTTTCGCCCTCCGGTAAATCTACTAATTCACCATCTTCCGGACTCTCGTCTGAAAATTGGGGGAAGATGGAATAGGGGGTGTAGTCGTCACTAATGTTACGTCTTATATTAGTAACACCAGGATAGTAAGGAGCTATATCTTCACCTCTCGCCTGAGATTCATATATATTACAATTATTTAAAGGACCACTAACATACATTATAGAATGCCCAGATTTCCTTAACAAGTCTCCTTGTTTTAAAGCCTCCTCCTCAATCTCCAAAGCATAATTCAGCAAACTGCTTTGATAATCAACATAAGAATTAAACCCCCAACACCTAATAACAAAACCAGAGCAATCAATACCCGCTATATAATCCCTGCAATAATCAAAATCTCTAGTATCATAACCACCGGCTGGTAAGGGATTCTTCGCTCTTTCAACCCTGGACTTAAGCTCTGAAGGAGTGTCAAATCCACTCCAACAGTAAGGCATCTTATTATAAGGGGGATTCCCTCCGTTTTTCTTTATTTTATACTCGCTCTGCCATTTAGTTGAAAGAGAGGTTTTATCCACAACTGGCGTCCATTCATTTATCGGAGGGATATATTGATTTGCGGTCGCAATCATACCTTCTCTTGTTATAACCGCTCCTTGAATGGAAAAAATCGAAATAAAAGTTAACAACAGTATCTTTTTCATATCAACCTTCTATCACTACAATTCCCATTCGACAACCTGAACTTTACCAGGAATAAACTTTAATTCCCAACCCTCTTGTACAATTCTACCAGTGGGATACAAATAATAAATATCACCTTCAGGCGCAACAAATGTTCTATTAAGGATGGACATTTCCCCTACAGAATTTTCAGTGGGGAGGTTAATCTTTGCCTTTAATCTTCCATCTTCGGAAAATTTTAAAATAAGATTCTTCCTTATAATATATAAATTTCTCCTTTCATCACTACCTAGAAAATCATATCCCCAGATATCATCACTTTTATTTTTAATGCTATCAACCTTCACTAATATTCTTTTCGAACTTAAATCTACCCTAAGTCGTTGCCTTCCTTCTTGTAAACTTGCCATTTTTTCTTCAACAGTAAATGCTCTGTCTACACGCCTAATTTTTATTTCAGTATCTTCTTTAGACAAAGCTATTTTATCACCGTTAGTTATTAGAAATAAATTTTTCCCTTCGTTCGAGATATACATAGTACCACTTGAAGCAGTATTATCCACTTCTCTTTTAAGTACGGCTTCAGCTGTTATTTTTCCAGTAACCGGATCAAGAGCCAACACTTTTTCTACCATTTTTCCTGTAGACCATTCCCCTTTTACGGTAAACAGAACATTGTTTTTAACCATAAGAACATTATTTCCTACTTTAGCATTTATAGATCCTAAAAACTCGCCTTTTTTATCAAATTTATAGACCTTTTTCTTTTCGATATCATATATATATAAAATACCTTTTCCGTCTAAAGCTAAAGGACCGGGACCATTTGGAGGATTATGCTGTAAATCCATTCCAAACTCCCCAGGACCATCACCCCAATCGGCGTCGATTATCACTTTTTTCACATAATTTTCTGTACCTCGATTCTCATCATTAGCCGCTGTCTTTTCTGATTTAGTAGTTGTAGCCTCCTCCCCCACATTCTCAACTTCCGCCTTCGTCGCCATTCCGAGTAGAAAACAACCAATCATTGCAACAATTAATACTTTTTTAAACATATAAAAACCTCCGGTTTTTTCAGCTCTCAGCTTTCGGCTCACAGCTTACGGCTACTTACTTTAAGATAAAGCTTTGAGAGCATTTTTTTAACAATTTCTGCTTTATTATCCAATTCTTCAAATCTTTCTAAATCTATATAACCTAAATCTTTTGATAATAATAATTGATATCTCATTTCCTCACAGGAACCAAGAGCTATATTTACAAACTGAGAAAATTCTTTTTCTCCCTGCCTGGTCCCACCCTCCGACAAATTCATTGGAATAGAATAAGCCGATCTTCGCAGTTGACTTATCAATCCATATAATTCTTCTTTTGGGAAATTCTTTGTTATTTTATAAATCTCAAGAACTAACTTATGAGATTTTTTAAATACTTCGTATTCTTTAATATTCCGCATACATTACCTCCTTTTTTCAAGCAGTCAGCTGTAAGCCGAAAGCCGTAAGTCCTTTTCCTTTATCCTGTCCATCCGTGTTAATCCACGTCCAATTCTTTTTTTTAAACACATATTCCCTCATAACAATAATTGTTTACGAATTATAATACTCCTTACTAAAGTTCATTATACGCATGTTTTAATCTTTTGTCAAGATATTTATTTATATTTAATATAATCATACTTTTCCCAATTATAAAAATTCCCTATATCCAGTATTCTCAAACTACACGCTTTCTTCCGGGACGGATGTTTGTAGTTTGGAGATGGTGTTGAAACACGACTGATCCTCATTCCATCCGTATCCATCGATATTCCCGGGAAGAACCG
>CAZSEX010000071.1:0-5450 GCA_964606065.1 uncultured bacterium | reverse complement strand
CGCACAAGGCTTTGTTTACCAGCACAAAGTTTCCGTCAAGATCATGTACGGAAACTGCGTGCGGTAGATGTTCTATTACCGTCTGGAATCTTTCTTCGCTTTCCTTTAGTTTCTCTATGGCATTTTTACGCTCGGTTGTATCTTGAGTTATTGCCAGTATCATGGGTTTATCTTTTAAATTAATCGCGTTAAGATATATAACCCCGGGAAAGGTAGAACCGTCTTTGCGGTGCAGGATCGATTCTACATAATCATGTCCTCCCTTGTTTAATTTAAGCCAGAGATTATGTCTGTCGTCTCTGGAAGCACTTTTATGGTCCACTTCCTGAACATTCATGGTAAGGAGTTCTTCTTCAGAATAACCCGTTAATTCACATAATGTTTTATTAACGAGTGTCATATTGCCGTTTAAATCGTGAAGGCAAACTCCATGCGGAAGGTTTTCGATAACTGTCTGGAATCGCTCTTCGCTTTCTTTTAATTCTTCAAGCGCTTTCCTGCGTTGCGTGATGTCGTGAGCAATCCAGAGGACATACAAACACGCCCCTTTTTTATCCACTATGGGAACTATTGTTACTTCCGCGCTGAAAATCTTATTACCGAAAACATAATCTCCTTCATAATGCACCGGTGTTCCCGTTTTAGCTGCCTTAAGGAAAATTTTTTGTGTCTCTCCTGGTTTTCTCTGGTTTGGTTTAAGAAAATTTTCAACTATTTCTTTAACGCTTTTGCCCAGAAAATTTTCCTTTGACACGTCGAAACCCATTCTTTTTGCGGTTTCGACAGCAGTTTTATTTACGTTTATTATACGTAATCCTTCCCCTTTTTCGAAGGAAAAGAGTATCTGTAGATCAGAAGTGTTATTAAAAACGGCAGAAAGCCGTTCTTCACTTTGTCTCAGAGCTTCCTGCGCTTTTTTTCTTTTTGTTATATCTCTGGCAATACTTAAAATATGGGGTTTGCCGTTATACATTATGCGGCTGGAACTAATTTCTACAGGAATTATCCGTCCGTCCATGGTTTTATGCTCGGTTGGGAAAACCTGTTTGTCATCTTTCTTCATGCCTTTAATCAGGTTCCCGATATCATCAGAAGAAAGATGAGTATCTATGTCTACCGGACCCATACCGAGTAATTCTTCTCTGGTATAACCCAGAACCTCGACAGCGGTATTGTTAACCTCGGCAAATTTTCCTTCAAAGTTTATGACAAAAGCGGTATCGTTCATACCGTCGATTAAATTTTTGTATTCTCCCGCTTTTTCTTTACGTTCGGTTATGTCCAGCGCCATACTGACAATCAGTTTCAGTCCATCTGGAGATTTTCCCATAGGAGCGGAACTGAAGAGCCATGTGCGTTTGGTCCCGCTTTTGGTTTTAATCTCGAATTCGCCGGCTTCCACCCTTCCTTTTATTTTGTATAGTTTGTCTATAGTTTTTTCGACGAGTTTTTTGCTTATACCATAAGCTTTTTTCGTCCATCCCTCAATGGTTGGAATATCCTCCAATGTATATCCGCTTATTTCTGTCCATGCTTTATTGACAGATACTACTTTGCCGTTTTCTTTATGAATCATTACGGGAAGAGGCGCGTTCATAATGGATTGTCTGAAGCGCTTTTCACTCTCTTTAAGTTTTTCTTGTGCTTTTTTTCTTGCCGTCACATCATCGTATACTGCAACGATTTCTCCCGTAGGCAATTTGTAAACGTGATTTTCTCTCCAGCCTTCGATTCGTTTGTCTTTATAAAATGTAACGGGATGGTGTTCCGGTTTTCCGGTTTTCCATACTTTCTTAAACACGTCGAAGAGACCGAATTCTTTTATTGCGGGGAAGACTTCTAAAACACTTCTTCCGATTATAATTTTTCGTTTTAAATTCTCTATTTTCTCCCCGGCTTTATTTATATCTTTAAATATAAAATCTTTTCCGTTTTTTATTGCCTCATATATCGCCACGCCGCTGCTCATGTGATCGAAAAGCTCCCGGAATCTTTTTTCACTTATGCGGATTTTTTCTTCGGTTTTTTTGAAATCGGTAATGTCCCGGACAATTTCGATTGCTTTTGTTTCTCCGTCTATGTCTTTAAAAGGAGTAGAGCTAATTTCATAAATTCTTCCGTCAGGAGCTTTTAGTTCAGATTTCTGTGTTTTCCCCGTACGGAAAGCTTTTTTTAACTGGCATATTTCACAGGGAGATTTACGTTTCATATATGATTGATAACAAAGCTTGCCGGTTAGATCTCCGAATCGCTTAATCAATGTTTCGTTTTGGAAACATATCCGGTAATTTTTATCGATTATATCCAGACCTTCCGAAAGAGAGCTGATTATGCCTTTAAATTTGTCTCTTTCAACCCTTAATTCTTCCTTTACTTTCTTAAAATTTTTGCTCTCTTTTTCGAGCTCGACGATCTTTTTTTTCGCCTGTTCTAATTTTTTTTCAGGCTGGCTTTTAAGATTTTTTGAACCTTTTTTCTTAATATAAACCTCCCGTCAAAATTCCTACAAAAACGGCTCCAGATGACAAGTGATTGAAAACAAAACACTTAAATTTTTAAATTGTAAATTATATATTACTAACGACAAATTTTATGTGTCGCGTTTTTTCGGTTTTTAATGTTCGATTTTTTCAACTCTATTTTTTCGAGCGCATTCTTCGTATTCGAATTCGAGCGTCGAGTGTTTGATATTGAATTTTCCCAATTTTTTCTTGATTGTTGCTTTTAGATATTCGATTTTGTTCATATCGGATATATTTGTAAAGATATGAGCATCCATAACGTTTAAGTTAGAACACAGACTCCATAAGTGTATATCGTGTATTCCTTCGACGCCTTCGATTTTTTCTATACCTTCTACGAGTGTGTCGAAATCGATATTTTTTGGTGTGAATTCCAATAGAATATTAAGTGCGTCACGAATTATCGTGAAAGCTGACGAAAGGACAAGAACCGCTATCGCCACACCGAGTATAGGGTCTACGATGGTCTGTCCGGTAAAAAATATCAATACCGAGGCAAGGACAACAGCAAAAGAAGCAAGAGTATCCGTAAATACATGTAAAAAAGCCGCCTTTATATTTAGATCATCGCTTCCGTGTAATTTTGAAGCGACGTAAAGATTCGCGATCAAGCCAATAAGAGCGATGGAAAACATAAGTGGGCTTTTTACAGGGATGGGATTGGTAAATCTGTCGACCGCTTCCCGGAATATCCAGATGCTTACACCAACTAAAAGTAAACCGTTGATAAAAGCCGCTAAAATCTCAGCTCTATGATAACCGAAAGTTTTAGTTTTTGTTGGAAGTCTTTCCGCGATTTTCATCGCTCCCAGTGTAATTAAAAGCGAGAACACATCTCTTAACATATGCCCTGCGTCGCCCAGAAGAGAAAGAGAACCTGAAATAAAACCGCCGAAAACTTCGACAATAAAATAGAATGAAGTTAACGCGATCGCAATTTTCAGGTGTTTTTCAGTAATCCTGTCTTTCATAGTTATAATATATTATTACTTCGATCGGATTGTCTGTCAAGCTATTGGTAATCAGATTTTTTAGTCCAAAACAACCTGGATTTTACAGGAGAAGTTTATTCCCTGAAGATTGCGGTTTTTATAAAATTTTATCGGTAACGAGAGATATTATTTTACCTTATAAAGCTTGCCGTCTACATTTATAAAATACAGATTTCCCTTCGATACTTCAAGCCCGGTTATGCTGTGGGTTATTTTTTCCTGATTAAAGGTAAGTTCTATCGGAATATTTCCTTCTTTTAAAAGGTAAAGCCCCGCTCCTCCGATTTCGTGTATACCCTGAGCGATAATAGAGCTATTATCAAGAAATACAAAAGACGAAATAGCGTTCAAGTCCTCTGTATTTATAGTTCCCGTTTTCTCCGGGTATATTATATTGGCGTTTTCACTCAAAGTTACCCAGAATATATGACGCAGGTCTGCCACAGAATAACTTTTCGACTCGGCTTCGAAGCTGCCTTTCTCTCCCCATATAGCGGCGGTTAATTTACCCGATGCATCGGTTCTCAAGCACATAGGTATTCCGCCTTCATATATTTCCTCGACGTTTCCGTTTTTATCTATTTCCAGAATCTTTCCTGCAATGTAGTCAGCTGCAGATAAATGGTTAGGGTTGAAGTTTACGGTGAGATTTCCTTCGCTGACCCAGGCTCCCGCGTAAATTTTTCCGGAAATGTCGGAAGCAAGAGTAAGCAAATTACTTTCCATGCTCAGAAATTCAGTTTTTTCTCCTTTTTTATTTATCTTGAACAGCACATCTTTATCATTCACGCAATCGTTTGTTAATAAGTCTCCCTCCGGCAGAACAGTAAGGGAAGTAAAGCTGAATCCGCAGCTTTCTATGCCGGAATAAATTGTATCCGCGGTCCCGTTTTCAGAAATCATATAGACATCTCCGGTATAGCTTATAAGGTAGAAATTCCCTTCTTTATCGGAGTCTACTGCCACAAGAGGATATTCACATTTGAAAACTAATTCGACGTCGAGATTTTTACCGGCTTCTATGTTTTTGATTAAATTTGCGAAACTGTCGTTTTTAGATTTATTGCAGAAAGAAAAACCGAATAACATAGTTAATGTTAATAATATACTTTTTATAATTATTCTAAAAGTGATAGGGTTTTGCATGAATCCTCCTTTTTCCGTTATTGAACATAAGTTTAACAATTTAAAAGTCAAGGGAACGCAGTGCGGGAAAACATCTATCCGAACACCAATATTAACATGTAGAATTTGCAGGGAATGTAATGTTCTATTTTTTTATAGATGCGTACTGATCTTTGTGTTCTCTGTAAAAAAAATATCTTGACATATGAGACTTTTCTCTTTAAAATTCATTAAATTAAGGAGGCTTTATGTTTCTAATCTCTCTTTTTATTCTCGGTTCCGCAGTAGTAGTCGCTTTGATTTTTCATTTCTATGCCGTTTCAAAAATAAAAGCAGCGTTAAGGGAAACAAATGGTGTGATTATATCCATGAACGATTTAGAAATAGTTAGAGAAGTTATTAATCTCAATATGAAACTCGCGGTATACTATATTGTCTTCTTTATATTATTTATAGCCGTTCTGGGTGTTCTGGCATTGAATAAATTATTTGGAGAAGCCGCTCTTATACTTTTTTTATTTGGAGTGATAACTCTTATTACGGGACTCTGGGGTAAAAAGTTCGAAAATAAAATAAGAAATTTGGAGGTGAAGACCGATAACCCGGAAATAAAAGAAACTTTTCAAAGATACCTTGAAGAATGGGGAGAACCAAGGTTGCAGCTGAGACCTTAAGAAAGAGTTTTTAGGTATCGGTGAAACAAGTATTATTATTGCTTACGTGATTTTTTCTCCCATGTATTTAGGGAAAAATGGATTCAGTTTTTTTGCTTATATTCTCCAATTTTGCTCAATATATCTCTTAAATGCCT
>CAZSEX010000070.1:0-5560 GCA_964606065.1 uncultured bacterium | reverse complement strand
GATTGGCTGGGGATTATAGATTCTAACTTCCGGCTTCTTATTTATAACTTGAACTCGCCGGTTGAAAAATAGCTTCCATTTGACATCCTGTATAAACAAAGAGTCTTACGCCACAACGGTAAAGTTGTTTTTCTTTCACACAGAGTTCAACCTTATGAAGACTTGAATCTCTCTCTAAAGGAACACCAATTAATCCTGAATACAAATATAAAGAATCTTCTTCCAATGGCTTGCCATCATCAAAAATTCGGATTTCAGACATTAACGAGCCCATATAAATCAACAGGAGATATTTCCTTTCCCGTACTTTAGCCAAAACGCTATCAACCATAAAATCTGAGCAATCAGCAAAATTCTGCGTTACTTTAAGAGTTTCTCCTTCTACAACAGAGCCTATCCCCATATGCGTAAAATCGGGTTCCAGAATATTTTTGCGGTGACCAGGACTTTCCATCCACCCGTTCACAATTCTCTTAGCAAGGGAATCAATATTTTTTCTAAAAAGAAATGGAATTAAGTTGCCAACATCTTCAGCTACGTTTTCTCCAACTCTCAGAATAGGTAATCCTGAGTTATATATTCGCTGAACCGAAGTTTTGTTAAGAATATTCGAAGAACCATGAGAAAGATAGTTATCTTTTAACATCTCTTCAGAATGCTGTCTTGCGGCAATCCTGAGCCGTTTATCAAATTTCAGACTTTTCAAGCCTTTCCTCTCACGCTCAATGTTCGTAAATTCGAATATCCTTGCCTCGAGAGTATTGATTCCCTTCATCTCAGGATAAAGGGGAACCATCTTAGCCGTGGTATCTAAGAGACAGTCTATACGAATTTCTGTCATCGACAGACCTAAAATAAACATAAAAAGAGACATATTATCCCCTTATCACATCCTTAATTATCATAAGACGCGAATTTTTCTCTCTTTCTCTTTCCTCGAGTTTCATATTTATTTCTCGCACAGAACTCTCAATCTCCGGAATAAGAATATACTCAAGAGCATTTACTCTACGTCTTGTTTTTTCCATTTCTTCCGCCAGCAGAATAATTCTTTTTTCCAATTGCGCCAGTTGAATTAATCTTTCAAAAACTTCCATTAAATTCTTCAGAGCAATATCGAGGGAGGGCGAAGTCATAGCAAACCCATAAGAAATAAGTTCTCCTTTAAAACTTTTCTGATAAACCGGAAGAGGAACATTCATAACTTTTTGAGTTTCCCTGGATAACTCGATATCGGCATCGAGCATTAAAAAAGAACCCTCAAAAATATCTTTATCCTCGTACGCCCTTGCCAGGAAAAATTGCTTCAAAGCTTCCGATAACTGCTTTTCCACTTCCTCTCTGATAGAAGAAAGTTCTTCTATAGTTTTTTGAAGTATTCTGAGAATCTCATCCTGCTTCTGCTTTAATAATTTATGCCCTCTTTTCGCGATATTGAGCCGCCTCTTAAGATTGAGCAACTCCATCCTGGTCGCGTTTACCTGAGTAGCCATATCTTGCCCTTTACTCCTTTAATTTTCTTGTTCATTTTATTTTTACTTTTTTTTACTTTTTCCTTTTTTGCTGGTTTTCTTATTTTTCTCGCCTTTTTTACTTTTGGCCTTATTCTTATCTCTTTCCTGCTTTTTAGTTTCTTTGTCTTTATCTTTTTTCTTATCCTTTGTATCTTCTTTTTCTTTTCGCGCTTTCTTTCCCCCTTCTACTTCTTCATTCTCTTCCGTTTCTTCTTTCCCGCCAAATTTCGCGAAGTATTTATCCAGATATTCATCACTAATTCTTTTTAACTCTCTTCTCGGGAATATCGAAAGAAGTTTCCATCCTAAATCTAATGTCTCTTCTATACTTCTATTTTCATATTCACCCTGACTGACGTATTCCGCTTCGAATCTGTTCATAAATTCAAGATATTTTTTATCCATTTCTGAAAGAGCAGCTTCTCCGAGAATTACAGAAAGTTCTTCTGCTTCTTTGCCTCTCGAATATGCGGCATACAATTGATTGTAAAGGTCCGCGTGGTCTTCTCTTGTTTTTCCTTCACCTATACCTTTGTCCTTAAGTCTCGAAAGCGAAGGTAAAACATCTATCGGAGGTGAAACGCCTTTTCTTTCAAGCGAACGAGAGAAGATAATCTGTCCTTCTGTAATATAACCGGTAAGATCCGGAATAGGATGAGTCTTATCATCTTCCGGCATGGAAAGAACAGGCATCATGGTTATTGAACCTTTATTTCCTTTTATTCTTCCGGCTCTTTCGTAAACAGTAGAAAGGTCTGTATAAAGATAACCGGGATAACCTCTTCTCCCCGGGACTTCTTTTCTGGCAGCCGAGATTTCTCTCAGTGCTTCACAATAATTAGTCATATCTGTAACCACGACGAGAACATGCATTTCTAAATCGAAAGCCAGATACTCGGCGGCGGTTAAGGCAGCTCTGGGTGTGGATATTCTTTCGATCGCCGGATCGTTCGCGAGATTTAAAAACATAACCACTCTTTCAAGAGCGCCGGTTTTCTCGAAATCATTTCTAAAAAACTCTGCTTCTTCAAAAGTAATTCCTATAGCTGCAAATACAACAGCGAAGCTTTCTTCCGAACCTAACACTTTCGCCTGTCTTACTACCTGAGCAGCCACTTTATTATGAGGCAAACCGGAACCTGAGAAAAATGGTAATTTTTGTCCTCTGACAATCGGATTCAAACCGTCTATCGTGGATATTCCTGTCTGTATAAATTCGTTAGGATACTCTCTCGCGTAGGGATTAATAGGCTCTCCGTTAATGTCCCTTCTTTTTTCCGGTAGTATTTCCGGTCCGTCATCGATAACCCTGCCCATACCGTCAAAAACACGACCTAATATATCACGAGAAAGAGCCATTTCTATGGTTTTACCCTGAAAAATAACAGTGGTTTCCGGAATATCGATACCGCTGGTACCTTCGAAAACCTGAACCATAGCTCTATCTCTATGAACTTCAAGCACTTTACCTGTTCTTTCTTCTCCGCTGGGTAGTGTAATCGAGCATAATTCTCCGTAACTAACACCACTGACGCCCTCAACAAAAAGAAGAGGACCGGCAATATCCGAAACAGCCTGATATTCTACTCTCATGTCGCCACCTCCTCTTTAACGGTCGCAATATTACTCATTGCTTCCTTAATTTTACTCTGTAAATTCTTAATTTTTTCCATCTCTTTTTCCTCGACAAACTTCATACGGGCAATATTTTCAAGAATATCGAGATTTTCCAGCTCTTCGGGTTTAGCGTCGTGCTTCTCCGCTTCTCTGTGGAAGACAATAATATTTTTTAACATTTGATATTGTTTTTCTATTGAAGTATAGGTATCAACATCATGAAACGCGTTTTGATGCAGGAAGTCTTCTCGTATGAGTCTCGCCGTAATCAGTATTCTTCTTTCCCTCGCGGAAAGAGCGTCTTCCCCGACAAGCCTGACCATCTCCTGTAATTCCTCCTCTTCCTCCAGGAGTTTCATCGCCTCCTGCTCTATTTCCAGAAAATCCTCAGCCACTTCACTATCCATATATTCCTTGACATTATCCATATACAGCGAATAGGAGGTCAACCAATCTATAGCGGGAAAATGTCTGGCGTAAGCCAACTCAGCCTTGAGACTCCAGAATACTTTAACAACCCTGAGAGTATTCTGTACAACCGGATCCGAGAGGTCTCCGCCCGGAGGAGAAACAGCTCCTATGACCGAAACCGCCCCTTCCCTGTCATCGCTGCCAAGACATTTAACTTTTCCTGCCCTTTCGTAAAATTCAGCTATTTTACTACCCAGATAAGCCGGATATCCCTCTTCGCCGGGCATTTCTTCAAGTCTCCCGGATATTTCACGCAGCGCCTCAGCCCATCTGGAAGTAGAATCCGCCATTAAAGCTACGGAATAACCCATATCCCTGAAATATTCAGCGATGGTTATACCTGTATAAATCGAAGCCTCTCTTGCCGCGACAGGCATATTTGAAGTATTTGCCAGGAGAATTGTTCGCTTCATTAAAGGTTCGCCTGATTTCGGGTCTTCGAGCTCCGGAAATTCATTAAGAACATCCGTCATTTCGTTTCCTCTTTCCCCGCAACCTATATAAACAACCACTTCAGCTTCCGCCCATTTAGCAAGTTGATGCTGAATGACTGTTTTACCCGAACCAAAAGGCCCGGGAACACTGGCTGTACCGCCTTTGGCTATAGGAAAGAAAGTATCTATAATTCTCTGTCCGGTAAAAAGCGGGGATGTGGGAGCAAGCCTCTTTTTTACAGGGCGAGCGTTTCTCACGCCCCATCTCTGTTCCATTGTGATTTCTTTTTTACCTTTTTCGCCTTTTATAACCGCGACGACATCCTTAACCGTAAAATTACCCTTTTCTATCTTTTCTATGGTTCCCTTTACCCCGACAGGGACCATTATCCTGTGTTCTATTAAAACCGTTTCCTTCACGGTACCGAGAATATCACCGCTTACTACCTTATCTCCTTTTTTCTTTGCGGGTTTGAATTCCCATTTTTTTCCTGTATCTATAGCGTTTACCGCTATTCCTCTCGAAATGAAATCTCCGGATTTTTCCTTTATTTTATCCAGTGGACGCTGAATTCCGTCATAAATAGACCCGATTAAACCGGGTCCGAGACTAACGGAAAGAGGTTCTCCGGTAAGAAAAACGGGTTGATTGACGCCGATTCCTTCTGTTTCCTCATAAACCTGAATGGAAGCTAAATCTCCCTCCAATTCAATGATTTCACCGAGCAGTTTTTCTTCTCCAACCTGAACCACATCGTACATTTTCGAACCCTTCATATTTTCCGCTACAACAAGAGGGCCTGAAACTCTTACTATTCTACCTTCACTCATTAAAGCCTCCTATATCCATTCCAACAGCTTTCTTAACCATATCGCGTATTCTCTCTTTTCCATATCCTTGACTGCCTTCAATCCCGGGTATAGGGACGACATTAATTTCCGGACTGGATATGAGATCTTCATACTTCATCAACTTTTTAAATACACTTTCAAAAACAAAAACAATAGCGAAATCGGAACTTTCGATTTCGCCTTTTATCTCTTCGATATTTTTATCTTCTGTATTTATTATCTCCGCGCCAAGAGATTTAAACGGAAAAACAAGATCGTAAGGACCGGCAAAAGCAATTTTCATAATATTAATTTCTCTCCAATCAAGTTCTCCCCCACTCCGTTCATTTTTCCGACAAAAATTACACGCAGATTTCTTATCTCATTTTCCTTCAAAAGCAAATAAGCGACGACTGGTTCTACACCTATAGATTCAAAAGCTACAGATTTCAGATAAGAAATAAGCACTTTCTCGGATTCTCTTTCCAAAATCGAAAAAGAATCTTTCCACTCAAGAAGCGAAGCGTAAAGCGTTCCTCTATAAAAATCTTCCAGGGAATCCGGGCTTTTTATACTGGCTTTTGTTATTTTTTCTTTCTTGATATTGCCTCCGGGAAGTATAGCAAATTCGATCAAATCCTCGTACCTTTCAAGAAATAAGAGTCTGAGGATAATTTTTAGATTCGTTAAATC
>CAZSEX010000069.1:0-5638 GCA_964606065.1 uncultured bacterium | reverse complement strand
GTGTCCGGTTCCGTCATCCAGGTCGAAAGATAGTGAATTTTCTCCGCTGGCAACTATCTGCGGTGCAGCTTTTGATGGGGATGGTCCACCTGTTGCCGATTTAAATTTAGTCGACACTGTTCGGTATCGATAATAAATGCAGGATTTCTTTGAAAATGGGCTCGACAATGCTTTGTCGGTTACGATTTTCCCTTTTACTTTAACAGGACCTGCTTTGATGTAATCTATCGACTGCAAATTGGCTGCGTTGAAAAATTTAGATTTTTTATACATCTTATAGGCTGATACGATAAGTCCGATTCCGATTAAGAAAAAAATAAGAGAAACTATTAATAATCCTGTATCCATAATTTTTTCCTCCTTTATTAGGATTAAGATGAAATACTTTCCTAAATCTTAGTTGTTTTTAATGGTTTGTCAAGAAGAAGTTTTGTCGCAAAGACCCGAAAGCGAAAGATAATTAAATGTGGACCATATTGCATAAAAAAAAAGGGTTGAATTTTAATAAAATTGTAATTAACTTTGTTTTCTTATTGTTGGAAAAGTAGGTAAGGAATATTTACTCTTGACAGGTAGTATAAACAAAGTAAGTTTAGAGGAAGAAGGAGTCGATTGTTATGTTATATATGTTGATTCTGGAGACTAAATGGTAAACCTGATAATCGTGTTCTTATCATTGGGTTTTTCCCCTTCTACTGGGACTAAAAACCAAATGGATTTTATTTCGGAGTTCAATCCGGTTATAACTGAAAAAACCGATGAAAGATATAAATCCTTTTTTAATTTGAAAGAAACTTCAGAAGTAAGACTCGCTTTTACCGGAATTATAAGACTTTACCAGATATTTATTGCTTCCCAGGATATTCCTTCCTGTATTTTTACCCTGACCTGTTCTCGTTTTATGACGAAAGCTATTCAGGAATATGGAATTATACATGGTTTGCTTATGGGAAGCGATAGACTACAGCGCTGTTTCAGCCTTTCCAGAAAATATTATTTCCCGGACATCGAAACCGGCTACGCGATAGATTTTCCCATGGGAATTTATTACCTTGGGAGTACGGATGATAAATCTACTTTATATGATTTTTTTCTTTCGCAATTGGAATTTTATTCGAGTTTTGATGAATGATAAGTTTAAAGTCGTTTTTCCTTATATTCTTTTGTTTGGCTTTTTCTCTGCGGTCGGAAAATTCCGATTTTGAATATTTTAAGCCTGAGAATATTTACTCTTTCGCGGAGTACTTATTTAATGAGGGTCAGTATGAACGTGCCGCGGGAGAGTATCAGCGTTTTCTTTTCGCGTCGGATTCATTTACTCGAGATGCGGATTCTGTTTTCTTTAAAATTGCTTTGTGTTACCGATTTGCTGAAAGATATAAAAAATCGATAGGCTATTTCCAGAGAATTGTTAAAGAATACTCGCGGAGCGATCTTATGGATGAGGCTTATTTCGAAATGGGTTTAAATTATTCCTTTGTCGATAGTTTTAAACAATCGAATGAAATTTTAAAAACTCACTTTTTAAATGATTCGTTGAAGAATATAGATAAGAAGGTTAAGCAATTGATTGCTCTAAATTATATACAGCAAAAAGAATGGGATAGTGCAAGAGAGGTTTTACACACTACGGATATTTTACAGGGACAATTATTAACCTTTATAGAAACAGGTCAGAACCTACCCCGAAAAAATCCGTTTGTTTCCGGAGCCTTTTCCGCGGTCATTCCGGGCGCGGGTAAATTTTACTGTAACCGCCCCACGGATGGTTTTTATTCGCTTTTCACGGTTGGTATTACGGGATGGCAGGCATACGAGGGGTTTAAAGCTGATGGTATTCATTCCGTGAAGGGTTGGATTTTCGGAGTTGTGGGTGGTGTTTTTTATCTGGGGAATATTTACGGTTCGGTAGTTGCCGCGGATATTTACAATGAGGAACAGGAAGTTTTTTTTAGACTGTCCGTCAATAAGTATTTGAATGAAAATTTTTAGCAGGTATTTTCTTTTTTTTCTAATCTGTTTTTGTTTGCCTCTTTACGGAAAAGACGCTGTACTCGACCTTGCCGATAAGTTTTTTGATTCACGATTTTATAATGAAGCGATAACCGAATATCAGCGTTATATCTTTTTCAATGATACCGAAGCGGATGTTAGTTATTCTTACTATAAAATCGGACTTGCCTACAGGAATATATATAATCCGGAAAAATCTTTGGACGCGTTTGAATCTTCTGTGGCAACCGCGTTTACCGATTCTGTAAAAGATGAAAGAAAAATAGACATAGCGGTTAATTACATCGCATGGGGGAGATACAGTGAAGCAAAGTTGGTTTTGCTAAAGTTGATATCTTTTAGTAAAATTCCTGAAATAAGAAGGAAGGCGTCGCTATTTCTGGGTGTGGCTCATCTTTATTGTTATGAGTGGGAATCCGCGAAAGACGCGCTGGAAGTATATTTTAAGGAAGAAAGTAATTATAAAGCCGCTTATATAGTCGATTCCTTACTTTCTAAGGCGGAAGATATAGAATACAAATCTCCCGGTACCGCGAAGTGGCTTTCGACTTTCATTCCCGGTACAGGACAGATGTACGTTGGAAACGCGGGTGACGGGATTAACGCGTTGGTTTTAAACGGCGCGAATATTTACTTTATTATTTACAAGTTGTTACAAGAAGAATACGGAAACGCTTTTATTGTTTATTATTTTCTTTTCAGGAGATATTACATGGGAAATATTTACAACGCGGGGAAAGAAGCCATAGAGCACAACAGAGATATAAACGAAAAAACCGCCGGACAAATATTCGATCTTCTGAGAACCGTGGAAGTTAACTGAATACATGAGATATATTTTAAAAACTTTCCTGTGAATCTGCGTTCAATTTTTTAATAGCACGCAGATTGCCTCAGATTAAAACCCCTCCTTACTATTCTTTCTGATTCCAAATTAAACGAAAAGAAACGCTTATTAATGTGCATTCCGTTCAACTTCTGATTTAATTCCACCGAATATTTCCAAACACTTTATTCTTTGCTATATACGACCAATCCTTCCTTTAAAATTTGTTCTAAGAAACCACTTTCATCATTATTTTTTTCAATTAAAACAGGCTCTATGCGTATATCAATATTCCTCCTTAATTTATATAATTCTACTTCCGATGCTAAAAAATCTTTGTTTGTTTCATCAACTATCACAGCTACATCTATATCACTTTCCTTTCTTGCTTTTGACTTAGCATAGGAGCCATATAGTATTACCATTTTTACCGGAAAATGGTTCTTAAGCAAATTTGAATATTTCTTTACTTTTTTGACAGCTTCTTTTTTATCCATTGATATAATTTTTTTGTTTTCTTGAGTATTTCTAAACAATTTTTATGGTTCAGGTTTCGCAATAATTTCTTTTTATAAGTTGGATATCTTGCTTCGACATTAAGTGGTTCCAATGTATCGATAAGGTCTTTGTCTTCGTCTGAAAATTCTTTATAAATATTACATTTCTCCGCGAGATATGTCAAATTATGTGTGAAGGGAGGGACTTCTTTATAAGTGGAGTAATAGTACCCTTTCAGGATTTTCTCAATAGCCTGATGACACATAAATCCTACATATAAAAACTTTTTACTCTTTAACATTGCCTCGGCAGTTTCTAAATCATATTTAGAAATATCTATCCAGTATTTAACTTTTTCATCATTTCCCATTATAAATGCTCCCAAAACTCAATGTTCATATGCAATAATAAAGGTTTTGTCTTTGAATGTCAATAGAACCGACTTTTTTGTTCGGTTACTACGAATAAAATCCCGTATACCCGTAATTCCCTTGTTTTTTTAAAACAGAACATTTTTTCTATCAATGTTAATCCGTGGCTAATAAAATTGTTAGAATGTCAGGACGTTAGGAAGAAAAATAAGCTCACAGTCTCGGCTGACAGCTTAAAAGAATTTTTAGTTTTCAATTTTGAGTTTTTAATTTAACATTAAACATTCAACATTAATAATTAAATTAGTGTTTTAGTTGCAATTATTTAAGGATTAGAAGAAAAGCGAGAAGTTAAGTGAGGATTAAGGATTAGATGAGAAGCCGCAAAGAAAAGCAAGGATTAAGAAAAAACACTTACCACTTAATCCATAATCCCTGAACTTCTTACTGGCATTGTTTCTAATCCCTTCATGGTATCTGTGTTCTCCGCGGCTCTGTGGTTATGTTTTTTTGTAAATCCGCTTCTAAAAGAATTATCCCATCTCCACGATAACGGTATTTTCTTTTTTCATCTTTTCGAAAGGAATGAAATTCCCTTCGATTTCCTTTCCGTTAAGAATCACTTTTTTTACGCCTTTTTGAACGCCTGAATTGTTTTTAACTTTAATTTCGAGTTTCTTATTTCTAAAGTTTCTCTGTACGCTGAATTTTTTCCAGCTCGACGGAATACATGGATCGATTCTCAATCCTTTATAAACGGTTTGAATCCCCAGTATATATTGTGAGGCTGTGTAATAAGCCCAGGTAGCAGAGCCGCTTAACCAGGGCAGGCGTGAAGCTCCGTAGCGGGGGCTGTATTTGCTGTGTGTGTACTGACAATAAACGTAAGGTTCTATTTCACGTATTTCCGCTTTTGTGTTGTACGCCGACGGCATAAAAGCGCGTAAATATTCATAAGCCTGATTTCCATTGCCGAGAAGCGTTTCCGCGGCTATAGCCCATCCCTGGGTGTGACAGAAAATGGACGCGTTTTCCTTCATTCCTTTGTTGAAAAGCGACGCTTTTACGACTTTATGATCGGTCTTTTCGTAAGGGGGATCTACCACCATTATGCCGTAATCCGTAGCCAACCGCTCTTTGACCGCTTTCATAATTTTTTTACTCTGTTTTTTATCGGCGTGTCCGCTCAATATAGCCCAGGATTGAGGGTTGAGCCAGAGCGAGCCTTCATCGTTCTCTTTTGAACCGAATTTCATTCCGTCGTACCTGTAAGCCCTTATAAACCAATTACCGTCCCATGCGTGCTTTTCGAGATTTTTATCGAGAATGTCGAGATGAGGTTTCGCCCATTCGACTTCTTCTGTCCTTTCGAGCATTTCACAAATTTCTATATATGTTTTTAAAGCATAGCGAAGCTGAAAAGCCACAAATACGGTTTCGCCTTCGTAGCCGAGTTCGAGACAGTCATTCCAGTCAGCGGAGAGTCCGCAGGGAAGCCCATGCGTTCCCAAGTGGTCGAGACTGAATTTGATAGCCTGTTTCATGTGTCCGAGTACCGTGTCTTCACCCGAATCGGCATAGGGGAGGATTTTATCATAAAAAGAAACATTTCCCGTTTCCTTTACGTAAGCGGGGATAGTGTTAAATAACCACATGCAGTCATCCGACCGGAATTCTTCTTTCTCCGGAGGTTCTTCTTCACCCGGATTGTGCGCCCATGGTTTGACCACCGGCATCGCTCCACCCGACGAAACCTGCCCGGTTATCATCAGTTCCAATCTCCTGCCCGCTTCTTCGGGAATCAAATGCAGAACCCCTAAAATATCCTGCACCGTGTCGCGGTATCCCAGTCCGTTTCGTTCTCCGCTGTACACAAGACTGGCGGCACGCGACCAGGTGTAAGTTATGAGGCAATTAAACGGATTCCACA
>CAZSEX010000068.1:3200-5647 GCA_964606065.1 uncultured bacterium | reverse complement strand
AAACCCCACACCACCCAGTTCTTCACCACAAAGACCACAGAGAAGAAAAGACACACAGAAGAGAGCACAGTGAAAAACAAAAAAATATATGTTTGTGTTTAAAACCCTACGCCACCAGGAAAAAAAGGAACAACAAATAGCACGAATTACATAAATTGGACTAACACTAACAAAAAACTACTTGAAAAATGGAAAAACTAATAGAGATATAAGCAGCTTTTAAAATAAAAAAATTCATGTAGTGGATAAATGTAAACCCTTTGCACTCAATGCTTTAATGAGGGTTAGATGTTGCGGATAAAAAAATCTCTGTGTTCTCTGTGGTCAATCTTTATTCTTTACTTTTTTCCATACCCTTTTCAAAAAAGATTCTCTTCCGGAACCTATCTTGTAGTTTTGATATCTTAAAGGACAAGTTTTATAGTAATCCTGATGATAGTCTTCAGCCGGATAGAATTCGGAGGCTTCTTTGATTTCGGTTACTATAGGCTTGTTGAATTTACCTGATTTTTCCATGGCTTTTTTCGATTCTTCGGCGATTTTTTTCTGTTTTTCATTATAGTAAAAAATAGCGGTTTTATATTGTGAACCCCTGTCGGCGAATTGCCCTCCCAGGTCAGTAGGATCTATTTGCTTCCAGAATATTTCTATTAAATCTTTATAGCTTATTTTATTACTATCGAAGGTTACCTGGACAGCTTCATAATGCCCTGTTTTACCGGAAGAGACTTCATAATATGTAGGATTCTTTGTTTTTCCTCCCGTATAACCCGAAACAGCTTCTTTTACGCCTTCGGTTTCGTCAAAAACTGATTCTATACACCAGAAACAACCACCCGCGAAAGTAGCTTTTTCTAAAACGTCTTCTTCCATTTTCATTTCTCCTTTTTCACTTTCTCCTTTTGCAACAAAAGAAAAGAGAAAGGTAATTAACATTGAAAAGCCAATAAGCATCTTGCTATCTAAATCCATTATTACTCCTTTTAAAATTAAAGACTTCCGTTTAGGATAAGATGTTCCAATAAAAAAGCCCCTACCGGTTTCCCGGTAGGGGCTAAAGAATTAAGAGATGTACGAACTAACTCAAGCTTTGCCCGCAGAATTCAAAACTTTTTCATTCTTATGCTTATACATATTTATTAAAGCTTCACGTGCTGGTCCGAGATATTTCCTTGGATCGAAATCTTCGGGATGTTCCGAGAGATGTTTTCTGACTGCGGCAGTCATCCAAAGCCTTCCGTCGGAATCAATGTTTACTTTGCAAACATTATATTTTACCGCTTTTTGTAGTTGTTCTTCGGGAATGCCTATAGAATCTTTAAGCGCTCCGCCGTATTCATTGATTATCTTTACCGCTTCCGGGGGGACTGAAGAAGAACCGTGGAGAACTATTTGAAAACCCGGAATTCTTCTTTCTACCTCTTCGAGTATATCAAAACGCAGCGGCGGCGGAACATAAATTCCGTCTTCGTTCTTTGTGCATTGTTCCGGTGTGAATTTGTTTGCTCCATGAGAAGTACCGATTGAAATGGCGAGCGAATCGACCCCTGTCCTATTTACGAATTCTTCAACCTCTTCAGGTTTTGTATAATGTGTTTTCTCGGACTGTACTTCTTCTTCTATTCCGGCAAGAACTCCAAGCTCACCTTCGACTGTTATATCGTGTTGATGAGCGTAATCTACTACTTTTTTAGTCAATGCTATATTTTCATCAAAAGGTAAACTCGATGCATCTATCATGACTGAAGAAAAACCGGATTCAATACAGGACACGCAAAGCTCATAAGTATCTCCATGGTCAAGATGTAAGGCTACGGGTATTTCCTTTAATCCTTTTGCCTTTGCAATTTCTTTCATCATCTCCACGGCGCCCTGGCCCATATATTGTAGCATTGTCTGGTTAGCGTATTTTCTTGCACCTTTCGATATTTGTAATATAACGGGAGACTGCGTTTCAACACAGGCGGTAATTATCGCCTGCAATTGTTCCATATTATTAAAATTGTACGCGGGAACCGCGTAGCCGCCGCCCAATGCCTTCGCCATGATTTCACGGGTATTAACAAATCCTAAATCCTTGTAAGATACCATAACTTTAACCTCCTAAATTTGAAGTTTTATTTCTTAGAATTTAAACAAGATTAATATAATAAAAAAACAATCTTACGCAATGTTTATTTTTAACACGGAGGCAGAAAGACGCAAAGTTTCTTACATTGTCTTTCAATTTTCTAATAAATCTCTATTCTTTACTTATTACTATTTAATTGTTATCTTACTATTATGATCTTTCCTTTTTTCATGCTCTTCTGACCATTGTTTAAGTGCCAGAAGTAGATACCGTTTTTCAAATTTCCGGTGTTATACCTGTAGGTAGAACTGGTTATATTATCAGATTTATGTATTAAAACGCCTTTAATATCGAATATTTCGATTGTTTTGTTTGG
>CAZSEX010000068.1:0-3100 GCA_964606065.1 uncultured bacterium | reverse complement strand
ATTAGTATATTATTATAAATGGTGTCAGCTTCCGAATCTTCACCGATGTTTATACACCATCTTCCGTCATCCTCTGTAATTATTGTGTTATTGTAAACTTTTGTATTGTATGAACCATCGGCGCCATCTATTTTGTAAAGACTTATGCCGCTGGCGTGTTCATCGTATATAAGATTATTAAAGATTTTCGAATTAGCTACTCCGTCACAGTTGATTCCCGAACCACCGGATTCGCCATTTCCGTATATAACGTTTCCTTCGACTGTGGCGTCGGTTATCAAACCATCTCCTCCCATTTCTTCATCACCATTAATGTGAATTCCACAGCCGCTGTTATGATGACATGTATTGTATCTTATAATCGGATGGTCCGCGCTGTTTCCGTGATATATTCCATGTTGACTGCCGGAATAGGCGCATTCATTACTTTCGATTGTAACATAATCGACGAATCCCGTAAGGATACCCCAGGTTCCGTTATTAAGACAGGTATTATTTTTTATCGTAATATGCTCAGCTCCCACCGCTCTGATACCGGTTCTGGATGCCCCTATAACTCTAAAACCGTCGATTACAACCCAATCTGATCCTTCGAGATTTATACCATCATTAGTTATATAATTATCGCTTGTAATTCGAACGCTGTCATCCAACGCTTTAAATACAATAGGATTAGATTCGGTGCCGTCCACATCCCTTACATCGAAACCCACATAATCACCTGCTAACACAAGAACAGAATCACCTGCCGTAATGGTATCCGCCGCGTGTTGAAGAGTTTCAAATGCCGATTCGGGAGATGTACCATCGTTACTATCGCTGCCATCATTGGAAACGTAGTAAGTTTTTGTTAAGGAGGGGAGAGACGCTAACCACAAAATAATAATTATATATTTTTTCATAATAACCTCCAGAATTATAAATAAATTTTTTTAATACTGATAAATTCAAAAACAAGTAAAAGAGGGGATTACTTTTTAGCTGAGTGCAGCGTCTGCTGCGAGTAGCTCAGCCCTGTATCTGTGATACGTAATCCCCCCGATACTCATATTATAATATAAATATGTTTTTTGGCAATGCCTTTTTTTCACATGGTTTTCTAAAGTTAAATTTAAAAACTTATATTTTAAGATGATAAATGTAGAAATTTTAATTTTTGTAAACAAAAAAGGAAGGTTGACAAATGAGATTTAAAACGTAGAATAATGTTGTCAAAAAAGGAAACAAAATGGAGGAGAAAAAAACATTTGATTGGGTTGGCGTTGACGGTCAGCGCTATACATATTGTGTCCATGAATTACCCACCGATTTTAATCGGGGTAAGTTAGGAAATTACATTTTCGCGAGAAAAAGTGAAGATGGTAAGTGGATTCCTATTTATATAGGTCAGGGTGATCTTGGAGTTCAAGTGGGTGAATATCATCTTCAATCTAAATGTATAAAAGATATGGGTGCCACTCATGTTCATGTGCATCCGAATGATAGTGAGTGGGTTAGAATGTCGGAGGAACACGATTTGCTGGAAAGTCATTTAAAAGTATTCGAGCCTTACGGGTGCAATTTTAAAGAAGAGGAAAGAGGGGAATAGGGGAACGCTTGAAAAAAAGTTTTCTTTTAATAGTTTTTGTTTTCTTTCTTACCTGTAGCACGGTTAAAAAAAACAAAGAAATTGTAGAAATCGATTCTACATCCAATTATATATTATTTGATTATATAAACTTATTGGATGAAGAGGATTATTATTCCTTTTTAGACAGCATAAAAAACGGAAAGTCTAAAGATTTTTTTACTTTGAGAATGGCTTATACCAAGACAAAAATATATGATCCTTACGATTCTAAAATCGATGGGTTAAGAAAAGAAATAAAGTTACATATAAAAGAAAAAAATTTTAATAAGGCTCTTGAGATCGCGGAAAGAATTTTAGAAAAAAGATATATAGATATTAAAACACATTTGTACTGCAGTGAAATTTATAAACAACTCGATGATTCAACAAAATTGAGTTACCATAACGATATTTATAATGGCTTGCTCAATTCTATTTATTTCTCCGGAGACGGAAAGAGCCCTAAAACAGCTTTTATTGTAATTGAAATTTCTGAGGAGTATGATTTGCTTAATTGGTTGAATTTAACTCAATCCGAACAATACTTAACGATAAAAGACGGTTACAGCTTTGATATAATAAAAGCTTTTAATAAAAATAGAGAAACGGAATTGTTTTTCAACATTGATCTGCCTTTAAAACACTTTTCGAAGAAATTTGATTAATAAAGAGCCGTTTTTGCATCTTTGAGAGATTCCGTTATAATTTCTATAAAAAAATTAACAGAGGGGAGGGAGTAACCAAATATGTCGTTTGTTAAAAATCTTTACGCAAAATACCTTTACAACAAGGGTCTTAACGCGCAGAAAACAGGTAAGTTACCCATGGCAATAGATTTACTGGAACAGAGTTCGGATATTCTCTGGGAAATGATTTCGGAAGGTGAAGATAAATATGAGGACGAATATGCCAGAACAAAAATGAATTTAGGGTTGATATATAATAAAATGGGCAAGATAGATGATTCAATCTGTTCATTCCAGATATCTATTCTCAAATTAAAAGCGCTTGTTTCTAAAGGTAGAACAGATCTTCTCAATGATTTAACAAAGGCTGAAACGGCATTCGAACATTTATACGGAGAAGGTGGAAAACAATCTACTGCATAAATTAAAAGGGAGAAAATATGTATGGGATAGAATATCAGAGAATTCTAATAAAAGTTATAAAAGGAGATATCACAAAACAGGATACTGATGCCATTGTCAATGCGGCCAACAAAAGGCTTTCACCCGGTGGGGGAGTGGCCGGCGCGATTCATTCAGCTGCAGGTTCGGGGTTATGGGAAGAATGTAAGAAAATAGGAGGTTGTGAAACCGGAAAAGCGGTTATTACAAGGGGGTATAAATTACCGGCGAAGTGGGTTATTCATACCGTAGGACCTGTTTGGGCTAACCGTCCTGAAGATCCGAAATTGCTTTCTTCTTCTTACAAAAATTCACTTAAATTGGCTGATGAGAATAATATTCGTTCCGTCTCTTTTCCCGCTAT
>CAZSEX010000067.1:0-6166 GCA_964606065.1 uncultured bacterium | reverse complement strand
TCCTTTTTTGAATATTTTAATTAAAAGATGTAATTTTTTCATAGGTGACCCCGTTGATATGAACAATATAATTTTTTTAAAGGTAACCCCGTTGATACATTTTCAAAGAAGATTTGACCCTTTGATATTTGATATTTTAATTAACAAACTCCTTATTACTGCTAACGGACTTAAAAGTATTTTTAAAAATAAAATCCGATATTTAAAATGTTGCCGCATCATTTCTCTTACGTATCTCTTAGCATCATCTTCACTCTTATTCTTATTCATTCCATGTCTTAATGATTGACAGTGATGAGCAACTTCATGAAAGAGTGTCTCAGCTAATAGTAGCTTTGTTATAAACGTATGATTTATGATAAATTCTGGATATCCCTTGAATATATTGTTTACACAAATTACTATTCTAGGTTGTTTTTCGCCTGTCTCTCTTCCATAGTAAAATCCATAGTAATCTTTACGACGCTTCTCAGGTGAATAATCTATAATTTGAATTTTATGTAATCCTGCAAGATTTTGTTTAGAGATTTTTTTCAGTATTTCTCTTATACTTTTCTCAAAATCATAGGTGTAAGACTTTTTTAGATTAGGCGCAATTTCTATCTTCATTAAGAATCTAACTCACTTTTAGCAGGCTTATTTCCCTTTGTTAATGTAGGGATGTATTAATCTAAGAAGCAACATCCACCAAGGTTCTTTTCCAGGTGTAGGAGGTGGAGGCGGCGGATTACCTTTCGGATGAGCCATTTCAGGGGTTGATTTATCAATCATTTTTACTCTTTTCCCCTTCATAGCTCCAGGATACGGTTCTACGTTAGGAGTTTTGCTAAGTTGGATGACTTTATTTATCGCATAAACACCTTCTCCTAATATTATCGCGACTGCAACAATATCACCAATTGGAATAACAGGACCATCTGCCATAGTCAATAACAGAGCATATCCCGCTAAATTATGCCTATCCGAGCTTTCATAATACTGGTTTGTTCCATTAAAATTAGCAAAACTCCTCTCTATTGTTCTATCTTGCCAATAAGATGAAGAATTTGTAGGTCCGGCACTATACGATTGATTGAAAAACTGATAGTTGTTATACCAAGTATACGCATCAAAATTATCTCTACGCCCGATAACAGTAACACCTTCTCCTTCGTAATATTTATCTGGTCTATCAAAATCTTCTTCGTATAACCCCCACGGGTCAAAATAATTAACCGGATCATTATGGCAGTAAACATAGGGGTTTAATGTTTGAGGATTGGCAAGATGAAGGAGTTCAGGGCTCACCGTATGAGGATCGGGGCTCAGGAATCTTCCGATATTCCCGTAATAGCGCCTCGCACCGAAGTAATGGAATCCCGTCGATTCCTTCTCCTTACCTGTAAACTCACGATTATCATCATGAATCCCCTCTTCCCAGACAATATTCCCAAACGCTTCGTATTTTTTCTCTTTTACCACAGTTGCACTCTCATCTGTAATCATAATCGGTGAACCGATTCTGTCAAGATGGATTTTCAACCACGAAACACACTAAATACACTAAATTTTTTTGTTTTAACTATCGATTGATGACTGGCGACGGAAGACTGATGTTTTATCGATGTGATTTTTCATAAGTGATACTGTTGATATATTTATCTGGTATGGCGCCGTTTCTTTATAAAATAACCTATAAACCATCCAAATGTAAACCCTAAACTTCCAATAACAGCTGCATAAGGAGGAAAAGCTAATATTCCTAAGCTTGCGGTTGAAGATGGATCTTCCGAGTATAAATCTAAGAAAATTATAGTGTAAATAAAAATATGACCTGAGACAACTAGCAGGTAAGCAGTAACTAATCCATATTTCTTGCTAAGTTCCCACTTGCCCTTTTGTCTTATTGAAGTAAAAATCCATAGCACCGCAAGAATCACATAGGGAAAAACATCTATTAGAAAATAAGGTGAAAAGTTTTTTCCAAAAATCCCTATAACAAGATCGCTCGCCCAAAATTTCCATGAATTAACGAACTCCTCCATCCCGCCCTTTAAGAGTCCAACAATACCACCTATCAAAGGGGTAACCAGAAATCCTGTACCAATTATTAATAAAGGAAATCTAATTTTATTTTTTAATTTTAACATTTTTTTTATTTTTAATCTCTTAAAAAACAACTTAACTTTTACCGAATCGTCGTTTCTCAATTTAACAATCTAATTATTCAAAAATTCAAGTAATCCAGCGGACCAACAATTCTATTTCAATATTTTGCCATTTTACTAATTAACCTAATCTACTAATCCGGAAGGACTTGTCCAACGTCGAGATTTGATCCCAGATACATGTTTCTACGGACCCCCAGCAGCTCCAGACGGTGGGCCATAATACAAAACATCCAAATCATCATATTCCTCTTCAAGCAAATCAAGATAATCTACTTGATTATTTCTGCCTCCATTTAATAGTTTATTCCAATCAATGCCTTCCAATGTGTTAATTCTCTCTAATCCACCGTCAGTCCACTTGTATAGAGTGGATTTCTGAGATACATTGTAAGCCCTTCCTGCTCCAAGCTTTCCACTTGTAATAGACCAAGAAGACACTGCGTCATAATATTTTCTTGCCCCCTCCAGTCCTTTCGTAAAATCCAAAGAATTTCCTTCTTGTGAAGCTTGACTAAAAACCGCTTCGGTCATCGCTTTAAGGAATGTAACATCTGCTAATGCCTTGGATATCCCTTCTGTGGCATAAGCCGCATCGTGTATTTGGCAAGCTCTAGAGAAAGAGAATCCTGCAACATCATCCGAGATTATCTTTGTACCTAAATCAAAGGGTAAACCACCTGGTTCACAATGGCAACCCCCTACATTAGGCAATAAAACCTCATAATTGGTGTAAAGCACTTGACGTGCTGCTGCCATAGCAGATAGTCCGTCCGGATCAACAAGAGCTAGTGGATCATTATAACAATAAACATAAGGATTTAACTCCTGCGGATTACTCAAATCAATATTCCCCGGCATAACCGTATGCGGGTCGGGAGAGTTAAATCTTCCGATATTCGCGTAATAGCGCCTCGCTCCAAAATAATGAAAACCCGTTGGTTCCTTCTCCTTACCCGTGAATTCACGGTTGTCATCAAAGGCGCCTTCTTCCCAGATTAAATTCCCGAACGCTTCGTATTTCTTATTCTCACACGGAGCCACTGAGGACACGGAGTTTTTATTTTGTTTTTTTGTTTTTTTACTAAATCCTAAATCCAAAATCCTAACCCCTAACTTCATTCGTAATCATAATGGGTGAACCAATAGACTTAGACAAAAACTTATTTAAATTGTGTATGAGTTCCGACCTTCTGTTTTTTTATTCCATATTTTTTGAGTATCTCTTGAAGTTCTTTTTCCTCTAAGCCTATATCTTTCAAATACCTATCTGTTATTTTTTGTCTTATACCTCTCATCATCCCCACAGCATCGATTTTTTCCATTCTATATTCTTATAATTCCTCAAGTTTTAGAAGAAGTGGTTTTCTTTTCCTCTTTAGAAACCACTTTACGATTTAAATCTTGCTCATTTTTTCTGAGATTTTTAAAAAAAACATGCAAATCATGGTTGGCTTTTTTTTCAAGTTTTCTGCCGGCTTCGCGTACTTCCTTAACAATAGGATCTTTCCACATAATTTAACCCTCCATTAACTCCTCCGGTGTGCAAATGATAGGAGTATGTATTTCGTAAATATTATTTATACCCATTAACTGCTTAATAATTTCACCATTGGCAAGATGCTTACAATTCCAGGTTACTAAATAATCGATATTATGAACTGAAGCAACAGCAAGATGAGCCGCATCTCGAAAAGCTTTTTCTGGTATATTCAATTTTTTAATATAAATTTCTGCCATCTCTTCCACCCTATCGTTTAACTTTAAAAGAGGAAAACTCTCTAATTCCTGTAACCTTCTCTTGGCAGCTTTAGAATCTCCCGCTTTAGCTTCCTCTATAACAATCGCCGAAGTATAAATTTCGTAACGCTTATTTTTAATAGCTTTAATCCACCATTCACGTGTAATTTCTTGATGAGCTAAAACAATAATGTCTCTACTGGGTTTAGAAGTATAATAACTCACTACGGTTGTTTCAATATAAACCGAATCTTTAACCATTTGTTAAAATATAACCTTATTATTTCTTATGTCAAGCAGAAACGATAGTTGATTACAATTTATCCTCACACACGGCGCACGGAGAACACGGAGTATCAAAACAGATTAAATGGTCGAATGGTTAAATCGGCAACCCTCAATCTTCATATTTTTTACTATTTTACTATTTCTCAATTTAACGACTTAACCGATTCGAAGAATCCGCGAGACTCGAAACCGTTAGTTAAACTAACAATGTAATCTTTTCATAGGTAACCCCGTTGATATTTCTTGGTGTAATAATATTTATTTCGTGTTTTTTAACCTTTTCCCAATATGTTCTCCTAGTAATCCAAAAATAATCCCGGTACCTAATATAATTAAAAACCAGATTAACGTCCTATTAATTGCCTTTAATGGAATGAATGATTTGACAGAGAATATCAAAAAATTAATTAATAAAAACGATACGAATATTCCCATTACCAACCTTGTTTTGGACGCAATACAGTAATATATAAAGTTGGAAAAGATACCGATATAAGCATTCCTACTATGTAGTTAATTGGCATAAGAAAGAAAAACGAAAGAAAAAGGATAAAAACTAAGTGCCCTAAAACCATAGTAGCAAAGAGATAAGAAATTTGGTCTGAAACGGTATGTTTTCTCGTAAAGATTGTGCCTAAGACAATTAGAGGTAAAAATATAATAATTGTTAGGATGGGAAACTCCCACAATGAGCCAATACGTACTGTCCAAAGCAAGATCAACAAATATAAAAGCAAAATTACTAATAGAACAATTATTCTTTTTTTTGATTCTTTCGATAACAACTTTCCTCCTCAATAAACAGAAAGGAAAAGCCTTCCTATTCCTATCTTTTCTTATTTGTCATCCTATTCTGGTCCCCAGCCACCTGCTTCGGGAATCCAATTTCTGGGACTATCTTTAAAATATTGATTTGCTTCTTCTAACTTTTCATCTATATCCGATATGGTTTCAATGTCATACAATTCTTTAAGTTGTTCTGCTAACTTAACATCAGATTTTGCGTCATCCAACACTTGCGTAAAGAATTCCTTTACTTTATCTCCACTAATACCGCTACCCTTAATACCATGATAAATATCGGGATTTTTCTCCACAGGAAACATATCCTTAAATATTTTTCCCATCTTAGCGTCTGAAGCTATTTCCATATTTTTAAGTTTCCCTGTAGGGAGGAACTCAATAAAAAGATTATCCTTTTTTCTAGTAACGGATTTTCTCGTAGCAAAAGCCTCTACTAAAGCCGGTATGCCAGATATTGGGTCTGAGGGTACAATTTTACTAAGCTCATTCATTCGACAGGTGAACTCTAACGTGTAACTCCAACCACTAAGTGCAGACCAATGTGCATCCATTTTGAATTTACCACTTGGATCAACATATATTAATGGATTATTCACACAATAAACATACGGATTCAGTTCCTGGGGATTACTTAAATCAATATTCCCCGGCATCACCGTATGCGGATCCGGGCTCAGGAATCTTCCGATATTCCCGTAATAATACCTTGCTCCGAAATAATGAAAACCGGTTGGGTCTTTTTCTTTTGAGGTAAATTCACGATTGTCTTCATGTGTTCCGCTCGACCAGACCAAATTCCCAAACGCTTCGTATTTTTTATTATCCTCACACGGAGCCACTGAGGACACGGAGTTTTTATTTTGTTTTTTTGTTTTTTTACTAAATCCTAAATCCAAAATCCTAACCCCTAACTTCATCAGTAATCATAATAGGTGAACCGATTTTTCTATTAGTTCCCATACTAATTACAGCTCAATAGTTTTTCGATTAAACAGTTAAAACTTTTCCGACTTCCTTAACAGTAATTTCCTTATTTTTTAATCTGAATTCAATCTCTTCCAAATTTTGCAGGGTTTTCCTGTCATAATATCTTTCCCCACAGCTATTACATACAGGAATCTCGACGGGTACGTAGATAATGTCATTGCCAATTTTAATTTCTTCTTTGACTTTCTTAACTTCGATAT
>CAZSEX010000066.1:0-6196 GCA_964606065.1 uncultured bacterium | reverse complement strand
GACTATTAGAAATGAAATTATATTGTTTATTTGATAGGGGGCTGGTCTGGTTAAAATTAAATTCAAAGAAGAAATAATAGAATTAAAACCCACTAAAATTCTCGCGGTGGCGAAGAATTATGTTAAGCACATAGATGAGCTAAAGTTATCTATACCCGACGATCCTAAAATTTTCTTAAAACCTCCTTCTTCGCTAATTGGTAATAATGGTGTTGTAGTATTGCCTAAAGCATCGGAAAGGGTCGATTACGAAGTAGAACTCGGTGTTATAATAAAGGAAAAATGTAAGAATGTGCGAAAAGAACAGGCGCTCGATTATGTTCTCGGGTTTACCGTATTTAATGATATTACCGCGAGGGATATTCAGGCCAGGGAAATGAAAGAAGGGATGCCCTGGGATATCGCTAAAGGTTTTGACACTTTTGCTCCGATTGGACCTGAAATCATATCCGCGGAAAATGTCGATTGCCATAATCTGAATATTTATTTAAAATTGAACGGGAAAATGAAACAGAATGGTAATACAAAAAATATGATTTTTTCGGTTGAAGATCTCATTTCTTACCTTTCAAATGTTATGACCCTCGAGCCAATGGATATAATAGCGACGGGCACGCCTGAAGGTGTTGGTCCTATGAAAGACAGCGATCTTGTCGAGTGTGGTGTTGAAGAAATTGGAGTATTAAAATTTAAAGTAGAAGCTGAGAAATAATTCTTAAGATGAATATTTTTATTTCCGCTTTCCAGGCTGTTGCAACCCTTTTGTTTATAGGTGTAATAGGCGCCTGGATGATTAAAAGAAAAATGGTCGGGAAAAATTTCTTTTCTCTCCTTTCTCCGCTCGCGCTGGAAATAGCTCTTCCCGCTTTAATATTTACAAACATTGTCAATAATTTTAATCCACATATAGAAAGCAACTGGTGGAAATTGCCTTTATGGTGGTTTTTTTTTACGGTTATAGCTTTTCTTGTAACCTTTGTTGCTGTTATTTTCGCGAGAAAAGGAAACAGAAGAGAATTCGGAGCCACGCTGTTCTATCAAAACGGAATATTTTTTCCGCTCGCTATAATTACAGGAATGTTTGGTGGAAATTCCGGTCATATAGTAGATTTATTTTTATTTACGATTTTCTACTCTTCCTTCTTTTTCGGCACCTCTTTTTTGTTTTTTTCATCGAAAGGAAAAATACAATGGAAGAAAATTTTTCATCCTGTTTTTATTGTTACCGTTCTGGCGGTTATTTTAAAAATTACGGGTTTCAATGTTTATGTCCCGGATTTTATAATTTCCGCGCTTGAAATGGTAGGCGCTATGAGTATACCTCTGTTGATGATTATACTCGGAGGAAATATTTTAATAGATTTTAAGCAGCTCGGTAAAATTTATACGGGCGAAATTATTAAGTTTCTGGTTTTTAAGAATTTAATAATGCCTTTTGTTATGCTGGGAATCATAATACTGATTAAACCGGCTCATAATATCGCCTTGATTTTGATTATTGAAAGCGCGGTGCCTCCTGTTACGGCAGCTCCTCTTATAACGGATAGAAACGGAGGAGATAGAGCAATAGTAAATCAATTTGTGCTCTCGAGTTTTATTTTTTCTCTTGTGTCTATACCATTAATGATATATTTATTTAACAGGTTAATATATTGAGTTTTAAATATATGCTGTATGTATTAAAGGAAAAAACATGATAAAAGGAAGTAAACGTATAAGAAAATACGCGAGTAGGGAGGACCTGATTGGTGAAAACCATTTAAGCGATATAGGACAAATTCTATTTGCGCTTATTTTTTTTAGTGTCTGGATATCGGATACTTTTTTCTTTAAATTCTCGACTTTTCAGGGTAGATACTTTTTACCTTTTGTTAGAATTCCATTAGGAATAATTGTATTGTTGATATCAGCTTTTCTTGCCTGGACTGGACTTCGTGTAGTATTTGGCGAGAGGAGAGAAGTACCCCGTGTGATAAGGAAAAGCGTCTTTGGTTTTGTTCGACATCCTATATATCTGAGTGAAATTTTGCTTTATCTTGGACTTTTGATAGTCCGTATATCGCTGGTTGCAGCCGTTGTATGGATTTTTGCGATAACCTTTTTACATTACATTTCACGTTACGAAGAAAGACTTTTACTTTTACATTTCGGGGCAGAATATAAACAGTATATGGATGAAGTTCCTATGTGGATTCCTTTAATACGAAAGAAATGAGTGATAAGCCTGCGCATGAATCGATATATTTTACCATTGTGATTGAGCTGTTATATTTTTGTTGCTATTAATGTTGTCGGCCCTGGTCGAAGGAGGTAAAAGATAAGATTTATTAGAATTGATAGTGTTGGATTTTTAGAGCTTAAAAAAAATATTTTAGATACGCGTTAATTCTGTCTAACACACAGGTTTCTCGAATCTGACGTATGGTTCTCAAATTTTCCATTTATCGTAGAAATGCAACCATTTATCGAAAAAGTAATTGCATCTTTATAAAGTTTATGTTATTCTTTCCATGATATGAAAGAATATATTTTATTCGTAGTTTTACTTTTAATTGCGGCGCTTATGTTTACTTTTATTTTTCAACCTGCTGGGGATGAGTATTTCCTGCAAACGTTTTTTATAGCTACAATATTCTCCTTTTCTATAGGTTTTATAAACAGGGCTCTCTTTGAATTGGTTTACTCCAGAGTAAAAAAATTGGAAATATATATCCGTATTCTATTTTCTGCTCCCCTCTTTTTCATAGGAACTTTAATTGGGATGATTATTGGCAATTATATTTGTTTTCTGTTCTTCGGATACCATCCTTTTCCTTCTCAGAGTATTTTAAAATTTGCTGTAAGTTTTGGGTTCTTCTCCATCATTTTAGGGGGAGGACTTATGTTCAGGGAGAGATCGCACGAGTTAAAAGAAAAAGCGGAAATAACGAGGCTTGAAGCATCGATTAAGACTTTGCAGGCTCAGATAAATCCGCATTTCTTTTTCAATTCTTTAGCATCGGTACAATCTCTTATCCGTAGAAATCCGGGGAAAGCAGAAGAGGCGTTAGCAACTATCTCAGAGGTCTTTAGATATTCTATGAGGCGCGGACAGAAAAATTTTATAGAACTTAGTGAAGAAATTGAATTTATAAAACAATTCCTTTTTATAGAAAAGATACGACTGGGTGATAGACTCAAAACCGTGTGGGATGTCGATGAAGAATTACTGAATTGCTGCCTTCCGCCTTTTCTCATCCAGCCGATTGTGGAAAACGCGGTAAAATATGGGGTTGAGAAACGAAAAAAAGGAAACTTGAAAATTTCCGTGAAAGAAGAAAATAACGAGCTACATATATCTGTGTCCAATACTGGCAGTGCAGAAGTTCGTCTTGTTCCTGAACACAGTCTTCTTAATATCAAAAAAAGAATTGAAGTCATTTATGGAAAGAGGGGTTCTTTCGAGATAAACACCAGTGGAGAAGTAGAAGTAAAGATATCCATTCCCAAGCAGTACAATAAAAGTAACGAAGGAGAAGATTTATGAGCTGCGGGTCAGGTAAAGTAAAGGTTTTAATAGTGGATGACGAGAAATTGGTACGTGATTACTTAAAAAGAGTTATTCTTGAATGGAATGATGTCGACGTTGTTGGAGAAGCCGGAGACGGCTTAGAAGCGATAACTAAAGTTCGGGAACTTGCTCCGGATATTATGCTGCTGGATATTCAAATGCCTGAACTGGATGGTTTTGCTGTGCTTGATTTCCTGGATAATCCTCCTCCCACTATTTTTGTTACAGCCTACGACGAATATGCAATACAGGCTTTTGAGGTGAATGCGGTGGACTATATTTTAAAGCCTGTTATTAAAGAACGACTTTTTAGCGCGATAGAAAAGGCAAAACTTTTTATAGAAAGGAAAGAATTATGGAAAGCAGAAGTCACAAGAATTCTCGACCATGTTGGAAATAAAACTGCGTCGAAGATTGCGGTGAGTTGCAGAAATGGAGTAAAATTACTGAGTGTGGAAGAGATTTTCTGGATCGAAGCTGACGGTGATTACACGTCTATTCATACAAAAAACAATGATTCCTTCTGCAAAAAAAGCCTGAAACAGCTTGAGTCCCGATTACCGTCAGATACTTTTTTAAGAGCGCACCGTTCCTATATTGTGAACATAAAAGAAATTTCAAAATTAATTTCAAATGTCGGCAACAGATACTCACTAAAGATGGTCGATGACACAGAGATTCCCGTATCGCGCAGAAAAGCAAAAGAAGTTAAAAATAAACTCAAAATTTAAGAAAAGGAGATATAAGATGAAATTATTTGTAAATTGTTTTATCGGATTATCTATTATGTTTTTTTCTGTTGTTATTCAAGCTAAACCCTTAAAAGATTATATTGAGGAAGCTAAGGGCTATCAGAATTCCGGAAAAGTAGAGAAAGCAGTAAGATTAATGGAAGAAGCCTTAAAGGAATATCCGGATAGTTCCAGCGCTTATGCCTACCTTGGACTTTACACGGGTATACAGGCAGGAGAAACTCAGGATATGGCGCAGGCTGGTGAACTTGCTTTCAAATCGTTTGATCGATTAAATAAAGCGGTTTCTCTCGATTCTCTCAATATATTTGCCCGTTTCCATAGGGGTCTTATGGGGATCAAGGTTCCTGCATTTCTTGGAAAACTCGACGAAGCGATCAATGATCATGAATTTATTGTTAAGATGAGCCAAAAATCACCGGAAAGAGTTCCAAAGGATATTCTTATTCAGGTGTATAATTTTCTCGGAGAAGCCTATCAGAAAAAGGAAGAAAACGATAAGGCGGTTTCCGCCTGGAAAAAAGTAATCGAGCTTGCTCCCGGTTCGAATTTCGCTGAAGAAGCAAAAAAACTTATCAAAGAGACTCCCATTCCTTCAAGTACACCTCCAGAAGAAAAGACGCAAAAACAATTCAAAAATCCTGAACTTCTTATGAAGTCGGGTAAATCTCATCTGGAAAAAGGGGAGTGTGAAAAAGCCGTCGATGCTTTCAAGAAATTGGTTGAAATAGAACCGAAGAATATAGAAGCCTATACAAATCTTGCTCAAGCTTTAGGATGTTTAGTCGGAAAAGGTTATGATGAGAAAATTTATGAGAATACGGATTATCGTTCAGGAATCGCATTCGAAGTGATGAATATTCTGGATAAGGCTGTTAACCTTGCTCCGGAGAACCCGGCCCTTAGACTTTTAAGAGGCTCCATCGGCGTACACATGCCTTTTTTCCTGGGGAAGTTAGAACAATCTATGGAAGACCTTAACATGGTTTTAGAAAGCGACGCTGATAAATCAAAAAAAGCAGAAGCGCTGTATTACCTCGGAGTTGCTCATCAGATGAAAACTACTGAATATTGGGATAAAGTTGTAATGGATTATCCTTCGACGAAAGCATCGAAAATGGTTCTCGAAGGAATACGTCCGGGAGTAAAAAGAATCGATCCTTCTAAATTTAAAAGTTCCGTTGTATCGGTAGACTTTATTCTTGGATTCCAGGGCGCCCTCCCTCCTCAAACCGCGGTCTGGGTCGAAGACAAGAACGGTAAATTCGTCAAAACACTTTATGTATCTGGTTTCAGCGGCTATGTTAAAGAAAAACAACTCTGGTTAAAAGAATGGGCGGCGGATTCCAAATTCGCGGATGCCGATGCGGTTACTTCCGCGAGTATTGATGTTGGACATCACATTTACCTGTGGGAGTTAAAAGACCATACCGGGAAGAGTGTAAAAGCGGGCGAATACGTTGTCAAAATCGAGGTTTTCTTTTGGCCATCTATGAAATATCAACTTGCTTCCGTACCAATAAAAATCGGGGGCAAGGAAAAAAGGGCTACTGTCGAGGAAGGCAATTTAATACCATTCATGGAAGTTACTTATCATCCGAATATATCGAAATAAGTAAGCGTTGAAAATAGGGCCAAGCATTGAAAGGTGAAAAGAAAACTTAGTCTTGGGGGCGTGTTGCCCGAAGGCTAATTCACCATTAAAAATGTTTTTGCGCAGAGACGCCCCTCATGTAATAGAAGTTACTGCATGATGAGTTACTATTCCACAGGGCAGGCAGAGACAGCAGAGAAAAGTATTTTGTTAAAACCCATCCCAACCCACAAGAATTAACCACAGATTACACGAGATTAACACGAGATTTTTTTGTTGTATTCTTTGACTGATGACTGG
>CAZSEX010000065.1:0-6212 GCA_964606065.1 uncultured bacterium | reverse complement strand
AAAATCGAGTAAGTTTTCCGCGAGGCTCACGGGGAAAATAGCTCTTTCGGAATCGAAAAGAAACCCTCCATGATAAGCTCCCTCGATACCGCCTAAAAAAGAACCGTAGGCGGCTCCGCCGCTGATACGCCTGTCTCTGGTTAATAAATAAGTTCCGCCAGAATACAAAAGCGGTACCGCAAGTCCCATGGTTACAGACTCTTTTCCTTCTATGTCAAAAGCCAGAGGTACACTCCAGGAATAAAGACCTATACCGTGAATTGTTTGCCCTATCACGTAAGGCAATTGCGCGTTTTCCAGTATTATCCTTTCACCGGGTTCTCTTATAATCAGATTCCTGTATTCGGAAGGACTCAATTTTTTTACTATCTTTCCTTCTCGATAAGAGGCTTCTACAACATAGACACTGTCAGATGCGAGAAATACTTCTATACCCTCAGGCAATTTTTCGAAAAGCGTGACAAGATTGCTCTCTGTTCGACGGTCCAGGTCGACTTTCTTCATTTCCTCCCGGGCAAAAACCGCAGTCGCAAACAACATCAACAAAACTAACTTTTTCATTTTACCCTCCTTTTGCTTTTTTGCAAAGCACTTTGTTATATAAAGTAAGTATAATCATTTTTTTTAATTTGTCAAGGGTTTTTTTTAACAGGTGTATTTTTAAAGAATATTCGGGTTGACAAAACTACCTTTATGCTGTAGATTTATTGGTATAAGGGGGTGGTTTTTTTGAAATATTTTATTTTCGCGTTTTTGCTTGTAGTATCGATTACTTTAGATGCTTTACAAATGAAAAGGGAGGCTTACATAGATATACCCACGGCTAATCTTAATCGCGGGCTTTATATTGATGTGAATTCGAGCTATCCGATCAGAGATGTGGATGATGTCAAATTCGACCCTAATATAGGAATAGATCTTTCTTATAAGAGATTCGGAGTCGCGGTTAAATGGTATGATGGAGCTGATTTTGCTCTGGATGTGTCTTATCAAATTCTTCGGGATAATGGAAGTTTTCCCGGTTTCGCGATTGGGATAAGTGAATTAGCCGCAAATGAATATATCTCATCCGCGGGCTATGAGGATGTTTTCAATGATGAGAGTTATGGGGATAGGTCTCCTGAAATAGCTTCGGTTTACGTCGTGGGAACTAAAAGATTCGGAAGAAATTTCGAAGTGACGGCTGGAATTGGTAGAGGGAAGTTTGTAGGGTATGGACCGACGAGTAAATACGGGAATATCGATGTTTTTTTTGATGAAAACCACGAAAACATGGCTTTTGGTCTTTTTGGTGGGATGAGGATTATTTTTACGACTGGTCTGGCTTTTCTCGCCGAAGGCGATGGGCGGGATATTAATATCGGAATAGAGTATCAAAACGAGCTTATAAAAGGGGCGTTAGCTCTGGAAAAAGTCGAGGTTCTTAATAATGCTGAAAACGGCTTGTCGCCTCGTATCGGTTTTAACCTTTCTTACAAAATAATGGACTTTCAGGAGAAAGAACGGAAAGAAAGTAAGGAATTCCCGGCTGTTATCGAACTTATAGACGAAGAAAGCAGAAAACCCGTGAAAGGATACGCGGTGGTAACCAATACGAAAAGAGATACTATAGAGGTTTCCGAATTCAAGGATGTTCATTCCTTTAGATTGGAACCGGGGATTTATAACGTTTTCATATCGGCTGTGGGTTACAAAGAAAGAGAAATCGCTATGGCGGTAAAAGGAGAAATAAGTAAAAACCTTTACACCGTAGAACTGACCCAAATAGAGGAATCAGGGAAAGTGTTGGAGGTTGAAGATTCGCTAAAAAAAACAGATGATTTTGAGGATATTAAATACCGACTGGAGGGAATGACTGTAAGATTTACCTTAAGAGAAGCCGAACTCACTCCGGTAGCTTGCGACGTTCTAAATAAAATTGTCGAGCTTATAAGAGATAAAAAAAATGTTCATTTGCTTGTTACCGGGCATACCTGTTCTATAGGGACTCGCGAATCGAACCGGATTTTATCCGAAAAGAGAGTGGAAAATGTGAAAGGTTACCTGGTGGAACATGGTATACGCGCCGGCAGTATCAGCTCAAGGGGGTACGGAGAAAGCAGACCCATTGCGGACAACAGCACGGAAGAAGGCAGAATAAAAAACAGGAGAGTAGAGTTTATTTTGATGAGAGATTAACATCGGGGATTTAAGCCTCAGTGAATGCGCAGAGAGCGCCTGTAAGAGGGTCTAAAAAGAAGGGAAGAAATGGATTTGAGTGCCGAGAAGATATCAAGAAGTATATCGAAAAGGGTATTTGATATATTCTTTTCGATAGCGGGTCTTTTAATTTCTTATCCCATCTGGGCGCTTTCTTCTATTGCTATTGTTATGGAAAGCGGCGGGCCGATATTTATAAGACAAAAAAGGGTCGGTAAAGGAAGTAAAATATTCTGGATTCTTAAGTTCAGATCCATGGACAGGAGTGCTCATAAGGAGTCTCCGACCTATCATAAAGAAAATAAACACGAGAGAATTACAAAGGTGGGTAAAATCCTGCGAGCAACCGCAATGGATGAACTTCCTCAACTCCTTTCTATTTTTCGAGGTCACATGAGTTTTGTCGGTCCCAGACCTATTCATCCGGAAGAATTAACAATAAACGGAAGCAAATATAAAACCCTTGAGGAAATTCCCGGTTTTGCGATGAGATGTAGAATAAAGCCGGGGTTGACAGGAATAGCACAGGTTTACAAAGGGAAGTATGATCGTCTCGAGCGTAAAGTTAAGTACGATCTCCTGTATATAAAAAAACAGTGTTTTATGCTCGACTTGAAGTTGGTTCTGTTTTCTTTTTATTTTACTTTATTCGGCAGATGGGAATAGTAGGAGGAGGTTGGACCCTGATATTGGAATAGAATACACTTATAGAGAATTAAATACGGCATTTAAATGTGATCCGAGTTCATTGGAATAATAATTATTAATCAAGAAGTTAATGTGTTATGTTATCTGTATTTATTTTCACAGGAGTTTTATGATTTTTTTCTCAAAAACTCACAAAATATTATTTTAGCGTTAGCTAAGAAAGATTCTGCTCAAGAGAAATATCTCAGAGATCTAGTAGCGCGGGGGTTTATCCCCCGCAAATTACCTGTTGGGGACAAGCCCCAACTCTACTTGTGTTTCACCTGGAGTGAAATTGGGTGTTGATTTTATCCCCTTGTAAAAACCTTAAAACCATTGCGATTATTTCCTTACAAAGAATAAAGGCTAAAAAAATCATGAAACTCCAATTATTTTCAGGCTTGACAAAGGTTCCTTTTTCCCGTAAAATTGTCCATATTCGGAGGGGGTGATTATTCCTGAGGCGTTTGCTTTTCTTTTGTTTGCTTGTTATATCTATCGCATCCAATGCTTTTCAAATGAAGAGGGAAGCTTATATAGATATCCCCACGGCTAATCTTGATCAGGGGTTTTATATAAATGTAAATTCGAGTTATCCGGTTAAAGACGTGAATGATGTTAAATTCGATCCTGACATAGGAATCGATTTCACGTATAATAATTTCGGAGTCGCTCTAAAGTGGTATGAGGGTACCGATATTGCGCTCGATCTTTCTTATCAAATATTTTCCGGAAGTGGTAATATTCCCAGCCTTAATGTAGGAATCAGCGAAATTGCCGTAAATAAATATATTTCTACAGCCGGATCTGATGAATTCTTCAATGATGAAAGTTATGCGGATAGACCGCCGGAAGCGTGGTCTTTCTATGTGGTAGCCGGTAAGAAATTAAACAGATTAATTGAAGTGAATACCGGTTTGGGTAGGGGAAAATTTGTCGGTTACGGATCGTTGAGTAAATACGCGAATACGGATATTTTTACCGGAAGGCAACATGAAGTATGGGCTTTTGGTCTTTTTGGTGGGCTGAAAATCTTTCTTACGAATAGTCTGTCTTTCATAGCGGAAGGGGATGGACGTGATATTAATATAGGGCTGGAATATGAGAATAAACTTATAAAAGGGACATTGGCTTTGAGCAAGCTGGAAACTTTCGGCGATTCGGAAAACGATTTTTCTCCACGGGTCGGTTTCTTCTTATCTTACGGGTTAATGGATATACAGGGAGAAATTCAGAAAGATGAAAGAAAATTTCCCATTGTTATCGAACTTATAGACGATAAAAGAAGTGAACCTGTGGAGGGATACGCAAAAATAATCGGTACAAAAGGAGATACAGTGGCGATTTCCGGACCCAGAAATACCCATTCTTTTGAATTGAAGCCGGGAATCTATAATGTTTTCATATCGGCTGGTGGATATAAAGACAAAGAAACTCCTGTGGCTGTAAAGAGTGAAACCCTTTACAAAATTGAACTGAGCGGGATGGAGGAATCCGAAATAGTGATTGAAGAAGGAGATTCGGCAAAAACAGTAGATGATTTTGAAGAGATTAAAGATGAGATAGAAGGCTTAAGCGTAAACTTTCACTACGGTGAAGCCGAACTCACTGTTGTAACCCGTAACATTCTCAATAGAATTATCGGGCTTATAAGAGATAAAAAAAATGTTCGTTTACTAATTACAGGACATACCTGCTCAATAGGAACTCGCGAATCGAACCGGATTTTATCGGAAAAGAGAGCGGGAAATGTGAAAAAGCACCTGGTAGAAAATGGCGTATCCGCCGATGAAATCAGAACAGAAGCACTGGGAGAAAGAAGACCGATTGCCGATAACAATACAGAAAAAGGCAGAATTAAAAATAGAAGAGCCGAGTTCGTGTTGTACAGGACGGGGGAGTGATAGTTTATTTTGCGCGTTTCGTGGTTTGGAAAAAATTTAGTTATTTACTTTTTCCCTGGCTTTTATGTGTTCTTCAAATGTTTCACTGAATATATGATCGCCTTTTCCCGTAGCCACGTAATAAAGATAATCGGTTCTGGCGGGATGAAGAGCCGCCATTATGGATTGAAAGCCGGGACTGGCGATTGGACCCGGAGGCAAACCCCTGTTTCGGTATGTGTTGTAGGGAGAACTCACTCTGAGGTCCTTATACAATACTCTGCTTTTATGGTAACCTAAGGAGTAAAGAACCGTCGCGTCGATTTGAAGAGGCATATTTTTCTCCAGTCTATTGTAAATGACAGAGGCTATAATAGATTTTTCCCTGTCTGTCATAGCTTCTCTTTCAATCATGGATGCTATAGTCAGGATTTCGTGAGTGTTAAAGGTCATGGATTTTATTTTAAATTCCTGAGATGGTTTCAGTATTTCAAATAAACGCGTGACCATCCGTTCTATAACGTTTTCCGCTTTCTCTCCTTTGAAGAATATATATGTGTCGGGGAAAAGATACCCTTCGAGAGTGGTTTCCTCTATGCCGAGTTTCCTGATGAAGTTAGTATCTCTTATAAGAGAATCTATTCTGGCGATATCAATGTCCGTGTCTCTGTGTCTGCGAAGAGCGTATATCGTTTCGGTAGTTTTTAAACCCTCGGGAATTTTTATTCTTACCGTCAGCCTTTTTCCTTTAAGTAAACTTTTTAAAATCTCCCTCGGGTTTTCGTATAACCCGAATCTGTACCATCCGTAAGTGAGAGAAGTGGATTTTTTTAAAACAATGACCATTATTTTAAATCCGATTCTGTCCTGAATGATTCGCGTTTCTTTTAACTTTCTTGAAATAATGTTGAGGTTATCGCCTTTATCGATTTTGATTACAGCTGTTTTGTATCCAGGCGGGATAGTCAGGGGGTACAGTATAATAACGATAGCTATGATTACGAGTATGGCTTTAATTCTCATCTAAATACCCTTTTAGTATTAAAGATGCCGCGATTTTATCGATGAGTTTTCTGTCTCTCTTTTTTCCAAGCTGGGCGGCAACTTCTGTCGCTTCCTTAGTGGTAAAACGTTCGTCCTGAAGTTTTATGGGTATGTCCAATTCTTTTTCAATTTCCTCTTTTATTTTCTGAACAAATTTCGCTCTCTGCCCTATTTTTCCTTTTGTGGTTAAGGGAAATCCCAACACAATTCCCTCGAGGTTATACTCTCTTTTTAAATCTATAAGCTCATTCAGCAACTGTTCGGTTTTGACTGTTTTTTGTGGTTTTACTATGTTGAGATTATTGCTTATAGCTATACCTGTCCATTTTAATCCTATGTCGAGCCCAATCCAATAATTCATAATCTAATATAATGATTTCGATGTCTTTTTCAAGCACG
>CAZSEX010000064.1:0-6337 GCA_964606065.1 uncultured bacterium | reverse complement strand
TGCGTATTGCACAGAAAAAGTTAAATAATTACCTGAACAGCAAAAACTTAAACCTGAAAAAGCACGATTTATTTGCAACTCCTTTATTGGAAAATTTCGAGAAGGTTTTTGTGACTTATTATACTTTCAATTATATTTTGAATAATCCTGATAAGTTTTTGAAAAACATATACTTATCAATGAAGAAAGATTCATTTATCATCATCGATTTGTTTTATCCTTTATTATTTCTTGATCCTGCGTCTGATAATATATGGATAGAGAGGGAAATTCCGTTTAAGGAGAGTAAAAACGTTACGCTCAGAAGCAAAAAAACGTTTGACGGTACTTTCGAAAAAAGGATTTTGGTTTTTGTTGAGGGAGGAAGTTCGACCACGGTAGAAACTTCCAGAAGATATTACCCCAGGGAAGAAATTGAAGAATTGCTTCATAATGCCGGATTCAGGAACATCAAGGCTATTTACGGCTATTCACTGGGAGATAGAAGCAAATTTTCCGAAAACTATCCTTTAAGAGGATACAATAAATTTAACATAGATCTCGAAGAATACGCCAATAGGGAAGAAGTTAAACCCAATTTTGTGGTTTACGCCAACAAAATAAACTAAAAACAAACAAACAGCTAATTTAAAAAAAAATGCAAAGATTCAAATCCTACAATATGTAAGTTTACATAATATATATTATCAGACATTGCGTATATTGAGAAAATGAGGCAAGGATTTACATGTAAGTTACTAACGGTCAGCTGGTTAGCGGCGTTTAGGCTGTGTGAGCCCTTATTACCAGCCTCCGCCACCACCGCCACCACCTCCACCACCGGAGAATCCGCCTCCGCCGCCCGAGAATCCGCTTGAGCTTCCTCTCGGTGGACTCGAAGCTGCCGCAAATGCTCCTATGGTATTGCCTATAGAGCTTGTAATATTGTTAGCCATGATTCCTCCATGTACGCCCCCGTAAGTGTTGTACCAGCCGGGTGTTTCTATCTGGAGTCCGTTGAAACGCTCAGCCCATTCGTCTACAACGCCTAAGGCTATCGCATATGATAGGAAATCAAAGAAAATTGTTGGATTTTGGTCGATCATTCTTTTTAATCTATCTTTTTCCACTCTGACAAGAAATTCTTTAAAACCAAGGATATCCGTCAACACTTCCCTGCCCTTGTACGTTCGTTTAGGCATTGTTTGGGCGAATATAAGCGAAATTAAACCGCTCAGCGCGATTCCTACAGCAAATCCGGCACCTGTACCACCTAAAAACCCAAACGTAAAAGGAATAGCCCAGATACCTATAAAAAGACCCGCTGCACCAAAGCCGGTATATTTCTTTCGAATCTTATCCGGATTACCGTAAAAATAACCCTTTTTCTTTACAGATTTGTATATTTCTTCAGTTACATCCTTTACATATGTATAGAATTCACCCTTTAAGTCGGAAATAAGAAATCCATTACCACCTTTGTATTTCAAACCCTTTAAAAACTCCCTCAAATGCTTTTCTTTATCTAAATCCATGTCTTTCAATATCTTAATCTTATAGTCTTTCTTTTTGAGAAACAGGAATTTATTGGTTTCTATCTCTTTTATCGATAGATACCCCAACCTGGCGAGATCAAAAAGAATAGATGTTATATCGACCGTATCAACCTTTTGATCGAGAATAGTTCCAACTTCAGCTGCAGTTAAGTCTTTGGGAGGATTATACTTAACGGTAATGGTTCCTGCCGGAAGATCTTTCCCGTCTCTATACCATTTTTTAAACAGAAATACAAAGGCAAATAAGGGAATTAAAATAGCCAATAGGGGTCCTAAATAACTTTTTAGCTTAAGCCAGAGGGTTGTCGATAACGGAGGTTTACTGAGATACCCTTTTGGTAATCTAATGTCGACAGTAGTTCCGTAGCCGGGATACAGTGTAGCTGTTCCGAAAGAAAGGGATTCATCGGTTAGCGAATAATTTTCTATTGTTCTGTCCGAGCCATACGTGCCAACGAAAATTTTAATGTCTTCGTCTGATAGTTTTATAGGAGATGGAAATATTACGGTGCAATGTGAGGAATCAATCCTGTTTTCCCAGCTACTACCCGTTATATTCCAGTATAATTCATCCCATTCTTTAAAATATCTCGCGCCAAGTACACAGGAATATTCTATTGTATACTCGTGAATTCCGCTAATTGTTCGGTTGGGATCTCCTATACGGATTCTTAGCTCCTTTCCTCCCCCATAACTTCTTGTGCTGTTTTTTACAGGTACGTTCTCTCCGTCCATTAAAACTTCTTGAACTGTGAATCCCAGTGAATAATTGCCTGCCATACCACGCAGTTCAAGAGGAATATCCCGGTAAATTCCATGGTGATAACCACCGTCAAAATTTACGGTTATTATTTCCTTAATATCTAAGGAACCGTCATTATTTAGCTTTATTTCGCTATCAAAAAGTTGTATATACAGGCTTAAAAGTAAAAGAACCATGGTTAAAATTCAACCCTCGGTACAGCCCTCTCCCCCTCTTCCATTTCGAAGAATTCGCGTTTTTTGAAGTTAAAAATATTTGCGATTATATTAGAAGGAAAGGATTCGACTTTTATATTATTATCCCGGACAACAGCATTGTAATACCTTCTTGCGTTTTGAATATCGTCTTCTATTTGTGATAAATTTTTCTGCAATTCCAGAAAATTAGTATTTGCCTTTAATTCAGGATAATTTTCAGCTACCGCAAATAGCTGACGGAGGGCGCCGGTTAACATATTTTCTGCCCTGGATTGTTCGTCTGGGGTCTTTGCGGCTGTGGCTTCAGCCCTGGCTTTTGTTACATTCTCAAATACTTTTCTCTCGTGGCTCGCATAACCTTTAACCGTATTAACGAGATTAGGAATTAGGTCGTATCTTCTCTTTAGTTGAACATCCACATCGCTCCACGCGTTATCGCATAAATTTTTCAGTCGAATGAAAGCATTATATGTAGCGATTACAAAAATAACAATAATTACAACAATACCAAGAATTACTAAACCAATCATAGACTCTCTCCTTATTTATTATATTTAATCAAATTACATCTACAAGAGGTGGTAAATCAAACCACTGGGCTGCCGTAATAACCACTTTTCCTGTTTTATAAACCGTATCGTAGAAATCCCCCATATGTTCTCTGAATTTCTTTTCCCTTAGTAAATGGTGGTCATAAATCATTACGTCAAAATCGGTTTCTCTAACAATCCTCGAGACGTTTTCAATGCACCTATCAAGGTTAATCTGGTTAAACATGTAACCCAGAAGGTATGTCGAAGGGCCATCGAGTATTATAACATTAGGATTACCTTTTATTATCCATTCGGCGTAATCTTCTATGTTCGGTCCCATTATATCAGATGAATAAAGTACGATTTTATCGTCCCTTTTTATTACCACAGGTTCCACCCAACCGGTTTTAGCATATTCTATTCCATGAAACAAAGTACCCGGGAACCATATGCTGGTTTTGCCGAAATTGATTTCTCCTTTACGAATAAAATTTATACTGGTTCTGGCTACTTTTAATTCCGTCAACCATTTCTTTTGCATCCATCCTTCCACGCTTTTGTACATATTGTTTTTCCAGGTTTTTAACAATTCTTCATGCCGTTTGGTATAATCACCGAAATCTCTTTTTCTTGCTAAATGAAGTTTATTGTAAGGATCTGCGTAGTTTTTTTCTTCAGGTTCTTTCATAAAATCATCTATTTTAAAAACATTGCCAAATAAGTTCATCAAATCCTGATATAATATTCTAGCGCGTTTCCACTGAGAATAGTTAATCCATTCATTGGGATTTTTAATATAGGTTATTTTGTCTATATAACTTTCCGGAAATTCAATAGGTCTTCTGTGGTGATCATAGTGAAAGTGAGTTATAATTACTATATCGACTTTTTTGGTATACTCTTTTACCCTTTCTTCGGCAGCTTTTAGAAAATCCAACTTCTCTTCCTCGTCAAGCGGATAAGAATGTTGCATAATGGCGTAGCCAGGATCGATAATAATTTTAACTTCAGGGGTTTCAACATAGGTGCACATGGATTTCGCGCCCATAGAATCGAACCACACTGGCATAACACTTATCCTGCCGGTTTTTATTATATTTTTGAAATTTCCTTTTTTAAGGTATTCTTCCGAAGTCATTAAAACTCCTATTTTTCTAAAATAGCTTCTACAAAAGCTTGGGCAGAAAAAGGAATTAAATCTTCTTTCTCTTCCCCTATTCCTATGTATTTTACAGGAATACCCGTTTCGTTGACGATAGAAACAATTATTCCACCTTTCGCTGTACCGTCGAGCTTGGTTAACGCAATACCGGTTAAACCGATAGCTTTATCGAACTGTTTTGTTTGTATTAAAGCGTTTTGACCTGTGGTTCCATCCACAACCAAAATGGTTTCTTGAGGCAAATCTTCCCTTTTCTTTTTTAAAACTTTTTTAATTTTTTTCATTTCTTCCATTAAATCGTTACGGGTATGAAGTCTTCCTGCTGTATCTATCAAAACATAATCTACATTTCTTGCTATGGCTGCGTCAACCGCATCAAAACAAATTGAAGCAGGATCAGCTCCATAATTTGAGTGAATAACATCTGAATTAATTTTTTTGCTCCACTTGTTTAATTGTTCAATTGCTCCTGTCCTGAAAGTATCCCCGGAAACCAGAAGCACTTTTTTGCCTTCTTTGCAAAGTGTCCAACCTCTTTTACCCAAAGTGGTCGTTTTCCCCACTCCATTTACTCCTACATATAATTCGACAATCGGCTTTGTATAAGAAACTTCTTTATTGATAGGTTTTTTTAGAATGTTTACAAGTTGATCTTTAAGAACGAAAAAATAATTATCTGGGCTTGATTTTCCGAGTGTTTCGATCAAAGAAACAGCTGTATTCACACCAAAATCCGATTCTATTAAAAGGTTTTCAATGTTTTCCAAAGCTTCCGGATCTCTTTTTCCGAAAATATTGCGTAATTTTTTACTAAAATTATCTCTGGTTTTTTTTAATTTCTTTTTCAGATTCATGTTCGGAAATTTCTCTCTCCAATCTTTTTAGATTTTCAACCAGAGCCGTAATCGCTTCGGTTATAAAACCTACAGTAAAAAATACAAGCCCGGAAACGATTAAAAGTATAACAAGGTATAAAATAGGCCTATAACCGTGCTGATAGACAAAACGCTGAATAATGCCATAAATGCCCACGAATATACCTAATATAACAAGAATAGCTCCCGAAGTACCGAAAAATAAGAAAGGCTTTCTCAAAAGCGAAATTTGTATTTTAACCGCCAAAAGATCCATTATACCCACAACAACCCGAGCTTTACCAGAATATTTAGAATCACCGAATTTACGTTCTCTTAATTTTACCTTAATTTCAGTAACTTTAAAACCTTTATCCACGGCTAAAGCCACTATGTATCGATGCCAGTCTTTCCTTAAATCTATTTCTTCTAAGACATTACTGCGTAAAGCTTTAATTGAATTCTGATCATGTATCGGTAGTTTAAAAAGACATCTCGATAAAAAGTTATACACACCGGATACAAATTTTTTCTGATAATCGCCCTGTTTCCAGCCTGTAACCACATCGTAGCCCTTCTCTATTTCATCTATTAATTTAGGGATATCGTTAGCGTCGAATTGAAGATCGGCATCCATAATCACTAAAACTTTACCGGCAGAATGTCTGAAACCCGTTATAATTGCTTCTGTTTTTCCGAGGTTGGTTCGATGACTGTAAACTTTCAAATATTCGTATTTATTTTTTAGTCTTTTGGCTTCTTCAGAAGTTCCGTCAACACTTCCGTCATCAATTATTATAACTTCATAATTTCTTGTATCCTTCTCGACAACAGATTCGATTTCTCGCATTAAAGGAGAAAGGTTTTCTCTTTCGTTAAAAGCCGGAATTATAACTGTAACATTTTTTTTCGACATCGGTTCATTCCGGTCTTATTTTTACGAATCTAAGTTTACCAACTCTTATTAAGGTTTCTTTATCAAACGATATATTTATGGTAAAATCGGTAATCTTTTTACCGTCTATTTTAAGAGCACCGCTTTTTATTAATCGTCGGGCTTCTCCGCGGGATTTGACAAAACCAGCCTTCTCGAGTAGTTCAACTATCCATATTTTTTTGCCTTTTTTAACTTTTAATTCTTCAATATTTTCCGGTTCTTTATTTTTGGAAAATACTTTTATAAATTCTTCTTTTGCCTTTTCCCCAGCTTTTTTATCATGATAAAGAGCAACAACTTTTTGGGCGAGTTCCATCTTCACATTCATTGGATTTTCACCTTTCTTAAGCCTCTTT
>CAZSEX010000063.1:0-6526 GCA_964606065.1 uncultured bacterium | reverse complement strand
TTTTCGGAAGATTTAAAAAGACTTCCGTATATTTTTAAAGACCCTATTAAGTTCGATAAAAAAATAGACCCAAAGAAGTTGAGATTTGGTTCGAAAATTGATGGGAATGGTAATGAAGGAAGAGATAATTTTTACTCGATTAAAAAAGTTCTAAGCCCCGAATGTTTACAACTTGATAATGGTTTAAAAATTAAATTGATCGGAGTAAAAACAAAAGATGATAGAAGAGAAGACGCTGTTAATTATATTGAAGAAACGACAAAAGGGAAAAAAGTTTTTCTAAAATATGATAAAGAGAAACATGATAAAAATAATAACCTTTTATGTTATTTATACTTACAAAACAAGACATTCATTAATGCTCATCTTATAAAAAACAATTTAGCAGATGTTGAAACTAATATAGATTATAAATTTAAAAATAAATTTCTTCGTTACAAATATACTACAACAGTTTGAAAGAATATACTGTTTTATCACAATAAGGGAATAATAACCTTTAAAAAAGGAGATAAGAATAAGTAAAAAAGATAATTTAAAAGAGTTTAACGAAATAAAATTAAATGTTGAGGAAAAATTTAAAGAAATTATTGGGGAGACTAAAGAATTTCCAAAATATACAACACAGCTAATCAATATTGCGAACCAGAATGTGCAGGGCACCAGGCCTGAAGTTGTAGGCAAGATGTCTGAGCTGATAAGAAAATGTCCTGTTAAGACATTTAAAGCCTGGAAAGAATGGTATATGAGAAATTACCCGGAAGCAATTAAAAAAGCTACAAGAAAAGTTTCGGACATGATGGAGAAGATGAAAAAGGCAATGAGTGAAATAGATGAAGATTTAGTACACGACTGGGTCGAAGATTTGGTTATCACTAAAACGGCGGAAGGCTTAATAATCCAGGAAATTATTCTAAGCTATATGGCAGAAAAAAAGGGCACTTCCTGGAGGCCTGCGACTGAAGAGGAGGAGAGTAGAAATATTGATGGTTATATAGGGGAACAACCTGTTCAAATTAAAGCGGCAACATATCTGTCCAAAAAATCTTCAGTAAGAGAAAAGATTGGTGTTCCTGTAATATATTATAAAAAAACATCGAAGTATTTATACATTTATACTAAAGAAAAATTTTAAAATACATTAGTCAAAAAAAGTAAATTAAAATTTTTTTCAATCGAAAATCTCGAAAACAAGAAAAAGGGGAACTATCAGTTCTGAGTTCCGAGTTCTTAGTGCTGAGTTCCCCAACCCCCCAAAATAAAAAAATCGAGGGTATAAAACTTTCAATTCAAAAAGATAACTTTAGGTCTTAGATCTTCGGTTTTAGGTATTAGATACTCCTCCCAAACTAAATGAACAAAAATAGTTTTAGAAAACTTAAAATATTTTTCAAAAAAGATTGGCGAATTTTCCTCCACCGAGCGACCCCAACTTTTTCAAAGTATTATCAAGTACGTATCCTACGGTTCTTCCGAAATTTCTTTGGACATTTTCTATTTGCCGGAGAGACACATTCGAGGGTTCGGAAATCACCGAGCCTATTTAGAGGAGCGCATCAGTGTAGTTGGCGAAGCATCCGCAGAAGGGCGGTCGCCGAGCGCCATCGGGCGAGGCGGACGAGCATGGGGTGGGTGTGCGGTGGAGCGCTGGTGGTAATTGGTGTTCGAAAAATCGTAAAGAATGACTGCTCACTCCGTACAATCTTCGAACTCTCCGCCTGACCTTCAAAAATTCAATTTTCAAGACTTCCTAAAAAAACGACTCCATCCCCCCACCCATACGGCTTGCCGCCCGCAATGCGGGCTGCCTTTGGCTTCGCCCTCGCTGTCCGCTCGGACGTCAGCCAAAGACTGGCTTGCGGGCGCAAGCGCAAGCCGTCTTGTCCCCACCCCAGCAGTCACAGCCTGCCTGTCGTATCCGCCTGTCTGCCGTACTGGCACAGGCAGGCACGCAGACAGGTCGGTCGGCTTCAGCCCCTTCGGGTCTTCCGCAACGCCCTTTGTGTGCCTCGTTAGAAAGTTTACTTTTCAATGGGGTGTGCCTGTTTTTAGGAAAAACATCAAAAAAGGAATAAAAAAGAAAAAAGTTATAAAAAGAGATTTTTAATTTTTCTTGGTTTGTTTTTGAAAGGGATTTATTTTCCAATTGCTGTTTTTTTTCGATTTTGTTTGATGTTTGTTAAAAAACCGCTTGACAAAATAGAGAATATTACATATACTATCAAAGGCATGGGTTGTTATTATGAAAAAGGTTATTCTTTTTGTTGTTCTTATATTAATTGGCTGTAATCTTCGTACTCAAAATTCATACAATAATCAAACCATAGAGGAAATCTTAAAATTACCGGAAGAAAAAATTGATGTTGGAATTGCTTCTTTAGTTTTAGCTAAAGAATTTTATCCTGAAATGAATGTTGATTCTTTTCTTCATGCATTTGATTCTCTTGCAAGTAGATTTAACAAAATCTTTGGGGAATACACTGATCCCGACCAGAGAATACGAGCTCTTAACACTTTTCTATATAAACCCGGGGCGTGGAACAAAGGAGGAATTTTTAGTTATGACAATGATGATCTAGAGGCAAAAGAATTAAATAATCGTTTTATCAACGGATACATAACTACAAAGAAAGGTTCATGTATCACTATGCCTTTGCTATATGTTATCTTAGGAGAAAGACTCAACTGGCCTATTTATCCCGTTTTAACACCAAAACATTTTTTCTTGAGATACATTCCTGAAAAACAAATTCCGGGTTTTCAAAAGAATATCGAAGCGACAAACGGTGGCAGTTACGTTTCTGATGAGCAATATCAAGAAGATTTTCAAATCCCGGAAAAAGCTATAAAAAATGGCGTTTATTTAAGAACTCTAACAAAGAAAGAATACCTTGCTTCTCTGCTCTTAATTAACGCGGTTCAACATATAGAAAATGATAATATTGAAAAAGGTAAAAAATATTTAGAACTCTGTATGAAATATGATTCTACTCTTTCCCTTGCCTACTGGGATTACGCGCAGTTACATCTTGACGAAGCTCGAAAATTGGAAGACGAGTTGTATTTAGAGAAATTAAAAGAAACTATTTCTTACTGTAAATCTTTAGATATAGAAACTCCTAAAATTCAGGAAAAAGAAAATAAGAAATTGATGAATTATTCGCAAATAGAAACATCTGACAAAAATATGCTTGGAGACTTGTTAACGAAAATAACTCAGGTGAACGAAAAAGAAGTTATAGAAGATTTAAACAACTCGTTAATCAAAATAAGAGAAAAGTATAAACCTTTGATACTTTCAAAAATGGAGATTTACAAGGAGAATAAAGAAAAAGCAGAACAACTTGGAGTGGTATTAACTTTTTCTCCGGAATTTTTAGAGAAACAAGCTGAAAGTATAGAAATGTTTAAAGAAAAAGGAGGGTATTAAAATGAAAAGATTAGTCTATTTATGTTTAATTGCCCTGTTTTCAAATTCTTTGTTTGCTATGCCCTATAATAACATATTATTTTCTGCCTTTCACAAAGAGAATAAGGAATTTGAAAAAAACGAGCAGAAAAATTCTGATTTGCATTATTTTAAGGCAAGGTATTATAATGCGAATGTGGGAAGGTTTTTAAGTCCTGACCCGCATACATTGAATCCAAGGAATTTGAGTTTGACAAATCCTCAAACGTTGAATCCTTATGTATATTGTATAAACGATCCTCTAACATATGTAGACCCTAACGGACTATGGTTAGATGATGCTAATGCGAACGCTTTTATTACTGCAGCAGAGGGTAAAATAGGCGCCGTATATAGTTCTACTGGGTATCCAGATAAAGTTGACTGTACGGGATTAATAAAATATTCACTAAGTGAAGTTTCAGGACAAGAAATAAAAACAAGTTTGTTTTCCTCGTGGGATAAGATAGCACATCCGAAGGAAGGAGGAGGAATGTCAACCCGCATTCTTAATGCAGCAAAGGGAGGAAAGTATGATTTGACTGTTGTATCTAAAGAAGAAATGAAAGCAGGAGATCTTATAGTTGCTAAAGGGCACGCAGAGATTGTTTCTCATGTAGATAAAGAAACCGGAAAAATCAAGACTATAGCTGCAAGTTCTGGTGCAGGAAAAGTAAAGGAAAGAAATCCTTCTGATCCTTGGAAAAAAGGGCACTGGTGGCAGAAAGCATTTAAGGAAGATCCTACTGTTGTTAGGATAACTGAGGAAAGAATTCCTTATGGTCCTCCGAAACCAGAGGATTGGTAATGAAGTTATATAAAAAAACTTATCTTTTTTTAATTTTCGTTACTATTACTTCAATATGTTGCTGTGGTACAAAAGAAGAAACGTACCATGAGAAATTATTGATTGAGGGCAAGAACGGCTCGGGACATGGTGAAATAAGTTGGAAAGAAATCGGTTCATTGCCTACAGGTCCTATCAGCTTCGCAGTTAATAGTAAAGGATCGGTATATATTTTAGATCTCCTAAATGATAAAGTCGTGAAATTTGACAGTAAAGGAAAATATGTTGCAAGTTTTCCGCAGGATACAACTAAATATCTTATGGATATTGCTTTTGATAAGGACAATAACATATATATAGAATATTGGTCAGGAGATATTGCGATACATGATACCACAATGAAATTTAAAAGGATACTTGATCTTAAAGGAAACGGACATCCAATAACAAAAATGGAAGTAACTAAACGCAATACTATTTTACTTATGGATCCGGATATTGAACATGGCGATCATATTATAGAACTGGACACGAACGGCTATCTTTTAAAGGGTAATTATGACCTTAGATATTACATTGAAAGCAAAGGTGAATATTATATTCGAGAATGGCATTCTAGTATTGGTCAAACTAAATTGAGTGACAGTGTTTATAATGTTGAAGACAAATCAATATTTTCGAGAGAAAAGCTGGGCTTAAAAGGATTTGAAATCATTGGTATTGACTCGTTAAAAAATATTTATTTCAGTATCAAAGTTAATGACGAACCTAAGGAAAGAATCTTAAAAGTAAGTCCTAAAGGGAAAATACTGGCTGATTTCTTAATTAGGTACAGTTCGGGGCATGCAGATGCTTGTCGCACAACAAGAGTCTCTGATGCTGGAGAAGTCTATGTCTTAGATGGGTGGTATAGTAAGGAAAAATTCCAATTATGGAAATATTATCCTAAGGAATAATAAGTTCTTACATTTTTCTTCCAAATATGTTAAAAAGCCTTTTCATGTTTTCGTTTAGTACTGAAAACAAAGGAAAGACCTATTTGAATTTAGAAAAAAAGCGTTAAAATTTTAAAATAGTAAGTAAAAAATTAAGGAGGAAGGATGAATGGTAGTGTTAAAATAATTTTTTTAATAGTGATGCTTTACACACAAATCATCTTATTTATGAATTGTTCAGGTAAAACCGAAGATAAAGAGCACCAACAGGAAGCAGTTAGCTCCATATCAGAATCAGATAGAAAGATACAGAATTTAGTTATGAATATCTATGGCTTAGATTCTACAGGACATATTTTAAGCGATGGTGAATTAGTGAATAAAGCAGTTGACACGCTTGTCAAAATTGGAAAACCAGCTATTCCTTTTTTAATTGAAGCTATGAAGAAAGAAGATGGCGGTTTTTGTGGTATAGCAGCATCAGTACTCAGTAAGATGGGAGAACCTGGTTTTAAGGTTTTATTAGAAGCTGTTGAGAATAAATGGCAATCCTTAACAGAAAATATCATCGAATTAGGTAAATTTAATGATGAAAGAGTAATTCCTGTTCTTAAAGATATCTTAAAAGATACTTCTGTTAGTTTTGATTCAAGGGCAGAAGCCGGAATTGTTTTGTCAAGATTTGGAGATACTACTGCGGTTAATTTTTTGTTGGAAATGTTGGAAAGTAAAGAAAGTCCGTACTATGAAGTTGCAAGGGGTAATGTAATAATTGCATTAGGTAAAATTAGGGACAAACGTGCTACTGGAAAACTTATAGAGATGTTACAACATGATAAAGATAGTTTTGTAAGAGGGGTAGCCGCTGATGCATTGGGGCTAATTGGGGACAAATCTGCTGTAGGCGTTTTAAAGAATGCACTTACTGATGAAGATAGATATGTCAGGGCTGCAGCTGCGTGGGCATTGAAACAAATCACGGGTAAAAATTATGAGTATAAAAATCCTATAGAATCTTACGAACCTTTTTTCCTAACCGATAAAGAAAAATAGCAGTTCCAAATAAAATTTTTCCAAAAACAAACCAAGAAAGATTAAAAATTCTTTTTATAACTTTTTTCTTTTAGGAGCACTTCTGTTGAAAAGTAAATTAGGCACACAAAGGGCGTTGCGGAAGACCCGAAGGGGCTGAAGCCGACCGACCTGTCTGCATGCCTGCCTGTGCCAGTACGGCAGACAGGCGGACACGACAGGCAGGCTGTGACTGCTGGGGTTGGGTCAAGACGGCTTGCGCTTGCTGTTGCAAGCCAGTCTTTGGCTTTCGTCCGAGCGATAGCGAGGGCGAAGCCAAAGGCA
>CAZSEX010000062.1:0-6806 GCA_964606065.1 uncultured bacterium | reverse complement strand
GCGTCTCTGCGGTAAAGTAAAACGGAAGGGCTATAAGCCGGATTCTGTTATAGACAGTCATTGATCTTTGCAACTACCCGGGATTATCGGTCCGGGTAAGTGGACCTACCCTGTTTGTCTTGCATTAGAGGGGGTTTACCATGCGGTTTCTGTCACCAGAAACCCGGTGAGCTTTTACCTCGCCTTTTCACCCTTACCCCGCGTAGCAGGGCGGTATATTTTCTGTGGCACTTTCCGTCACCTTACGGTGCCTCCCAAAGGGAGCCTCTCTTACCCGCAATGTCCGGACTTTCCTCACTCTCAAAAGAGAGCGCGACTGTCCGCCCTTCCGTTATACATAAATTTAACAATATTAAGTAAAATATCAAGCATCAGAGTATAAGTAAAATAGATAAATTGAAGAATGGTTAAATTGTAATTTAGGATCCTGAATTTAGAGGTTGGGATTTAAAAAAAACAATAAAAAACTTTGAGCTCTTTGCGTCTTTGTGTGAGATTATTTTTGGTTTGGGAGTTGGGTATTAAAAATAAAAATCTCTGTATGCTCAGTGTGTTTAGTCTTTTCTCTGCGCTCTCTGCCTGCCCTGTGGAATAGAAGTTACTGCATGATGAGCTTCTATTCCATGAGGGGCGTCTTTGCGGTGAAAAAATCTTGTGGTTTCTATAATTCATAAAACTCGGGTCTACGATCTTCGAATAAATCGTTTAACTCCGTAACTTTTTTGTCTCTTGCTTCTTCGGGATCGACATCGATTGAAAAAATCCCTTTATCATTTTTCCCCACACTTAATAATACCTTTCCCTTCGTATCTATAATCTCACTCCCCCCGGTAAATTCATTCCGTATGCCGAATCTATCCTCTATTCCAGTCCTGTTAGCAAGAACAATGAAAACTCTATTTTCTATCGCTCTGGTAATAGCAGCCTTCTGATAATACGGCAGGACCAAATTCGAAGGATGGAGAATAATGTCGGCGCCTTTTAAAGCAAGTGTTCTCGTAACCTCGGGAAATATCCAGTCAAAACAAACAAGTAAACCAACATTTACCCCAAGAACAGAAAAAACGGGAAAACCCTTATTTCCGGATTTAAAAATATTTTTTTCCTCACGAAAAAGATGAATTTTTCTATAGATACCCACAATACCGTTACCATCGACAAGAACAGCAGAATTGTAAAGATTTTTACCTTCTCTTTCAAGAAAACCGACCGCCATCGTCAAATTATATTCTCCGGCAAGATCAACAAGTTCTCCAGTTAATTCAGCTCCCACTTCTTCACTCAAAGAATAAGCCTCCCCATAATTTTTAAAGGTGTAACCGGTTAGTGCGAGTTCAGGGAGAACAAGTATGTCGATTGAATCCGCTTTCCGGACATTTTCCCGAATTAAATTCAGATTTTTTTGAGGCTCACCAAAAAAAGGAGAATATTGAAAAAAAGCGATTCTCATACGAAATTTCCTGAATCAATATAAAAATAAAAACAAATGAAAAATCTATTTTCTGGGATTTTTTTTGACCTGCTCAATCGCTTCCATAACAATAGAGGTAACTTTTGAACGAAAACCAGAATTATCCATCCGTGTTTTAACGACAGCATGTCCTAAATCAGTGGTGGTATAAAAAGGCTCACATTTCGTTAAAGCAAGGGCAATTATTTCTTCTCTATATGGTTTACAATTCTCAAATTCAGAATAACTATCAAAAATCTCGCTCAAAATTTCCTCGACCAATTGTTCCATGTAGTTTCTTCTATCCATGGTCGTTAATATAATAAAAAAAAATAAAAATTCAAGTGGCAATTTTTCAGCCGCCAAGACACAAAAATAGTCATGATTCACGAACGCATGTCTTCGTGCCTTCGCGGCAATCAATCAATTATAAAATACTTCTTGACAAAATTCCTTTTCTCTATATAATTGTTACAAGAATTTACTGATGCACAATTCTAAATTTGGAAAGGAGAAAAAATGAAAACTTTTTCATTAAAGAAGGGAAACATCAAACAGGATTGGTGGGTTTTAGACGCCGAAGACGAAATTTTAGGTAGGCTGGCCTCTCAGGCTGCGATTCTATTAAGAGGCAAACATAAACCCAACTTTACCCCTCATCTCGATAATGGGGACTATGTAATCATTATAAATGCAGATAAAGTTAAACTAACCGGCAAAAAAGAAGAACAGAAATTGTACAGAAAACATAGCGGTTATCTCGGCGGATTAAAAGAGATTCCTTTCAAAGAAAAAAAAGAGAAAGACCCCGAAGGAATAGTGATCAACACAGTTCATGGTATGTTACCAAAAAACAAACTCGGGCGACAAATGATAAAAAAACTAAAAGTTTATTGCGGGGATAAACATCCTCATGAGGCTCAAAAACCAAAGAAATTAGAGATAGGAGCTTAAAAAATGGAAGAACTTATTATTGCAACCGGAAGGAGAAAAAACGCAGTTGCCACATCTCGCATAAGTCCGGGGAGCGGCAAGATAATTGTTAACAAAAAAACAATAAAGGAATATCTTAAGTTAAATCGTCTTGTACATGAAGCGAGAAAACCTCTTGAAAGAGTCGGACTACAAAATGATTTTGACATAAATATCGTTGTTAAAGGAGGAGGTCTTTCGGGACAGGCAGATGCTATAAGACACTCGATAGCAAAAGGTCTTGTTAAAATAAATGAAGAGTATAGAAAACCATTAAAAGATGCGGGATTTTTAACAAGAGACGCGAGAGTTAAAGAAAGAAAAAAATATGGACTTCGAAAAGCACGAAGAGCTTTCCAGCATTCGAAGAGATAGGAGGACTGGTGGCATTACAATTTAAAGATCTTTTAGAGGCAAGGGCGCATTTCGGACATAAGAGAAGAAACTGGAACCCAAAAATGGAACCTTTTATCTATACGGAAAAAGATGGACTGCATATAATAGATCTCAGGAAGTCGGTGGAATTACTTAAAAATGCTTACCGTGCCGTTAGCAACACTGCTGCAAAGGGAGGACAATTTTTGTTCGTCGGAACAAAAAAACAGGCCCAAAATATAATAGAAGAAGCGGCAAAAAGAGTTGATGTTTCTTATGTTAAAGAACGCTGGCTGGGCGGGACACTTACAAATTTCAGTATAATCAGAAACAGTATTAATAAATATAACGAACTTTGCGCGAAAATCGAAGAGGAAAACTTCAAAGAATTACCAACAAAAAGCCAAAGTCGTTTTTTGAGACAAAGAGACAGAATGAAAAAACATTTCGACGGAATCCAGAATATGGAAAGATTACCCGACCTATTGTACGTGGTCGACGTAAACCAGGAAGATATAGCCATAAAAGAGGCTAACCTATTGGAAATACCTGTAGTAGCGATAATAGACACCAATTCTGACCCGGAAACGGTAGATTACCCAATTCCGGCAAACGATGACGCGATTGAGTCAATAAAATTAATTACAAATATAATTGAAACCGCTATCATTGAAGGTAAAAAACGCTTAGAGGACGAGCAGCAAAAGAAAGAAAAAGAAGAAGAAGAAGAAAAAGAAAAACCATAAGAGAAATAAAAGTTTTTTTATTCAAAAAATCTACAAATATAAGAGGAGGTCTGTGTGTCTTCTGAAGTTGATGTTAAACTCATCAAAGAATTAAGAGCTAAAACAAACGCCGGAATATTAGATTGTAAAAACGCGTTAATTGAATCAGAAGGTGATATTGAAAAAGCAGTTAAAATTTTGAGAGAAAAGGGAATTGCAGAAGCATCTAAAAAAATGGGGAGATATGCCAGGGAGGGCATAATATATGCTTATGTTCATCCGGGTGATCAGAAAGCAGGAGTAGTAGAGCTGAACTGCGAAACCGATTTCGTAGCCAGAACAGATGAATTTAAAAATCTCGCCAGAGAAATAGCAATGCAGGTAGTTGCTTTTAATCCAATTGCTGTCGAAAGAGAATCGGTTCAGGAAGAGATAGTAAACGAAGAAAGAGCAATATATGAAGAACAAGTAAAAAGAATGAACAAACCCGAAAAAGTACAGGAAAATATAATTGCCAACAAACTCGAAAAGTTTTACGGCGAAGTGGTCTTGCTGGAACAAAAATATTACAGAGATCCATCACTAACTATCGGCAACTTAATAAAGTCAAAAATAGCAACTATCGGCGAAAATATAGTAGTAAGAAGATTCAAAAGGTTTCAGGTTGGAGAGTAATCCACACTACAAAAGGATACTAATAAAATTAAGCGGAGAATTTCTTAAAGAAAAAGAAGCCGCTATTTCATCCGAAAAACTCGACCTCATCGCTTCAGATATAAAATATTTACACAAACAAAAAATTGAAATAGGAATAGTCATAGGTGGTGGAAATATCTTAAGAGGTCTGGAATGGTCAAAAAAGCTGAAAATATCTTCTGGTGAACTGGATGAATTAGGAATGATAGCAACAATGATAAACGGCGGCGCCCTCTCACTGGTACTTAATAAACTTAAAATACCCAATTCCGTTCTCTCAGCTCTACCTATTTCTCCTTCAATCGGAGAGAGTTTCAGTAGAGATAAAGCAGTAGAAATACTCAATCAAAATAAGGTTTTAATATTTGTCGGAGGAATCGGTAATCCGTTTTTCACCACCGATACAGCCGCAGTTGTTCGCGCTTTACAGATTAAAGCCGATGTTTTGCTAAAATTTACTGATGTAAAAGGAATTTTCGATAAGGATCCCAATAAATTTGCAGACGCGACATTTTACAACACTATCACTTACAAAGAAGCACTAAACAAAAACTTAAAAATAATGGATTTAACGGCATTTTCTCTTGCAATGGAACACAATCTACCTGTAATCGTCTTCAATGGTGAGGTTAAAAATAATCTAAGAAAACTTATTTCAGGTAAAAAGATAGGAACTATTATTCAAGGAGGAAACAATGGATAAAGAACTTAAGAAACAAATGGTTGAAAAAATGGAAAAAACATTCTCAATAGTTTCTGACGAATTTGCCAATATAAAAACAGGTAGAGCTTCAACGGCCCTTATAGAAAATATAAAAGTAGACTATTATGGAACAAAGACACCTCTTAATCAACTCGCCTCTATCACAGTTCCCGAACCACATCTAATCGTAATTCATCCATTCGATGAAAAAGCTATTAACAATATCGAAAAGGCAATCGTCTCTTCCGACCTGGGACTAAACCCCTCTAATGACGGCTCTGTGCTGCGCGTTCCCATACCTCCTTTAACCGATGAACGAAGAGAAGAATTGAAAAAACTTGTTAATCGTCTTGCGGAAGAGGGAAAAGTTTCCCTGAGAAATATTAGAAGGGACGCAATAAAAGAAATTCAGGATATGGCAAAAGAAGGAACAATTTCGGAAGACAATGAAATAAGATTTAAAGACGAAGTGCAAAAAATAACAGACCTTTTTACCGATAAAATCAAAGAAATACTTATAAAGAAAGAAAAAGAAATCCTTAATGGTTAATGATAATTTACCTACCCATATCGCGATAATAATGGACGGAAACGGCAGATGGGCGCAACAACGGTCTCTTCCCCGTTTACAGGGTCATCTTGCCGGAGTCAACGCGGTAAGGAGAGTAACAGAATACTGCAAAGATTTTAACATTAAGTATCTGACTCTATACGCCTTTTCTCGAGAAAATTGGGACAGACCGAAAGAAGAAGTCAACGGGCTTATGTCTCTTTTTTCTAAAGTAATAAGAGAAGAAATAAATGATTTAAAAAAGAATAAAATTAGAGTAAGATTCCTGGGTAAAATCGACGAGTTACCCAAAAATGTCAAAGAATCGGCATTATGGATTCAAGAACAAACAAAAAATTTAAAACAACTGAATCTCATATTAGCTTTTAATTACAGCGGAAGAGCTGAAATAATAGAAGCAGCCAATAAGGCTGTAAAAAAAGGTAAAAAAGTAACGGAAGAAAGTTTTAGAGATTTTCTATTTTTGCCCGATGTACCCGATCCTGATCTTTTTATTAGAACAAGCGGCGAGTTGAGAATTTCTAATTTCCTGCTTTATCAAATCGCTTATACAGAATTATTCTTTACCGATGAACTCTGGCCTGATTTTAATAAAGATCAATTCATAAAAGCCATAAGATCCTATCAAAAGAGAGAAAGAAGATTCGGAAACATTCAACGAACCTAAGTTATCGCTGGATAACAGCAATACTTTTCATACCTACGCTTATCTTTATAGCAAGAACGGGAGGTATATATTTTTTGGCCCTCGTAGAATTAGGCATTTTCCTGGGAGTAAATGAATTCTGCGACATACTAAGAGAACGAGGATTAACTCCTTATAAATCTCTTGCTATAATTTCATCCTTAATATTAGGATTAAACGCGTATTTTCAGAGTCATCTATTTACGGTTATCACAATAACGGCTCTGGTCATTGTTGTTTCTTTCGCTGAGTTATTCAGGAAAAAAAAAGAAGAAGCTATATTTCATCTATCGGGCACGGTGTTCGGAGTTATATACGTCGGATGGTTATTCAGCCATCTTATACTTTTAATGCAAATGCCTGACGTTCTGGAACCTCTCACCTATAAAAACATTTTTGGAATAACTATAAGATTGGGAACGAGTCTGGCTTTGCTGCCTTTCGCTCTTACCTGGACTAACGATTCGGCGGCTTTTTTCGTAGGAAGGAAAATAGGAAAAAACAAATTTTTTCCTTCTCTTTCCCCTAAAAAAACATGGGAAGGAGTAATAGGAGGAGCAATCGCAACTATATTCGCCGCTTTTATTTATCATTATTTATACGCTTCTTATCTCTCATGGTTTGACTGC
>CAZSEX010000061.1:0-6929 GCA_964606065.1 uncultured bacterium | reverse complement strand
GGTGGTTTTTCAATCAATCCTTCTTTAATCTGCAGTTCTGTTTGTTTTCTTGAATTTCCGATTAATTCTTCAGCGCTTTTTCGCAGTTCTTTTTCGCTTAAAATCGTCCTGGCTATTCCCTGTTCTATAGCCTTAAGACCGACTGCGACTGCTTCATTTATAAAAACTTCCCATTCGTCCATGGTTGGTACTATATAATCTTCTTTTAAGCCTTTTTCTTCGGCTGTCTTCGCGACAGAGTAGGCTGCGGCTATCGTCATTTCGTCGGTTATGGTTTTAGCGTTTACATCGAGAGTTCCCCTGAATATGCCGGGAAAACCGAGGGAATTGTTTATCTGATTTTCGAAGTCGGAACGTCCGGTTCCCACGATTCTCGCTCCCGCTTCTTTCGCTTCCCACGGCCAAATTTCAGGAACCGGATTCGCCACGGCAAAAACGACCGCGTCTTTATTCATTCCGGAAATCCACTCTTTCTTGATTGTTCCGGGTACGGGTTTTGCTGCAGCCACCATAACGTCGGTACCTTCTATTGCTTTTACCGTATCCCCTTTTTTGTTTTCCCCGTTTGTTTTACAGGCAAGGTCCCATTTATAAGGATTCTTTTCCTTGTTTTTTTCAAGGTCTTCCCGGTTTTTGTGCAGAATTCCTTTGCTGTCGCTTATTACGATATTTTTCTCTTTTGCTCCTGCTTTAAATAGTATTCGACATAACGCGACATTTGCGGCGCCCGCGCCTACAATCGAGAATTTTGCTTTTCTTATATCCTTGCCTACGAATTTTAATGCATTGATAATTCCCGCAAGTTCAATTGAAGCGGTCCCTTGCTGATCGTCATGCCAGATGGGAATATCTAATTCGTCGCGAAGACGATCTAAGATATAAAAACATTTAGGATTTTCGATATCTTCGAGATTTATTCCTCCGAATACCGGTGCTATTATTTTTACAGTTTCAATAAATTTTTCCGGGTCTTTTGTGTCGAATACAACCGGGAAAGCGCTTACTCCGCCAAGATATTTAAACAGAAGACTTTTTCCTTCCATTACCGGAAGGCTGGCGAGCGGACCTATATCGCCGAGTCCCAGAACTCTCGAACCGTCGGATACTATTGCCACATTGTTCCATTTATTTGTGAGTTTATACGCGAGTGAGGGATCCTTATTTATCATTCTGCAGGGCTCCGCCACACCCGGAGTGTACCAAATACTGAAATCATCCATGCTGGTAACCGAACACTTCAAAGAACTTTCAATTTTTCCCCGGTAGTATTCGTGCCATTTGGGAGCTGTTTTTTGCGGCTGTTCGGCTTTTTTGATCAGTTCTTCTACATTATGATTCTTGTTTTCTGACATTTATAAATCCTTACTTACCGCAGAGTGCACAGAGAGGAAGGACGCACAGAGCACACAGAGCTATACCACACATCCCGGTTTATTATGTGTTTAAAAAACAAATTTTTTCGATTCATTTTTATCTGTGTTCATCCGCGGCCAATTTTTCCCTCTGCGTTCTCTGTGGTTAATTGAGGTTTAGATTTGCGAGTTTCGTGTTTCGGCTTAAAAAAATAATAAAGAAATTGTGTTGTGGTAGGGCTTTGCGTTCTTTGCGACTTTGCGGTGCAATTTTCTGTTATAATCTGTGTTTTCTGTGGTTTATTTTGTTTTCTTTTTTTCATAAAAACTATTTCCTTTAGCGTCCATTGTTACAATTAGAGGTCCGAAATTTTCGACTTCGAGAACCCATGCAGCTTCAGGAATGCCGAGTTCTTCAAGAAAATAAACATTTTCGACTTTTTTTATGGCTTTCGCAGCCAGAGCCCCCGCTCCTCCGGTAAAATGGGTATAAACAGCGCCCGTTTTTTTAAGTGCTTTTAAGGTTTTTTTACCCATTCCTCCTTTACCGATTATCATTTTTACTCCGAATAATGATAAAAATTCGCTTTCAAAAATTTCCATCCTGGTTGAAGTTGTCGGTCCTGCGGATACTATAAGCCATTTATTTTTTTCTTTCTTGACTACGGGACCCGCGTGATAAAGAACCATATCGACAGGGTTAAATGGTATTTTTTTACCATTCTTTTTTAACTCTATCATTTTCTTATGTGTTTCGTCTCTCGCGGTGAATAGTTTGCCCGTTAAAAATACTATGTCTCCGACGGATAGTTGTTTTATTTCTTTTTTTGAAAGAGGTGTTTGTAATTGTATTTTTTTCATTATATAATTTTTATGGAACCATCGTTTGTAAAATTGATTGTTTTTCTTCTGTGAGCCCAGCATTGCAGAACCAGTCCTACAGGAAAGGATGCAGGGTGGCGGTGAGCGTATTCTATGTGCACATCGAGAACCGTGGTTTTTCCGCCCATACCCATCGGTCCCACGCCAGTTTTATTTATTAGTTCGAAAAATTCTTTTTCCATTTTAGCGATTTTTTTTTCTTTATGACGTTCTCCGATTTTACGTAAGAGGGCTTTTTTTGCGAGTTCCATGCAAATATCGGCTCCACCGCCGATCCCTATTCCCGCAATTGTGGGGGGACATGGTTTACCCCCGGCGTTTTTTATATGTTCCACTATAAGTCTTTTTGCAATCTCGATTCCTTCGCCCGGGTTAAGCATCCACAAAGCGCTAATGTTTTCAGAACCTCCTCCTTTGGGAAGAATATCGATTGTGCATTCACTCCCTTTTATTATGTCCCAACTTATATGGGGAATATTTATGCCTGTATTATTATTCTCGTTTTTACCCGTGAAAGGATTAATGGTGTTGGGGCGAAGAGGTATTTCTTTTGTCGCTCTTTTTACGGCGTTTTCAAGTGTTTCTCTTAAGTCCTTGAGGTACTTAAATTGAGCTCCCGCCTGAATGAAAAATGACATTATACCCGTGTCCTGACACATTGGAATTCGTTCTTTTGAAGCGATTTTTATGTTTTTAAGAATTGTCTCCAGCTGAATTTTAGCAAGACCTTTTTCTATATCAGATGCTTTTTCTAAAGCTTTTGTAACGTCTTTCGGCAGTTCGGTCTCGGATTTTTCGATCGCTTCTATCAATATTTCTTCGATATTTTTTTTGCTTATTTTCGTCATTTTGATTTAATATACAGAGTAACGTGTTTACGCTTAATGTCAATAAGTTTTTGGTGAGATATATTTATTTTACGATAAAGTTGACGCTGTTTGATAAATTTTTGTCTTTACCTGAAGAAGCGGTAAGACAATATTTTCCCGGTTTTATCTGCCAGAGAAAACTGTGATTGGCGAATGTCTCTTTTAACTTTTTCCCGTTTAAAAACCAGGTTATTTTTTTTTCTTCTGTTGTTGTAAGTTCGATTCTCAGTGATTGATATTCGGGTTTTACATTGGAAAGCCGATAGAAAATCGCTCCGTCCTGCGGTTTTACTATTTTGAATCTTTCTTCCTTTTTTATTTCACTGTCGGGATTTTTCGCCCCGAAACCTTCTACCCATTCTTCGTATCTTCCCGGTAATACGGTATGAATTCCGCCTTTACTTTTAGTGTGCATGGTACAGCTATCTTTGTAATATGAAATAAGATGCTCTTTTGGTATTATTTCTTCGAGCGAAGAAGGGCAATATTTGTGAGGTCTTTTGCCGGAAAGAGGGCAGATGGGAACCCGGATAAGTTCTTCAGGTAGGGCATCCCTTTCGGGATAATTTTTTTTGCTGTATAGTAAATGCATTATATTGGCGAATAAAGGTCCGGCTCCGGAGATACCCGATACTCTCTGCATGGGAGTGTGATCAAAATTGCCAACCCATACGGCAAGAGTGTAATCCCTGGTGAAACCCACCGTCCAGTTGTCACAAAAGCGGAAAGAAGTTCCTGTTTTCGCGGCGCAGGGAAAAGGAAAATTAAGAACAGAATTAAATCCGAATTCCGGAGTACGTGCAAATCTGTCACTTAAAATATCGGTTATTAAATAGTTCAATGGAGGTGTGGAAATTATTTTTTCGGATTTGTCGATTTCAATTTCCTTTCCGTCTATTTCTGTTACCTCTTTAATCGGGATAAAACTCCCGGAGCGAGCCAGACACATGTAGGCTCTCGCAAGCTCGAACAACGTAACTTCTCCTCCGCCCAGTACGAGTCCCACGCCGTAATAATCCGCGTTTCTATCCAGGGAATTGAATTCATACTCTTTGAGACGAGATAAGAATCTGTCTATTCCCGTTTTAGCCAGAACTCGAACAGCCGGCACGTTAAGGGAATTTGCCAGAGCTTCTCTTAATCTTACGGGACCGTAAAAATCTTCAGAATAATTCTTAGGGCTGTATATTCCCGTGGGCATTTTATAATAAGTGGGTATGTCCGAAACTATTGTCGAAGGATTCAAACCGTCTTCAAAAGCTAATAGATAAAGAAAAGGTTTTAGTGTGGAACCGGGTTGTCGCAGAGCTCTTACTCCGTCGTTTTCGCCCTCGTTTTTGGTGTTGAAAAAATCCGCGGAGCCGGTGTAAGCGAGGACTTCACCTGTCGCATTATCGAGTAATATGACTGCCGCGTTGGTCACGTTGAATTTCTCGAGAGCTTTTACAATTCTGTTCGTTTGTTCCAGAAGAATTTTTTGTAAATCTCTGTCTATAGTGACTTTGACTTTTTGTACATCCGGCGGTAATGTTTTCATCAAACTGAAAACAAAATGCGGGGCAAGAAAGGAGGAAGTTTGTGGTTTTAAGGAAATATCTTCTTTAAGTATTCTGTTTATCCTTTCTTTTTCTATGAAATTTTGTTCTTCCATTTCTTCGAGAACGTACTTCTGGCGGTTTTTTATTTCTTCCGAATTGTTGTATGGGTTCAAGCGGGTCGGGGAGTTGGGAATGGAAGCAAGAAAAGAAGCCTGCGCCAGAGTTAAATCCGAAGACGAGATGCCGAAATAAGTCTTCGACGCGCCTTCTATACCGTAAAGATTTCCGCCCATCGGTATCCTGTTGATGTAAAACTCAAGGATACCTTCTTTACTTAAGCCAGCTTCCAGACGATACGCTAAGTAAGCTTCTTTTATTTTTTTTATTAATGTCCGCTCTCCCGGTTTCATCATTCGCGCGAGCTGCAGGGTTATTGTCGAAGCACCGGATACGACTTTTTTTTCTTTTAAGTTTTGCCAGGTTGCTCTTAAAACAGCCATGTAATCAATACCGTTGTGGTGATAGAAGCCTTTATCCTCAGAGGCTATGATTGCTTTTATAAAATAAGGAGATACCTGTTCAAGATTGATTTGTATAGAACGGCTCGAGTTTTCCGAAAGAATTTCCTGGAGCAATCTTCCGTCACGGTCGAAAAACTTTACGGAATGAAAATTTTCTCTCCGCAATTTTTTTTCGGTGATTGGTAAGAGATAAGGCGTAAATCGAAAAGCGAATATGAATAAGATTGTTGAAATACAGAAGCCCTTTAACACTTTTTTCTTATTTAACTTAAGCTTAATTCTTTTGAAGAAATCAGTTATAATTCTCACCTTTAATTAACTCGATTTGTTATCCCGGAGAGCCTATAATTTTTTTCTCTTTGCTCTCTGCGTTTTTGTTTTTTAAAAACAATTATACTCTGTGTCTTCTGTGTTTAAATTTTATATTTTTCATTCATTCAGTATCTCTATAAATCCTTCGCTGCTTGTACCGAACTGTTCAGGTTCGTACATAAGACTGACCTTCGAACAGGGCCATAAAAAGTATCCTGAAGTAGTAGCTCTTAGCAGATATTTATACCTGTAAATTCCCGGTCTGACCATATCCGAGAAAAGAGCGACCCTGTCGTCTCTCATTTCGGTGTGGTTTATCGGATTCCATGAGCCTCCTCTGGTTACTTTTGCCTGTGAATCGATATCGTATCTTGTTGAAGTTGTTTGTAAGGAAGCGTCGATCGCTTCCAGCCCTGAAGGAATCGGATCGTCTATTACCAGATGACATGAAGTCTGATTGACTTTAAATTCGAGTTCTACCTCAAGAACATCTCCGGCTTTAATTTCGACAGGATCGAGCGGTTGATTTTTATATTCTGCGATGAGCTTACCGGTGTCTTTATTCTTTATCATCCTTTTTATTGTAAGCCCTTCGTTTCTCGAAGATTGCGCTCCTTTTAATCTGTATGAGTAGGACAATACGTAGTACAAATATCCACTTCCTTTTTTGGAAAGTTCGATTTCAGAGAGACCATCAGGCAGCTTTGTAATAGGAATGAATTCTTCGAAAGGTTTATATTGATGTCCTTTGAACATGTGAGTAATTACTTTCTCTCCGGCTATAAACAAATCCGCCGTGTATTTGGGAGGTTCCGATTCTCTTTTAAGTGATATTTCCACGAGAGCGTCCATGGCTTTTGCGTTTTCGTATGTGTATCTCCATCTTCCGTTTTTTCTGGCATTCAGCATATAACGGGCGAATTTTGATATGTATTCGCTCTCCGGTTCCATTTCCAGGAAAAGTTTAGTGGCATCGGCTGTAGTAATTACAGGTGAATACATGAATAACCATGAAGGGGGTAAATCTTTCGGGCTTTCGAAATGCGCGGTCTGAGCTGTTACGAACATTCCGTTCTTTATCTCTTTTAACATTGTCCCGGCTTCTTTTTCCCATCTGCCGGATTTGTGAAGCAGATAGGCGAGAGAAATCTGCGCGCCGAAGCTTAATTCATTTCTGCGGTTAAAATATTCTTCGAAGTAAGTTTCATCTTTTTTATCCAGGTAATGCATTCCCAGTAAGATATTTATTCTGTATTCAGCCAGTGCTTTCCAGGAGGAGAAGGGATAACATGGATTTCTCAATGTATATTCGAGAAAATCGAGAAGTTCGTTCTGCGCGTCGTCGGAAATTTTATATCCTAAATCCTCGCATCTTTTAAACAGGTATGCGACATAGGGCGAAAGATAACAGTCGGAACGCCAGCTTGTCGGCCAGAATTTGAATCCGCCGTCGGA
>CAZSEX010000060.1:0-7173 GCA_964606065.1 uncultured bacterium | reverse complement strand
AACGCAACGAAGACTACCCCCAGTGGTATCAGGAAGTGATAAAAGCTGCCGACCTAGCGGAAAATTCACCTGTACGTGGATGCATGGTAATTAAACCCTGGGGGTTCGCAATCTGGGAAAACATAAAGAGTGAATTAGATAAAAGGTTTAAGGAAACCGGTCATAAAAACGCGTATTTTCCTATTTTTATACCCAAAAGCTTTCTTGAAAAGGAAGCACAGCACGTCGAAGGATTCGCCAAAGAATGCGCCGTGGTAACTCACCACCGCCTCGAACAGGGAAAAGACGGACGGTTAGTACCGGCAGGGGAACTGGAAGAACCGCTTGTGGTACGTCCCACCTCAGAAACAATAATAGGAGCCATGTTTTCAAAATGGGTCCAGTCATACAGGGATCTTCCTTTATTGATAAATCAGTGGGCAAATATTGTCAGGTGGGAAATGCGAACGAGATTATTCTTAAGAACCACAGAATTCTTGTGGCAGGAAGGTCATACTGTTCACTCAAGCGAAGAAGAAGCAATGGAAGAAACATTGACAATGTTAAACGTGTATGCCGATTTCATGAAAGAAAACATGGCAATACCGGTTATTAAAGGTAAAAAAACCGAGAGCGAGAAATTTCCAGGCGCGGATATAACCTATACCGTGGAAGCTATGATGCAGGACAGAAAAGCCCTTCAGTCGGGAACTTCTCACTATTTAGGACAGAACTTTGCCAAAGCATCCGATATTAAGTTTTTGGATAGAAACGAAAAACTGAAATACGCCTATACGACCTCCTGGGGTGTTTCTACGCGCTTGATAGGCGGTTTAATTATGGTACACAGCGATGACGACGGATTGATTTTACCTCCGAAATTAGCGCCATTGCAAATTGTTATTCTACCAGTTATAACCGGCGACAAATCTAAAAACAAAGTTCTCGAACACTGCGACAAGATAGCAAAACAGCTCTCAGAAGTCGCTTACAATAATTCCCGCCTGCATGTAGAAGTCGATAAAAGCGAAATTTCAGGAGGTAGAAAGAAATGGGATTGGGTGAAAAAAGGCGTTCCGATTCGACTGGAAATAGGACCAAAAGAAATAGAAAAAGGTGAAGTAGCTATAGGCAGAAGAGATGAATCCCCCTACGAAAGCTCTTCACTGAAGACAGAAAAATTTATTAAAAGCGTTCCAGAATCACTCACCGGTATCCAGAACGCACTTTATGATAAAGCACTTAAGCTATTGAAAGATAATACCAAAGAAATGGAAAGTAAAGAAGAATTTTATGATTTCTTTACTCCCCAAAATCCGGAAAAACCGGAAATACATGGTGGTTTCGTACTCGCTTACTTCGATGGAAACGAAGAAATGGAGAAAAAAATACAGGAAGATTTAAACGTTTCTATACGCTGTATACCTCTCGAAGAAGAAGATAGCAAAAAAGAAGGCAAGTGTCTATTTTCCGGAAAAACTACAAAACAAAAGGCAATTTTCGGGAAAGCCTATTGATAATCAGTGTTTTTTTAACTTGATTTTTTACCAATTATGTACTAATTTTCTAAATGTATACTGTAGTAGAAGATAAAAAAGAAAGAGCATTAATAATAGGTCTGGCAAAAGGAAACAGAGAAAAAAAAGAAAAGATAGAGGAACTGAATGAATTAGAATCCCTCGCGAAAACTGCCGGAGCAATTCCTATAGAAAAAATCATACAGATAAAAGAGAACCCCGACGCGACAACCTATATAGGTAAAGGCAAAGCCAATCATTTAAAAGATTTAGATGTAGACATTCTTCTTTTTAACGAATCACTCTCTCCGGCACAAATATCAAACCTTGAGGAAGTGACCGGGAAAAAAGTTTTAGACAGACAGGATATAATCCTGGATATATTTGCCCAGCACGCCAGAACAAAATCGGCAAAGATAGAAGTGGAACTTGCCCAGCTTGATTTTCGTCTAAGTAGATTGACGGGACACGGAAAAGAACTTTCAAGACTCGGCGGAGGTATAGGAACACGTGGTCCGGGTGAAAAAAAATTAGAGGTCGACAGAAGGAAAATACGAAGAAGGATCAATCATTTAAAAAAAGATCTAAAAAAGGTGGAAAAAACGAGAAATATACAGCGTAAGAACAGAGAAGGGACTTTCAGCGTGGCTCTTTTAGGATACACAAATGCCGGAAAAACAACGCTTCTTAATGCCTTTACCAAAAGCAACGCCACAGTGGAGGATAAACTTTTCGTAACTCTGGACCCTCTTACAAGAGTGACGAAAACCGATGACAACAATAAATTTTTACTGATAGATACAGTCGGTTTTATCCGTGGTATACCGACTGAAATTATGTCTTCTTTCAAATCTACGCTGGAAGAGGCTAAAGAAGCTAACCTTAGAATTATACTTGTAGACAGCTCATCTGAAAAAATAGAAAAAGAACTCGAAGAAACAAGAAAAGTAATGGATTTTCTGGAAATAAGCGACTCGGATAATATTCTCACTTTCAATAAAATCGACCAGGTTATAGATTCGACGTTGCTTAATCATCTTCAAAAGAAATATCCCCAAGCTGTTTTTATCTCCGCAAAGGAAGAAAGGGGATTAAACGAATTAATGGAGCGAATAAATGCTTATAAAAAGCGTTTCAGGGATTAGAGGTATTGTAGGAGACGGATTAGAACCCTCAATAGTAATGAACTTCGCTGCTAAATTCGGCGAATTTTCAAAGGTTGGAAAAATCGTAGTGGGCAGAGATTCCAGAAATACGGGAATTGCTCTTAAAAATGCCGTAATTTCAGGTCTTTTAGGCGTCGGCATCGATGTAATAGATATCGACCTCGCCCCCACTCCCACTCTTTTATACAACGTAAAGAAATTAAAAGCTTCAGGAGGAATCGTTATTACTGCTTCGCATAATCCTTCCCAGTGGAACGCTTTAAAACTTGTGGGTTCGAATGGAGAGTTCCTGAATAAGGAAGAAGCGGAAAAATTCTTTTCGATGGAAAAAGAAAGCGTCTCCTGGAAAACTGCAAAGAATTACGGAGAATTAGAAATATACAAGGAAGCGGTTCAAAATCATATCAAGGGAGTTCTATCAACTCCCGGAATCGATCCTGAATTAATAAAAAACAGGAAATTTAAAGTTGCTTTAGATTGTGTAAACGGAGGTGCTTCCCTGGCTTTTCAAGAATTTTTAAATGAGTTAAATGTTGAAATTTACCCTGTTTTTTGTAATCCAAACGGAAAATTCATGAGAATACCTGAACCAAGATCAGAAAATCTTACAGATTTAGCCGAAAAAGTTAAAGAATCGAATGCGGATATCGGTTTCGCCACCGATCCGGACGGAGATAGAATATCGATTGTTTCCGAAGACGGAATACCAATAGGAGAGGAATACACGGTAACGCTGGCAACAAAAGCAGTTTTAAATAGAAAGAAAGGTCCGGTTGTGGTTAATCTGTCCACCACCAAAAGCGTCGAAGACATAGCTAAAAGAGCAGGAGCGCCTTTTTACCGTTCTCCTGTTGGAGAAGCTAATGTAGTCAGGGAAATGAGAGACAAAAAGGCTGTAATCGGAGGGGAAGGCAACGGAGGTATTATCAATCCCGAAATACAATACACAAGAGACGGAATGGGAGCTATGGCTCTTATATTGCAGTATCTTGCGGAAGAAAAACAGGCTTTATCCTATATAGTTAAAGGTCTTCCGAGATATAAAATAATAAAGGAAGCATTAAAATTTGAAAATATCAATGAAGGTAAAAATTTATTGGAAAAAGTAAAAAAAGCGAACAAAAACAGAAAACCGGACTTGAGAGACGGAATTAGATTCACCGATGGAGACGGCTGGGTTCATATAAGAATGAGCGGAACCGAACCGATTTTGCGAATTATCGCGGAAGCGCCTACAGAAGAAAAAGCCAGGGTTCTTGTAGATACTATAAAAGAACAGGGAATAAAATAAATGTGTGGAATTGTAGGATATATAGGAGATAAAGATATTAATTCGGTTTTAATGGCGGGACTCTGGCGGTTAGAATACAGAGGATATGATTCTTCAGGAGTGGCTTCTGTAATAGACGGCGAAATGGAAGTAAGAAAAGTAAAAGGGAGGCTGATGAACCTGCAGGAATTGCTCGCAGAAAAACCTCTTTCGGGAACTGTGGGAATAGGACACACCCGATGGGCGACTCACGGTGAGCCTTCAGATCAGAACGCCCACCCGCAGGTTGGATGTAAAAATATGATAGCAGTTGTCCACAACGGAATCATTGAGAACTATTACAGCCTTAAAGAAGAACTCGTGAAAAGAAAACACTTTTTTAAGTCCAACACGGATACAGAAGTAATAGCGCACCTTATAGAAGAAAACTACAAAGGAAATCTAAAAGAGAGTGTTTCAAAAACCATATCGAGACTCGAAGGCTCATTCGCGATAGCCGTAATTTGTACTGAAGAACCGGATAAGATAGTTGTATATAGATACGGGAGTCCTTTAACTGTCGGTATAGGTAAAAATGAAAACTTAATAGCCTCAGATATACCTGCTCTTCTCGATCATACAAAAGATGTTATTACCATGAATGACGGAGAATTAGGTGTAATAGAAAAAAATAAAATCGAATTTTTTAACTCGCATGGCGAAAGAATAGAAAAAGAAAGGAAAAGAATCAAATGGAGTGCCGAAAGTCTTGAAAAGCTTGATTTTCCGCACTACATGTCAAAAGAAATTCACGAACAGCCACAAATAATAAAAAAGAATATCGAACTTAAAATAAAAGGAAATGAATTCGATTTCGGAGTAAATTTTAAATTTACCCCCAAGGAACTTGCCAATTTATCCCATATAATAATACAGGCTTGCGGAACCTCATGGCACGCCGGATATATAGGTAAATATCTTTTTGAAAATTTCGCTCGTATTCAAACCGAAATCGACATATCTTCGGAATTCCGATACAGAAACCCTGTAATGGACGGGGAACCTCTCGTAATGGCAATAACTCAATCGGGAGAAACAGCCGATACTCTCGCGGGTCTGCGGGAAGCTAAAGCCAAGTTTTTAAAAATACTTTCTCTCGTTAACGTACGAGGAAGTACTATAGCCAGAGAATCTGACAGTTCTATTTACCTGGAAGCAGGACCGGAAATCGGCGTAGCATCTACGAAAGCTTTCACCTCTCAAATTTTCCAGTTGTATCTTCTCTCTTTATATTTATCTAAACTCAAATGGACTATGGACGGCTCCGAAATAAAAAAACAAATAAAAGAAATAAAAAAACTTCCCCAAAAAATGAAAAAAATTATCGAGAAAGAGAAAGGAATAAAGAAAATAGCGGAAAAATTCAAGGATGCTAAAGATTTCATGTTTATAGGAAGAGGAATTAATTATCCGACCGCTCTGGAGGGCGCCCTGAAGTTAAAAGAAATCTCTTATATTCACGCAACAGGTTATCCCGCTGGCGAGATGAAACACGGTCCAATAGCTCTAATTACGGAAGGAAGCCCGGTAGTCGCTATAGCCACAAAATCTTCCGTTTACGACAAAATGTTGAGCAATATCGAGGAATTAAAGTCTCGAAAAGCAGAAGTTATAGTGATAGGCACGGAAGGAGACGAAATAATAAAGAATTTAGGAAGTGATGTGTTTTACATACCTGAATGTGAAGAAAACCTGTCTCCTATTCTCTCAATTATACCTTTACAACTATTCGCTTACCATATAGCTGTTTTAAACGGAAGAGACGTTGATCGACCCAGAAATCTGGCAAAATCGGTTACTGTAGAATGATTTTATTTATGTTGTTCTCCCTAATGCATTTGACTTTCCCCTATGATGGAAAACTGCTATTTTCCGGAACGTCGACTTCAACGAATACAAAAACTCCAGAAAACCTCTTCTGGAATCCCGCCGGAATGGGTAAAAATTCTTATCTTGCCTCAGTCTTCAATTATTCTGACCTTATTTTTGGATCCCTCGGCAAAATATGGGAATTTAATTCTGTTAATTTCGGTTTGGGTGTCCAACTAATGCGCAGCGAAACAATGGTCAAAACTTCCGCAACGGGAACATCAATAGGTACCTTCAATTATCAATCCACTGTACCTTTAATAGCGGCGAATGTTGAAATCGACCAATTCACTATCGGTGGAAAAATTCTGCTTCCTTATACAACAGTCGACGAATACAAAAGTTACGGATTGGGTACAGATATAGGAGCAATTTATTCTCTAAACGATCTCTTTTCGTTTAGCGCCTACCTGAGAAATTTCGGTTGGGAACTAAAATCTTTCCTATCGGAAAAAGAAAAATTTCCAATGGATATAAGGCTCGGAGAACTTCTAAAAAACGATAAAATAGCACTTTCTTTAGAATATAGCTCTCTTTTTGGTCCATGTTTTTCAATTTCTTATAATTTTAACAAAATAATCGGATTAACGGTCGGCTACAACAGTAGAATAGGAAATTTTAGCGGTATAAAAACCTCTAAATTAGCCGGTTTTTCCTTTGGACTAAATATAAAACATGGAAAAATAAATATAGCAGTGGGAACAGTCATGTCCGGACCTGAAGGAATAAGCGAAACCATTTCAATTTCTTTTATACCATAAAATCGCCGTAAATAGATTCTCTGAATCTAAGTCAAATAAGTTAATTAGAAAATACTGCGAGGGGGTTGATGCCTTTGCGGCTATCTCTTTTAAAAAAATTAAAAAATTCATCCAAAAAAGACCTTGACAAAAAACAAATATTTTATATTATATACCAGGTCATTGATAATTGAATAGTTGTCAGGGTTCTCTAAATAAACTCTTTTTCATGAAGGGTTTGATCCTGGCTCAGGACTAACGCTGGTGGTGTGTCTAAGCCATGCAAGTCGTGCGTAGCTTCAGTGGTTTTATATCGCTGAAGTTCAGCGGCGGACGGGTGAGTAACGCGTGAGTAACCTATCTTCGAGTTAGGAATAGCCATGAGAAATCAAGGGTAATTCCTAATGATGCCAGAAAGTTTAAGCTTGATGGTTAAAGATGTCCTCTCCCTGGAAGATATCGCTTGATGAGGGGCTCGCGTCCTATTAGTTTGTTGGTGAGGTAATGGCTCACCAAGACTATGATAGGTAGCCGGCTTGAGAGGGTGACCGGCCACGCTGGGACTGAGACACGGCCCAGGCTCCTACGGGAGG
>CAZSEX010000059.1:0-7186 GCA_964606065.1 uncultured bacterium | reverse complement strand
TCTAAAAAACCGCAGTCAGTTTCCCCTGCGAGGAAACTGCTGCTTGCTCTCGGCCTCGTTCTTTTTTACTCCCTAAAAAATCCGTGCCCACCTGCCCCGTGGAATAAGTTCCTATTCCATGGGGTAAACCGTCCGGGACGCTTTCCTGAACAGCACTCCTTGCTCATTTTATTTATAAAGACCGTGCCCGCTCGGTCTGTGAGACATTTTTTATGAACGCTTAAATACGATTGGAGTATTTGTTTTTTAGAATATGTCTTTTCTGATTTTATCTTTTTGAGTTAAATCAAATTAATGGAAAATTATAGTGTAAGCGAGCAAAAAAGGGGTTGTGAGGTGTGGTCTCTGTGTGCTCTGTGTTTTTATGAGAGTAGGAATGGGGGGTAAATTGAAAATAAATCTCTGTGTCCTTTGTGTTGAAAAATATTGGTGTGGTGGGGTGGGGAGGGGGTAGCTTGACAAATCTAAAGGTTTTAGTAGAATAAAAGTTATGGAACAATTGCTTATCGTTCACGGAGGAGTTGGCAAGAATATGCGAGACCCGAGGCTAAGAGAAAAAGCACTGGGGGAGGCTTTAGAAGCGGGTTTTGTGGTTTTGAAGGAAGGGGAGGAAGCGGCTCTGGCAGCAGTTAAAGCTGTTATGTTAATGGAAGATTCTGCTGTTTTTAATGCGGGGAGTGGTTCTGTTCCCAATCTTTCCGGTGAAGTTGAAATGGATGCCTCGATTGCAACTTCAGAGGGGAATTTTGGAGCTGTAGCTTCGATAAAGAATGTTAAAAATCCGGTTAGAGTAGCTTATGAAGTATCTGATAAAACGAAACATTTAATACTTGCCGGAGAGGGCGCCACTCTTTTCGCGAAAAATAGAGGTTTCAGGAATTACAATCCACTGAGCGATGAGATGAGAACATTGTTTGAAGCAAATAAAAATTGTAATGCAGAGGAAATTGAAGAGTTACAACGCCAATATTCAAATGAAAGCATTGGAGCAATTGCAATCGATGTTTTTGGTAATGTGGCAGCCACGCTCTCTACAGGAGGTATTGTTTTTCATCTTCCGGGTAGGGTTAGCGATGTTCCTATACGGGGGGGTGGTATTTATGCTTCCATTAAAGGTGCGACAACAATTACAGGTCGAGGTGAGGTGATTGCGAAAGAAATGATTGCGAAAAAAGTCGATGATTATTTATCCGAGCATAGTGCCGAGGAAGCTGCGAAGGATATGATACAGGAGTTCGAAATCGATTTTGGAATAATAGTAGTAGATCAGGATTGTAAAGTCGGAGTAGCTTATAATACCGATTCCATGAGCTGGGGTATTAAAACGCAGGATTATAAAGAAGTTCACTCATAATGATATTTTTTTTGTTTTCTCTCTTTATTTATGATGCTGAGGTTCAGACGTTTGCGAGCAGTTATTTATTCGCAAATGATTTGAATTTTACGGTAAAGAATCGAGGTAAATGGCTCTTTTCGGAGGCTGAAGGGGGTCTCTGTTTTGATTGTACTTCCCATGGAATTGATTTTGGTTTTTCCGATATATTTATACGAGCCGGGGTCAATAGATATGTCAGGATTTTTGATGTGAGCCTTTATCCTACCCTGCATCTTCCCGGTAGTCGCGAAGAAGGCGAGTTGCGAAGTTTTTCTGTTAAGAATGCCGGTGTTGGATATGGTATGGGGTTTGGAACGCGAATTTTGTGGTTTGCAATTGGTATGGATTTCGAGTTTATCGAATATTTTTCTGATCCTGCAACAGATCATTTTATGTTTAACTCGAGGATAAAATTTAATCCAGATACTTTGACTTTTGCTCTGGATTTTGGATCGGAGCGGTTCAGTATGAATGGTCAAACTCCTATTTCTTCTATTTATATTAAGCCTAATATTATCCTATCCAGATGGGACAAATTCGCTCTAAATTTCGGTTTCGCTTTTCGTATTTCAGAAAGAGTGGATAGAATATTATTAAACAATACAGGATTAACCGAAATAGGAATCGGTACCAGTTATTATGATTTCCCCTTATGGAAAATTTGTTTTGGAATTTCTTCATTGACTCTTCCTAAAGAATCCGGAAAATTATTTGATTTAAGGATTCTTCTTATTGATGAAGAAGGAGATCCTGCCTCCGGGGTTTTGTCTCTTGCCGATTCTGGTAGTTTCCAGGTAGAGAAAGGAGAAATCAGGTTTAGTTTACCCTCCGGAATATATCCTATGTCTGTTTATGCCGAAAATTATTTGCCTCTGGATACCGTGTTTGTATTGAAGGGTAACAAAGACGCACTGCTGCAATTGCGTGAAGAGCCGGATTTTAATGTTGTTGAGGGAAAAATTGTGGATGTTGAAACCGGCGAACCTCTTTACGCAGATATTTTAGTTGAAAATTCGATTAATTCGGAAGCGAAAAGCGACCCCAAAAATGGAACTTATAAGATATATCTTACTTCGGGTGATTATATAATTAGAGTCGCGTCGAAAGGATACTATCCCTGTGCTTCTTTAATCGAGGTTGAACCAGGTAAGAGCTTAAAGCTGGATTTTGAATTATTACCGATTAAAAAGGGGGGGTAATGAAATTCGGAGGTCGCTTTCATAAAATCGAATATAAAACGAGGTCTCCTATTCATTTGATAGTTTTACTGGTTTTGATAATAGCAATTATATTGTTTTTAAAATTTTTTCACTTGCGATAAAAATGTACAATATTATAATGAAAAGGCGGTTTTAAGAAATGGTTTTTAATAGAAAAAAAGTTTTTTATTTTTTTGGGGTTTTTGGAATTTTATTTGGTGTGTATTTATATACAATCGCACCTACGGTTTCTCTCTGGGATTGCGGTGAGTTCATAGCATGCGCGCACATATTGGGAGTGCCCCATCCTCCCGGTACACCCTTTTACGTATTACTTGGTAGAATATTTGATATTCTTTTTCCCTTCAGAGAAGTAGCTATGAGAATAAATTTTCTTTCTGTCTTATCCGGGGCCTTAGCGGGGGCTATTTTATATCTTGTAATTTTAAAAGTATTCAGCAGATTTAAAGATAATAAAAATAAAGAACCTCTGTTGGGAACACATCTTATCGCGGCATTTTCTTCTATCGGTGCCGGATTCTGTTTTAGCGTTTGGGATTCGTCGGTGGAAGCTGAAGTGTACACTTTGTCTATATTAATAATGATTTTGGCTTTGTGGTTAATTTTGCACTGGAGTGAAAACAGGTGGGAAAGAGGCGATAATAATTACTTACTTTTATTGGTATATTTATTGTTTTTATCGATTGGTGTTCATTTACTTCCTTTATTAATTGTGCCCGGAGTTATAGTTTTTTTGATTTTAATCGATTGGAAAGTACTGAAGGATTATCGGTTTTTGGGGATAGCATTGCTTCTGGCATTTATAGGTATATCCATGTATTTCTATCTGATGATAAGAGCACAGGCGAATCCCTATATTAATGAAGCTAATCCAACCACATTTTCAGAATTATGGGATGTATTTTCCAGAAAACAGTATGGAGAGGGCATAGATTTGTTGCCCAGGCATACATCATGGGAAACCAGTCTGGGTGTTATACCGGCATTTATAGAACAGCTCAAGGTATTTTTTAAATATTTTTCGTGGCAGTTTTTTCCTTATCCCAGGACAGATACCGGCGTTTTGCTTCGTTTTGTGTCGTTATTTGGTACCTATGTATATGTTTTAATCGGTATATGGGGAATGTGGATACATTTTAGGAAAGATAAAGTATCATTCTGGTTATTTTTCGTTCTGTATATGCTTGTGACTATTGGATTGGTCGTTTATTTAAACCATGAGTTTTCTCCCTCGGACCCAAATCCCGCTCATCAGCCGAGAGAACCGAGAGAAAGGGATTACTTCTGGGGACCGGCTTTTTTCTTTTTCATGTTGTATGTGGCAATCGGATTACACTGGATATGGAACCGGTTAAAACAAAAAACTCCCCGTTACGCTTTGGGTGCCGTAATCCTCGCGGGTATTCTGGGTTTTATTCCTTTAGTGAGTAATATAAAATCGCACGCTAACAGGAGAGGCAATTGGCTCGCGCATGATTACGCTCGTGCTCTTCTTGTCAGTCCGGATGATAATTCGATTATTTTTACTTATGGGGATAACGATACCTTTCCGGTTTGGTTTCTTCAGGCAGTCAAGGATTTCAGAAGATTCGATCCCGATAAAAAGGAAGGCGTTAGACTTGCAAATTTCTCTCTTATGAACACGAACTGGTATATAAAGCAACTTAAATGGTCAGGGATACCTATCGATTTTGCTTCACCTTTTAGGGGAACAAAATTTGAGTCGGAATATAATCGTAAAAAGAAATTGGGAATGATTAATATCAGTTTTGAAGAATGGATCATGGATTCTGTGCCCCCCGGTATGAGATTGGCTGACGGAAGAGTAATAGAATTGAAGGATATAGCCGTCAAATCTATAATTCTTTCGGCGATTGGAAAGAAACCGACTTTAGAAGATTTATTCATGGAATTAGAGTCTTTCGTTGAAAAATATATAGACAGTGAGGATTTTAATCCTTCGATAAATATTTATTTCTCTTTTCCTATACCGCCTGACTATCGTAACGCGTTGAGCGGACATTTGTTAGGGGAGAGTTTTGCGTATAAGCTCGTGAAAGAAAAAGTTAATTTTACCAACAACAGGGAAAAGACCTGGGATCTCTTTAATAACGAATTTTCTTATAGTTATTACGACAATTTCTGGATGTGTATAGGGAGCGAAGCTCAGGTTACCGTTTTGGTAAATTTTGCTTTTTTATTATTTTCTTTCGGTGACAAAGTTTTTTCCGATATGTACAACGTTGTAAAGGAGGAGAAGGTTACAGAACCCGTCCGGGATACTCTTGAAATGCTCCAGTCTCTTTTTAATAAAGTATTAATATACACCGAAGAAGAGAATTTCTTCTACGGCATAGCCCTTAATTTATTGGAAAAGCAGAAGTTTATCTATCAAAGATTGAAAAATCTGGATGAAGGAATCGAATTCGCGCGTTCTTTTCTTCAGATGAAAGATGTTCCGAGGCTTCGATTATTTAAAGGAGAATTACTTTTATTGAAGGCAAAACAGACAGATAATCCGGAGAAAGCAAAAAATCTAATAACTGAAGCTGAAAAAGATTTTAAAAAGTTGAGTTATATAGAAGGGTGGGAGGTTTTTGCATACAAGGGATTGCTGGAAGCGTATGTCTATCTGGGAGAAGAGAAAAAACTTGATGATGCGATAAATGAAATAATAAAAGATAGGAGAGTTCTATCGGATATATTCTTGCTTTTAAGAAGAGAAAACGCCGATATTGCAATTGAACTGATAAAAAGATTGAAAAACATATTCCCCGGCGATAAATCTTTAGATGAAGCTCTGGATAGATTAAGAACAAGATGATTCAAAACCGATTTAAATGTTTTAAACAGTTCTGTTTAAATACAATTAAAGCTTGATTTTTTCCAACCAACCTTTTTAATGCTGTTTTTCCCCTTGACAAACTTTGTTTTTTGTATACAATTGCAATTGAGACTCATTCTCGATTATAAAAAAGAAAAAGAATATTCAGGGAATATTTAGTTTAGAAAGGCTTAAAGCTTGCCTTAGAAGAAGTTTCCTTAAGGCATGATCATTTTGAGGCGGATAACCTTTTTCGGATTTTTCGTAATAGATAAGAAGGTATTTTGCGAGCTACGGTTTACGGGTCTCCGCCTTTGCTTGTAGGGTGGGTTTATTGAGGAATCTGCGGATTAGGTGTCTATATAAGAATTTAACCGTTTATCGGTTAAATTTAAACGTTCGTCGAAAATATAATTGCGACAATGCAAAATTTTTTTAAATTTTGATGTAATGTTTGGCGGGTGAAATGGAGGTATTTTAAATGGGGGTAAAATTAGATATGAAAAAAAACTTTAATGATAAAAATTTCGCGGAACTTTATATGAAAAAGCATAGGAATCTTTTAGATAAATTGGGCTACGTTTACGCGAAAAAGTTAAAGAACCTGGGTTTTTCCGAGGGTAGGATAATCGATGTAGGTTGTGGTTTCGGCTCGCTGTGTGCAGTTGTTGCAGAGGAGATTCCCGGAAGCGAGATTATTGGTGTGGATTCATCTGTTTCTATGCTGGGATATGCGAATGAAAGATTAACCGGACAATCAGTTAAGAGCCGTGTTAGATTCCAAAGAGCGAATGTCGAAAAAATGCCTTTTGAGGATGATTCTTTTGATGTTGTTTTCAATGTTAATATGGTTCACTGGGTCGATAAACCTCTTTCTATGTTGAATGAAATCCAGAGGATACTAAAACCTGAAGGATATCTTTTTGTTAAAGATCTAAGAAAATCCTGGTTGGGTATTTTTGAAGAAGAGGTGAACAGTGCTTTAACATTAGAACAGGCAAAAAAACTAATAAGTGATTCAGAGCTAAGAGAAGGTTCTTTTTCGAGCGGTCTTCTCTGGTGGAATTTTGAAGCATGATGAGAAATATTAAGACAAGGTTAAGAATGGATTATTTTTTTGCTAAATTTTTGATCTGCCCCTTGACAAATAAACAAACCCTTGTATAATAAACGGCGTTATGACTGACCAGTCAGTAAGAAAGAAGCAAATTATGGAAATAGCAAAGAATCTTTTCGCGGAGAAAGGGTATTATCCCGTTACTGTGGAAGAGGTCGCCGAAGCCTGTGGTGTGGCAAAAGGTACTTTGTATCTGTATTTTGAGTCTAAAGCCGACCTTTTTGTTGAAATTTTTGTTGACGCTCACAGAAAAATTATTGAAAAGGTTAGAGCGATTGTTGGATCGAGTAAGAGTTTTGAGGGTATTGTTTCGGGTGTTTTTGACTATTTTGAAAAAGTTATGAGGGGTGATAAGTTTTTTACGCGGTTTGGTAAATTTCAGAAGAATGTGGAAAGTTCCAATATACCTTTTGAGTGTTTTCAGAAAATCAACGAGTCTGTGATGGAAATTATTGAGACCTTTGAAGAGGAAGCGGTAAAAGTCATCAAGGGCTATTTGGCGAGTAATAAATTAAATCCTTATGATATTTATGGAATAATTGTTTCTTTGATAATGGCTATAGAAGAGTCTTGTTCTGAAACAATAAAAGATACGGCTCTTTCCGTTTTCTTGGATGGAGTTAGGAAGGAGGTTAAATGTTGAAGTTTAG
>CAZSEX010000058.1:0-7318 GCA_964606065.1 uncultured bacterium | reverse complement strand
ACGATTCGGGGAAATTTGTCCTCGATTCTTTTAAATCTTACATAAGATTTTCAAATGTCTCCTTTTCTTATGACAATGAACACTACGCCTTGAAAAATATAAATTTAGAAATAAAAAAAGGAGAAACCGTGGCTATAGTGGGGCCTTCAGGTGCGGGTAAAACAACTCTGGTTCAGCTGATTCCGCGTTTTTTTGATCCACGGGAAGGCGGGATTGAGATCGACGGAAGGGATATAAGAGACTATACTCTTTCCAGTCTCCGTGATAATATAGGTATGGTACCCCAGGATGTAATACTTTTCAACGATTCCATAAGAGATAATCTTAAGTACGGTAAAATGAACGTTTCAGACGAAAAGATGTTCGAAGTCCTGAAAAAGAGCCGTCTGGAATATTTGATCGAGAAGATGCCCGAGGGATTGGATACTGTGATAGGGGAAAAAGGAGGGAGAATTTCGGGAGGAGAAAAGCAGAGAATCGCTGTAGCCAGAGCTTTACTTAAGGATTCACCTATTTTGATTTTAGATGAAGCGACCTCTTCACTGGACGCCGAGGCGGAAAAATTGCTCAGGGATGCTATGGCTGAGTTGCTTTACGGCAGGACGGCTTTAATAATCGCCCATAGACTTTCGACGGTAATAAACGCGGACAGGATTATTGTTATAAGCGAAGGCAGAATTGTAGAAAAGGGTACGCATGAGACGTTGTTAAGCAAGGGCGGTCTGTATAAAAAACTCTACGATATTCAATTTGGTAATTCCGGTTCATGAAAGATGTTTTTCTAAAGTTTCAATACCGGGGTTTTTTATGGGACCTTTCATTGAAAATTCGATTCTTGCGAAGGGCAGAGGCATCATGAGCTTGTCCCAGGAAGAAAATCGAATAACGGGATGAGCTTTAATCGATACCGCGAAAATAGGCAGCCCGGTTCTCTTGGCAATATGTAACACGCCTTTTTTAGCTTTTCTTCTCGGTCCCGCCGGTCCGTCGGGGGTAACGGCGATATGATTACCATTTTTTCCGTAATTTATTAAATCCATCAAAGCTTTTATTTCTTTTTCTCCCGTTTTCGGTCTAAAAGGTTTATACCCGAGAAGTTTTAGCACTCTGCCGGATAATTTTCCATCTCTGCTCGAGCTTACCAGCACCCCGATACCCGAACCAATATTCGAATACACCGCGGGAATATAGTATTCATGCCAGAACACATAAAGGACTTTAAAATTGTAGCGTTCTAAGCGAGAAATCCCCTTGAATTTTATTCTCCAGGTTAATCCCAGTACGCGTATTATAAAAGCTATCAGGAATGGTTCAATAAACCATAGAAAGGATTTCATCGGCGATCTTATCATAAACTCCCTCAGCACCTAACAAGTGTTTCACTTTTTTCAGTCGTTCTGAAATTTTTTCTCTGTTTTCATAGATTTTTTCCAGCTCATTCGCGATTTTCCCGGGGTTCACTTCTTTTTGTATTAATTCCGGCGCCATTTCTTCTGATAGGATTATATTAACCAGACCGAATTGTTTAACCCTGACTAAAATCTTTGAAACAATCCAGGAAATATATGATAATTTATAGATTATGACCATGGGAGTCTGTAATATTCCGGATTCGACCGTGGCTGTACCCGAAGAGACAATTGCCAGGTCGGCGGCTTTTAGAATATCGTATGTTCTTCCGTAAAAGGTTTTAACATCGTTTAACATCTCTATACCGTTTTTCGGAATCAGAGAGAGATCTTTTTCCTCGCGCAACGCGATAATCGCGCTGCTTGAGGGATGTTTTTTCTTAAAAATTTTAAAGGCTTTCAAAGAGGGAGCAAGCAATCTTTTTATTTCTTCTCTTCTCGAGCCGGGCAATATCGCTATCAATGGATTTCCGCAAGGAAAGTCTCCTCTTTTAATTTTTCTTTCCGGCTTCACGATTTCTATCAAGGGGTTACCGAGAAAAAAAGACTTTATTCCTTCTCTGTCGAAAAAATCTTTTTCAAAGGGGTAGATTATAAATAAACCTTTAAAATATTTAGATAGACTTCTGATCCTCCATTTTCCCCAGGCCCATACCTGCGGTGGTATGAAATAGAAAACAGGTATCCTTTTTTTTGCAAGCGAACGAGCTACGGGAATGTTGAATCCCGGGGAATCGACTGTAACCGCAAAGTCGATTTTATTTTTTCTGGTGAGGAGAGATATTTGTTTTCTTGCTTCTTTTAGATTGGATATTCTTGGTATGACTTCGCTAAATCCCACGACACTGATTTCCTCGCAGGGGTAAATTATTTTTGCTCCTGCCTGTTCCATCTTTTCCCCGCCGATACCGTAAAATTTAATACCGGGATAAATTTTTTTGAAAGACTCGATTAATTTAGAAGCTTGTAAATCTCCAGATGCTTCGCCGGTTATAAACAAAACTTTCATTGCTCATTTTTCCGGGAATATTTTGAAGTTTGGTTTTTCGGTGCGTTTTTTTATTTCTTCCGATATATTTTGAGCCAGAGCCAGAGCGTTTCGGGCTTCTTCGGGTTTAAACCGCATAGGTTGTTTGCCCGAACAGGCGTCTATAAAAGATTTATTTTGCAGAAGTAACGGTTCTTCAGGCGATACGAAAACTTTTTCTTCTTTTATTTCCGGTTTGCCGTTTTTTATTTCTTTGCGAAAGACATTTACTTTTTTGTTTAAGGAATCGACCGAAACATAAGAATCTTTTTGCCAGAAGCGGATTTTCCGGACTTTTGTCTGTGAAATTCTGGAAGCGGTAACATTTGCGATGGTACCGTTTTTGAATTCGATTCGGGCGTTTGCTATATCTATATTATCGGTCAATACCGGTACGCCTACGGCGAATATGTTTTTTACCCCGGATTTAACCGTGTTTAGTATTATGTCCAGGTCGTGCACCATCAAATCGAGAACCACCGAAACATCTGTTCCCCGTCCGAAAAACGGAGAAAGACGGTGAGCTTCGACGAAAAGAGGTCCATCGAGAAACTCTTTCGCAGCAATTATTGCAGGATTAAACCTTTCGATATGACCGATCTGCAGCAAAAGACTCGCACTCCGAGCCTTTTTAATTATTTCTTCGGCTTCGTTAAGGTCCAGCGAGAGCGGTTTTTCAATAAAAATATGATTCCCCGAATTAAGGGCTTCGATCGCAATATCTCTATGAGTATTTGTGGGAGTCGCTATAAAAATGGTGTTGGTTTTTTTGATAAGTTCTTTGTAATTTGGAAAGAAATCACATGCGTATTCTTTTGCTATTTCTTTTCCTCTTTTTTCCTCGATATCGGATATTCCCACCAGTTCGATATTTTCTATAGACGATAGAATCCGTGTGTGGTGTTTTCCCATATATCCTACTCCGATAACTCCGCATCCAATCATAATTTCCTCATTAAAAGATAGGTTCTTCTTTGCCCCTTAAGAGTTTTTTTATGTTTTTTCTGTGCGTGAAGACAACTAAGATCGCGAGAAGAATGGTTATATAAAGGACGATCTTACTCACTGGATTTGAAAAAAGGAAATATAAAATGGGTAGGGAAATTGCCGCCCCAAGTGAGCCCACGGAGACTCTTCTTGTTATTCCCATAAGTATTATCCAGATACCGAAGGCGCTGAGCGCGGGTATTGGCATTAGCGCCACAATCCCTCCGAAACCTGTCGCGACTCCCTTTCCTCCTTTGAAACGCAGGAAGGGCGTTGTCATATGTCCGATAATGGCTCCGATAAGGGCAAAAACCCCCGCCAGAACAGAGATATCAAAAAAGAAAATTACTGGAAGAAACCCTTTCAAAAAATCGAGAATAAAAACGAAAACGCCTTCTTTTTTTCCTACAACTCTAAAAACATTTGTAGCTCCGATATTCCCGCTTCCCTCATTTCTTAAATCGTATCCTTTGACTTTACCTACAATATAACCAAAAGGGATACTTCCTAAAAAATAAGAACTTATGAACGCCAGCGCTTCCCACATAAAAAATTACCCCCTTCCCAATTTAAATGAAATCGGGATTCCTTTAAAATCGATTTTTTTTCTTATTCTGTTTTCCAGATATCTTCTGTATTGTTCATCAAAATTTTTATTCGAATTCGTATCCAGAGTTATTTTCCCGCGGTGTTCTTTTAGCAAACGTAATTCTACATTTTTTCTGGCTCCGGGCGGCGGGCGATAATCTATCGCCTTTTTTACAACGGATTCGAGTTCCGGTCTTTCTTTATCTAATTTATCCACAATTTTCAGAGCTAAAGATAAAGATTGTTCAATGCCTTCCATTTTTAAAGACGAAATATTTATTAGCGGAACCCAATCAAAAATCGAGAGTTCTCTTTTGTAATATTTAAGTATTGTTTCTTTTTTTTCTTCCGGGATAAGATCGAACCTCGACAGAAGTATAACAAGTGGTGTTCTACGGTCTATCGCCCATCTGACTATATTTTTATCCTGTTTGCTCACTTTTTTTGTCGAGTCTATCAGAACAAGAACTATATCGGATTCTTCGATAGTTCTTATGGCTCTCAGAAAAGAATAATATTCGAGAGAGTTTTTTAATTTCGATTTTCGTTTAAGCCCTGCCGTATCCACAAGAACAATTGTTCTTCCGCTATACTCCAGATAGGAATTCGTACTGTCTCTGGTAGTCCCCGGTTCCTCTTCAGCGATTGTCCTTTCATATCCCATAATAGCGTTTACAAAAGTCGATTTTCCGGTATTGGGTTTTCCTATAATTCCGACGGTTACTCCTCTTTCGATTTCTCCTTCTTCACAATTCGAAAGAATCCATTTTTGCAGATTATCGATGCCGCGGTTTTGTTGAGCCGAAATTTGGAAAATTTTATCCATAACGAGCTCTCCGAATTCAGCCATCAAACTCCAGTCGTCTCCTTTATCCATTTTGTTTATTATCAGGGCTTTTTGCCCTTCTGTTTTCCTCACATAATCGGCAATTTCTCTATCCAGAGAAGAAACACCTTCTTTACCGTCCACAAGCATCAGAACGATGTCAGCTTCTTCCAGGGCGAAGTTTACCTGTTCTCTAATTTGTGTTTCGAGTGGATCTTCTGAAAACTGAAGTCCGCCGGTGTCGATTAAAATCAGCGGTTTGTTTTCCTTTTCCACGACACCATAAACCCTGTCTCTCGTAACTCCGGGTGTTTTATCGACTATAGAACTTTTTTTGTTCAGGAGACGATTAAAAAGCGTCGATTTTCCAACGTTGGGTTTACCCACAATGGCGATTGTATTCATTTGATATTTCCAAGTTCTAAGAGGTTATAAGGGCTAATTATAATTTTTTTACGCAATGTCTCTTTTAAAGTGTCAAGGGAGCATCCGTCGACAAACAATCCGTCTATGTTGACGATATCGGGAGGCAAAAACGCAATATCAAAATCCTTTACAGAAAGCAGTCCCATTAAATCCCATCCTCCGAGTAGGGCTGCAACTCCCACCGAATCTCCGAAATATCTGTTTTTTATGGATATTACCTCGGTTTTTATTCCCTCTTTCCTGAATTTATTGGCGAGTTTTTTTATTAAATTATACGCGAGTGTCCCGGTGACAAGAAGAACTTTTTCTTCAAAATTGGGAACTTTTAAATATTTCAAGCTGTCCAGGAATTTTCTCGCCATTCCTATTCCGTTTTCCAATTGAGGAAAATCATCGTAATATTCGGCGGAAGGAATTTGGTTTTCTGTTTTTATATAGAATTCATCGGCGAGATAAACAACTGTCTTCCCTCTCTTTCTTTTTAATTCTTCTTGATACGGATCGATCAGCATTATCACTTCGTTCATCCATTTAGGAGTGGGCGGTTCGATATAAGGTAAACCATCCCTCATAGCGGTTAATCCCACAGGAACAATGCCGATGGATTCTACCGCCGACAGCGACAAAAGATCTTCTATTGTTTCATGGAGAAATTCCCCCTCGTTTACGCCGGGTAAAAGAACTATCTGCGTATGAAGTTTTATCCCCCCCTCATTTAACCGCTTCAAATCTTCATTGATTCTGCCCGCTTTTTTATTTCTCATCAATTCGATTCGTTTTTTCGCGTTTGTTGTATGAACCGAAATATAAAGAGGACTGAGTTTCAGTTCTAAAACGCGTTCGTAATCTTCATCGGTGAAATTGGTGAGAGTAAGGAAATTCCCGTAAAGAAAAGACATGCGGTAATCATCGTCTTTAATGAGCAAGGATTTTCTCACATCGTCCGGGTTTTGATTTACAAAACAAAACGTACAATTATTCTTACATAACTTCATTTTAAACTCTGAAGGTTCTATACCGAGTGTTTCCGCTTCTTCTTTTTCTATGCTGTAAATACGAGTTTGTTTCCCGTCTGATATTTCAACATTTAAGAGAACCCCCATTTCAAAGAATTTTAAGTCGAGAAAATCATTTATTTCTTTGTTATCGATGGAAATAAGATGACTCCCGGCTTTTATACCGAGTTTATCCGCGATTGAACTTTTTGTTACTCTTTCTATCTCAATCATAAATTGCTGGTTTGTTGGTCGGTTGGACTGTTGGACCGATTAAAAAACACGCCTACACACCAACGCGCTAACGGACTAACAATGGTTTCGCAAATACAGGTACTTTTCCAATATGAGCCATTAAGTTCGATCATCATTTTAAAGATATATTGTATCTAAGAATAGGAAATACTTGTTTACCTTTCGATTTTAATTTTGCCTTTCTTTAACCCGGCGATTTTCAGAAGAGCTTTTTTGTCTTCCAAATTGTCGAATGTGCTTTTTTTTATTTTTCCCTTATCAATCTCGACACTACCGTTGCCATCAGGCGAAGTAATTATGATTTTACAGTCGACTTTGTTTCCTCTTAGATTACCGATAAGGTCTACAGGCAGGATTTTCCCCAGATCCGCGCTGTTTTTCCCTTCCTCTATAATTTCTTTAAGCACTTTTCCCGATTCGATTCTTCTATTTACTTTTTTAAGCAGAATATCAACGTCGAAAGGTTTTGTTAAATAATCGGTCGCTCCGAGTTCGTAACCTTTAGAATAATCGCCGAGTTCGGCTTTAATCGTCAGAAAAGTAAAAGGAATCAGAGGATATTTTTTTCGAACCTTTTTTAGAAATTCGAAGCCATCCATTTCAGGCATTATAATATCGGATATTATCAAATCGGGGATATCTTCTTCTAAGATTTTCAATCCTTCTTCCCCGTTCTCAGCTGTTTTAACAATGTATCCCGCTTTCTCGAGGGCTTTCCTTATAATCATACGCAAAGCTTTATTATCTTCCAATACTAAAATCATTAGTCCTCCTTCCGTCTACCTTTGCTTTTTCTTCGCTCTCC
>CAZSEX010000057.1:0-7420 GCA_964606065.1 uncultured bacterium | reverse complement strand
AAATTTTTCTTCTTTTACTTCACCTGCGGTTTTCTTTCCTTCTTTTTCGGGTAGATAAAGTTCAATTGGTTCTTCGACTCCGTAACCTGTTATTATACAGAATTGTCCGGTTGAATCGCTTTCGTATCCGATAATCCCGGGTTTGTCGGCTTCTCCCGACATGTACGCTTTGCCTTCACCTGTTTTATAGGTTATGGGATTTTCGAAAGCTATTCCCAATTCTTCTTTTATCCATGAAACGGAACTGTTTTTTGGATAGTATCCTTTTTCCCAGGCGAATTTCTTTGCGGCTTTTTCTATCGTCTTCATATTTTCTTTTACGGATACGATTGTTATAGCTTCGGTGACCTGTTCGTAAGATTCGCCTACTACCGAAATATAGGGAGATAAAAGGTGACCAAGAATAACACCGGCTATGAAAGCCAGAATTATTAAAATTATAGCACTTCTCTTTTTCATTACTTCCTCCTTAATCTAATTTGTATTTAAGTATAATGAAATCACTCTCTTAAGTCAATGGTATTTGTTGGAAAAACTAATTGCACCGCAAAGACGCAGAGAACGCAAAGAAAAAAATAATGTTGTTTAAAACCCATCCTCACCTTACCAAAATTTATCTCACACAGAGACACGGGGAACACGGAGCCCTACCACGCAACTCAAAAAATTATTTTGTTATTACTAAAACTCAATTCCAAAATCAGAAATCCAAAAATATAGCCACAAGATTATCCCAAGATTTTTTGTCAATTTACCCTTCTTCTCACTCTCCAAAAACATAACGTGGAGAAAAAGAAGTTAATACACAAAATATCGAAAAATTTTTATCTTATCAACGGGGTCAAGCATTGAAATGTGAAAAGATTAACTGCGTCATGAGTCGCGCGTCGAGCGTCATGCGTCGAAAATAAAAAAACTACATTAACTACATGTCCTACATGTGAGAACAACGGCTCTCAGCTTTCGGCTTACAGCTGAAGCTGGGTCAAAACCCGAAATTTCGCCCGTAGGGCACGGCTTTAGCCGTGCTAAACCACTGGCAAACAAACGGTTCGCAAACCTAAAGGTTTGCTCTACACATAAAAATATAACTTTTGGCACAGTCTCAGCTCACGGCTAAAAAAATTTCTGCGATCTCTGCGTCTTTGCGGTGTAATTACGCTTGAGATTACTCGCCCGGTGGAATAGAAGAAACTACTTTGAAGATAAGCTATTCCACTGGGCAAGCAAAAGTCGAGCAAGATGATAAACTCGCAAAGACATTTTTGGTGGCAAATAAGACCTTTCGGCAACACGGCCTCGACACTTCAATTTGGTTTTAATTGAAAACTATAGGTTTTATCAAGGCTTTTTGAGACGAAAGCGATAATTGCAAACTTATTTTCAAAACAAAATATTGCAATAATTCTCTTGACTTAAGAATTTATTTATGTAAATTAGAGATAAACGGAAAACAAAATAACAGAGGAGCTTATTTTTAATTATGGATAAAAAAACATTGGAAATCATATCCCTCCGCGGGAAAGACTCTTCTGAATACTGGAAGTCAAAATCTTATATAGAAAGGCTGGCATGCATTGAGGAAATGAGAAAATATATGTTTAACTATGATAGTGCTACCGAAAGATTTCAAAGAGTTCTTACAATTACTTCACTCAAAAAAAATTGAGTATTTGGTTGTTGGGGGATACGCCGTTGGTCTGTATGGATATCCCCGTGCAACCGGAGATATGGATGTTTGGGTCGCAATAAATGAAAATAATGCGTCAAAGCTTGTCGAAGCATTAAACGAATTTGGATTCAGCTCATCGGAGATCAAAAAAAATTTATTCTTAGAAAAAGATAAGGTCATAAGAATGGGAGTGCCCCCACTACGAATAGAAGTGATAACTTCAATCGATGGGGTCATTTTTGAAGAATGTTATAAAAGAAGGAATTCTATTATCGTTGACGATATCCGGGTGAACTTTATTTCGCTTTCAGATTTAATTGAAAATAAAAAAGCATGCAGGAGGCATAAAGACTTTGATGACCTTGAACATTTGGAGAAGTAAAGCTTTCCCAAAATCTACTAATTGGTTTATCCATCACTTTTTGATGGATAAAAATATTCATCTAATCTGGAATTATGGTAGATATCTTAATGATGTTAAAAGGGTTAAGTGGTTACCCAGACAAGAAGATATCGGAGTTTATACATCTTTTTAAGATGGATTTGTTAATCCTATTAGGATGTATAAACTATGTTAGCGTCATATCCAGAATAACAATAATATTAACGGGGTCAAACCTTGAAATGTGAAAAGATTAACTGCGTCATGAGTCGCGCGTAGAGCGTCATGCGTTGAAAACAAGTACATTCTCTACATGTTCTACATGTGAATATTTGGGTGGGGATGGGTTTTAAAACAACAATACATTTTTTTCTCTGTGTCTCAGTGTGCTCTGTGTGAGATAAATTTTGGTGGGCTGAGTTGGGTCTTAACAACATATACCTTCTTCTTTGTGCTCTTTGTGTGCTTTGTGGTTCAGTTATTTTTTTAATTCTTGACATGGGATGAGCATAGTTTATATTTATTTGAGGTCTTTAATTATGGAAAAGAAATTAAAAGTCGGAATAAACCAATATTATAATGAAAGAGCTAAAGAGTATGAAGAATTATATACGCTTGGAGGAGCTACGGCTTCTATTCCTAATCCTGAATCCTATAAAAATGAAGCAAAAATTATATCTGAACTACTCAAAAAATTTATTAAAGGGAAAATTGTTGATATTGCCTGCGGAACCGGTTATTGGTTACCTTATTATGCCCCGAATAGTCGAAAAATCACGCTTATTGACCAATCTCAAGAAATGCTCAATGAATGTAAGCAAAAGATTGGATATCTTGAAATTAATAAAAAGTGTAAATTGATATGTGATGATTTTTTTAATTGTGAGTTTGAAGAAAAAGAATTTGATATAGGTTTGATTGGATTTTTTTTAAGTCATTGTAACGAAGAACAGGAAAAATTATTTTTCGATAAAATAAAAAAAATGCTTAAAGTTGACGGTGAAATGTGGTTTCTGGATTCAGCTTGGAATAAGGAAAGAAGTAAAGTTCGTGATAAGTTGGGGATACAGGAACGTGAATTGAAGAATGGGAGGAAATTTAATATATATAAAAAATATTTTGATAAAAGTGATGTACAAGCATTAGCTGTGAAATACAAAATAAAATTTGATGTCTTGCATCAAGGAAAAATATTTATAGTTTTTAGAGGTGTTTTTTTATAATATGAATCTTAAGAAGAGGAGTTATTAAATGATTGATAAAGAAAAGGAATTAGCGGGTTCGGCTGTTTCCGATTTCGTTAAAGATGGAATGATTTTAGGTCTCGGTACAGGCTCGACATTTTATTACGCGATAAAAAAGATTGGCGAGATGGTAAAAGATGGTTTAAAAATAAAAGCGGTTTCTACTTCTTCATCTACAGACAAATTGGCTAAATCTTTAAATATTTCTATTATGTCAATCGATGATGTACAGAAAATCGATTTAACAATCGACGGCGCAGACGAGGTCGATCCGAATTTTAACGGAATAAAGGGAGGCGGAGGGGCTTTATTGTTTGAAAAGGTTGTGGCGAAATTTTCTAAAAAAAATCTCTGGGTAGTAAATTCCGCAAAGATGGTGAAAAAATTGGGGAAATTTCCTCTGCCTGTCGAAGTCGTTCCTTACGCTCTTGGTAATGTTTTTAAAAAGCTGGAAAGAAAAGGATATAATCCCAGAGTCAGGATGAAAGAAGGCAAAAAATATATTACCGACAGCGGTAATCATATAATTGACGCATCTTTAGGCGTAATCGAGGACCCTTATAAATTGGAAGTCGAATTGAACATGATTCCCGGCGTCGTCGAAAACGGGTTATTTCTGGATGTTGTTGATATTGTTATTGTGGGGAAGGGGGAGGAGGTGGAGATTATCCGAAAAGAATAATTTAGTTGAATGGTTAAATGGGTGAATAGTTAAATAGTAAAAACAAAACACTACATTTCCTACATGTGAATAAGGGGTGTTTGAGGGTGGAGTCTTAAATAAACATATATAGTTTATTGTTTTTCTCTGCGTCCTTTGCGTCTTTGTGTGAGAATAATTTGGTGGGGTGGGTTTTAAACAACAAATATTTTTTCTCTGTGTTCTCAGTGTGCTCTGTGTGAGATAAATTTTGGTGGGCTGAGTTGGGTCTTAACAACATATACCTTTTTCTTTGTGTTCTTTGTGTGCTCTGTGGTTCAAAAATAACCATTGACATTTTTATTTAATACCGTATATTTAAAATCTTAAAGAAACTTTTATATCCCATTATATAAAAAGATAAGATATAAATAAAACAACTATAGGAGTTATAGATGTATAAGATATTGGAAAAAGAAAGAATTGGACAAAATATAAATAAATTCGTAATAGAAGCGCCGCTTGTGCCCAGAAACTATCAACCGGGGCAGTTTGCGGTTTTAAAGGTCAATGGCACAGGTGAACGGATACCTATTACAATAGCAGAAGCGGACAAAAATAGGGGAACTATAACAGTGTTCGTTCAGGAAGTGGGTAAGACCACCTTTAAGCTCGGAGAACTGAAAGCGGGAGATTCTATTTCCGCTGTGGTCGGGCCGCTCGGTCATCCGGCAAAGGTAAATAAAATAGGTACTGTAGTTACAATAGGCGGTGGCGTTGGTACCGCTATCGTATATCCTGAAACTAAAGCGTTTAAAAAAGCAGGGAATTACGTTATTTCCATAATCGGATTCAGGGATAAAGAGCATGTTATATTAGAAGAAGAAATGAGAGAATATTCCGATGAACTTTATGTTTTAACCGATGACGGTTCTTACGGAAAGAAAGGTTTTACCACAGATGAACTGCAGGAGCTTGAAAAGGCGGGAAGGAAAATGGATCTTGTAATTGCGATAGGTCCGGCGATAATGATGAAAAAAGTTTCGCAAATTACAAAGGAATATAATGTTAAAACTATTGTTTCTCTTAACGCTACGATGATGGACGCGACCGGTATGTGCGGGGGATGCAGAGTCGAAGTCGGCGGGGAAACAAAATTCGCCTGTGTCGATGGACCGGAATTCGATGGTCATAAGGTGAATTTCGATTTACTTATAAAACGTCTCTCTATTTACAAAAAACAAGAAAAGGAAGCTCTTGATAGATATAGAGATTGTAAAATAGCAAAGTAAATGAGTGTTAAAAGACGAAAGGCTCCTCGCGAGCCTATGCCTAAACAGGAAGTTGAAGAAAGAGTTAAAAATTTTAACGAAGTAGCTCTTGGTTATAACGAGGAGCAGGCAAGAAAAGAAGCAGAGAAATGTATTCTATGTCCTAATCCTCTTTGTGTTCAGGGTTGTCCGGTCAATGTAAATATTCCTGAATTTATAAAATTAATTGGTGAAGGCGAGTATATAAAAGCCGCACGGAAGATAAAAGAAGACGATATTTTGCCCCGAATGACGGGAAGAGTATGTCCCCAGGAAGAACAATGCGAAGCGAAGTGCGTTCTTGGAATAAAAGGTGAACCTATAGCTATAGGTAGATTGGAACGTTTTGTTGCCGATTATGAAGCTTCTCATTCCGAGCCGGAAGTACCTCTGTTACACTCGAAGAAAAATAAAAAAGTCGCGGTTGTAGGTTCCGGACCTGCCGGTTTAACTGTTGCAGCGGATTGCGCGAGAATGGGATACGATGTTAAAGTTTTCGAAGCTTTGCACAAACCGGGAGGAGTGCTTCTTTACGGAATTCCGGAATTCAGATTACCGAAAGAGATTGTCGGTCGTGAAGTCGAAACTCTTAAAAAAATGGGTGTTGAGCTCGAGTGTAATGTTGTAATTGGTAAAACAATTACTATAGAGCAGCTTTTCGAAGAAGGTTATCAGGCAATATTTATCGGTGTCGGAGCCGGTCTCCCGAGATTTCTCGGTGTGGAGGGAGAAAACCTTTTGGGTATATATTCAGCCAATGAATTCTTAACCAGAATAAATTTAATGAAAGCTTACAGATTTCCGGAGTATGACACGCCGATAAATGTCGGTAAGAAGGTCGCGGTTATCGGAGGTGGTAACGTTGCCATGGATTCCGCCCGGAGTGCCCTTAGGCTTGAAACCAGGGAAGTTCATATAATATATAGGCGTTCAAGATTGGAAATGCCGGCGAGAAAAGAAGAAATCGAAAACGCCGAGGAAGAAGGAATTATTTTCGATTTTCTCGTTACTCCTGTTGGTTTTTTAGGAGATAAAAATGGATGGGTCAAAGCAATAAAAATGATAAAAATGGAGCTCGTAGAAGAAGATAATTCGGGTAGAAGAAGACCCGTGCCGGTCGAAGGTAGCGAATTTCTTTTCGATGTAGATACAGTAATTGTGGCAATCGGGCAAAAAGCGAATCCTCTGCTTTTAAGTACCACTCCGGAAATCAAGAAAAATAAATGGGGTTATATAGACGCCGAACCGGAAACAGGTAAAACTTCGATAAAGGGGGTTTTCGCCGGCGGAGACATCGTGACAGGTGAAGCGACAGTCATCGCGGCGATGGGCGCGGGTAGAAAGGCGGCAAGAGCTATAGATGATTACCTTAAAACCGGAAAATGGTAAAAAGCAATCACAGTATTATACAGATTATCTCAAGGCTTTTTTTTAAAAACTCGGAAACACACTGAAAAAACGATCACAGAAGGAAATGTTTTTCAGCGTTAAGTGCCGTCTTTGCCAAATGTTTCCATAATTTTTGTCGAAGTCTGACCTCCCGGGCAGGCGTCTCTGGCACCACAAAAAGGACATATTAAGAGCATCATCCCAGTGAAGTAAAGCAGTACTATTCCAAAGTATATTGCGACATAAAAATAATTCAATTTGTAAATATAGTAAACCGGAAAAAAAACGATACTAAAAAAGTTAATGTAAGCAATGGAACACAAAATATTATGCGTTTTTTGGGATTGTTTTACTTTTAACTTTATTAATAATTTTGCTAAAGGACTTGACAGCACACAAAAACCGCCTGCGCCGGGGCAAAACTTTCCAACATGTGGACATTCCCAGAAAATACAATTAAAACTCTGAAATAAAATCGTTAACGCAAAGAACGCACAATAAATAATAAGAATTTTTAAATTTATAGTTTGTAAATAATATCCAATCAAGATATACATAACTACCATGGGTAGTGTTATTAACAGAAAAAGTCCTTTTCGTTTATATGGTATTGAATGTTTATACATAATTTGTTTCTCTCATTATTTGTATCCCTCTGAAACAATATATGCTATACCCCTTCTGTCAAGGGAAATCAAATTTTTGCGTCAAATCATCCAAAGTTGGATATTAAAACACTTATAAGAAATATTGTGTGGAAATAAGCTGTTTACGAATGTTCAT
>CAZSEX010000056.1:0-8352 GCA_964606065.1 uncultured bacterium | reverse complement strand
ATATGTCATTTTGATTTTTGCTTTTTGATATTTAAATTTCTCCGAAAAAAGAGGATTAAAATACAACATTTTTATTCTTACTAATAATAACCACCTAAAACCCAAGATCTTTACATTATATATCCTTGACTTTACAAGCCCTATTACATAAAATATAAAAAATTAATAAAAATGGAAAATAAACTTTGTGGTCTTTGTGGCTTTGTGGTTCAATTACTTTAATAAAAAAGGAGGTTAAATGAGTTTAATGTCGATTCTCGCCAAAGGCGGATGGACAATGTTCGCGATAGGCATCGCCTTATTCGTGGGTCTTTACTTCGCCATAGACCGTTTCATATACTACAGAAGAAGTCAGAGTCCCACGGATGAGTTGTTAAAAAAAGTTTGCGCATGGTTAAGAGAAAAGAGCACCGGAGAAGCCCTGAAGGAAATCAGAGGATATGACACCCCTATAACAAGAGTAATAAGCAAGGGAATTCTTTCAGGCAAAAAAGAAGCGATGAACGCAAGCGCCGCCATTGAATTAAAAAAATTGGAAAATGGTCTGGGTGTGGTCGCCTCTATGGGTTCCATCGCTCCCATGCTTGGATTTTTCGGAACCGTGCTCGGTATGATTAAAGCTTTCATGCAAATAGAAATACTGGGCGGAGGAGTCAATCCTTCCCGTCTGGCGGGAGGTATATGGGAAGCTCTGGTGACTACCGCCGCCGGTCTGGCAGTAGGCATCACTTTTCTCCTGATATACAACGCGCTTTCCGACAGGATGAATAGTATACTAAGAGATATAAACAGGGCGACTTCAGAGATAGCGACATTTATTGAGTGATCGAGGTATCTATGGAATCAAGATTTAAACGTATAAGCACATTTCCTGTTATTTCCATGGCAGATATTGTACTTCTTCTTTTGATATTTTTTCTGCTGACTTCCACCTATCTTGTCCAACCCGGAATTAAAGTCCAGCTCCCGAGAACAGCCGTAAAAGAAGCCGTAACACAGGAAAAAGTAACCATAACAATAACTAAAAGTGGGGCTGTTTATCTCGAAGATAAACCCATTCAGATTTCACGTTTTCCTTATCTCCTTCAAGAAATTGGGAATAAAGTCGTATTGATAAAAGCCGACCGTGATGTTACAATCGATATGACGGTTAAGGTAATGGAAATGGTTAAAAAAAGCGGCGCCAGTAGATTCGTTATAGCTACCACACCGGAATTAGAGTGAACAGAAAATTTATTTCCTTAATATCGACGGCAGTTATATACCTTGTCCTTATCCTGTTTTTTGCACTTGCTTCCGTTAATCTTAAATTTCCTGAGGAAGAATATGTAACCCTTGGTTTTCAGGTGATGGAAGACATTGAAGAAAAGGGGGTTATGCCGGAGATAGGAGGAACAGAAGATATTTTTTCTCCGGTCGGGGACATCTCAATCAGCACGAAAAAAACAAAGAAAAGCCTGTCTCCCCTTGAGAAACCGCCTTTTAAAGGAGGCGAAATAGAACAGGGAGAAAGGAAAGGCTACAGACTCGTCGGCGAACTCGCTAAAAGGAAAATAATACATTTTAAGAAACCCGAGTATCCCGAAGAAGAAAGCGAAAACACCGAGGTAAACTTAGAAATAGCAGTCAATCCGGAGGGGACTATAAAATCCGTAAAAGTAGTTAAAACAGGAGGCATCTCTTTCGATAACAACGCGATGGAAGCCGTAAGAGAGTGGCGCTTCCAGCCTTTAGCCCCCGACGCAAAACAATCGTTCCAGACCGGTATCGTAACAATCTATTTCGAAATAAAATGATTTTTCTCCTCCTGTCACTTTCATTAAACCTTGCCAGGGATCCTCTCGGGAGGGATATCTCCGGAAATAAATCAAATGTTCTATCCGGAAGTCCGATAAATATTACAATTCAGGCTACTGAAAAAGACAAACCTGTAGCCGATAAATGGATTAAATTCATCCCTCATAACGGTAAAGTTTCTCATGACTCGATAAAAACGGATAATTCCGGATTCGCCAGTGTTGTTTTTATACCGGAAAAAGAGGGATGGGTAGAAGCGAAAGTAAAAAGCGAATCTCTGAAAATCAAACCCAATGTTGTCCCAGGGCGGGAACTTACCAGATTAATTCTCGTGGTAATTATCGGAATCGTCCTCATACTCATGGGATTGGATCACACAAATAAAGGCCTTTCCCGATTGAGCGGCGAAAAAATAAGACAGATGCTCTGGAAAATGACTAAAAATCCTATTCTCGCTTATCTCTCGGGGATAATTCTGGCAGTACTCCTCGAATCCAGCACCCTCACAGGACTAATGCTTCTCGGACTCCTCGAATCTTCACTGATCAAACTTTCCACAGCGCTTATTATCCTCTCCGGTGCTGCTCTCGGCTCGACTTTCACGGTGCAGATAATAGCAACCGATATTATTCAGTTCAGTCCCATTATCGTCCTGATAGGTTTTATTCTCTGGCAATCAAAAACGAAACTGACTTACCTCGGCAGAATCCTCCTGGGATTCGGATTGATATTTTTCGCTATATGGCTGATAAGAGACAATATCCAGCCATTAAAAAATTTATTCACTCCCGACATAAATCCTATCCTTTTATTTCTCGCTTCAATTGTTTTGACTTTCCTTTTTCATTCCAGTGCCGGAGTTCTCGGTCTAACGATAGCTTTCGTCGGAGTACTGGATTTAACGACTATCATACCTGTAATATTAGGAGTAAATATAGGAACATCACTTTCGATATTGCTCGGTTCCACCCGGTTTTCATCCTCCTCGGATAAGGCAATGGGAGTGGGGTATGTTATTCTTAAAGTATTATTCGTCGGACTATCTTTATATCTTTTTTCTCTGCCAGAAAGCTTTACACCGGACTCGAGAACAATCGCCAATATCCACTCTCTGGTAAATATCTGGGGTCTTATTTTAATCCCCTTCTGTTTTCCACTCGCAAAATTTCTGAAAAAAATATTCGGCGTGGAAAAATCCAAACTCAAACTCGATCCTCTTTTCCTATCTTCTTCCACAGTCGCCATATCTAAAGCCTATGAAGTCGCTCGTGAATCCATGGAAATAACGAAAAACATGTTCGATGACACGCTAAAAGTATTCAAAACGAATAATGACGCCTTGAGAAAAATAATAGTCTCAAAAGATAACATAATAGATAAAAACCAGGAAGAATTAGTAGCCTACACGTCCAAGCTTTTAGGACAGGAATTATCCGAACGGGAAAGCAATAAATGCGTAAGAATAATAAAAATAACAAACGAGATAGAACATATAGGAGATTTAATCAGTAAAAATATTATGAATTATGCTGAAAAGAAAATAAAAGAATCCTATTTTTTCTCCAGAGAAGGATTTAACGAGATTAAAAAGTATCACGAAATCATTTTTACCAACATAAGAGAAGTGGAAGCCGCTCTTTCAACTATGGACAGAGATATAGCCAGAAATCTGCTATCCAACCAGAATAAAATCGCAGCCAGGCTAAAAAAATTCAAAGAAAACCATATTGAACGTTTAAAAGAAGGAAAACGCGAAAGCATAGACACAAGCGCCATACATCTTGACCTGCTTAATGACTTCGACCGGATAAACTATCATATATACAACATAGCGAAAGCTATAACAGGTGAATTATGATTGCCGAAAACCATCTTGTATCCTGCGAAGAATTTGAAGGACCTCTCGACCTTCTGCTCTATCTGGTGAGAAAACAGGAAGTGGCCATAAGAGATATTTCTCTTTCACGAATCACAAGAGAGTATTTACTACTCGTCAAAGATCTGGAAAAAATAGACTTCGACGGAGCGGGAGAATTTATAAGGTATGCCGCGACTCTACTCGCCATAAAAGCAAAAGGAATAACACATGAAGAAGAATCAAACGAAGAGGGGGACGATTACGAAACAAAAGAATCTTTAATCGAAAAACTGACAAAATACAAAAAATACAAGGAAATAGGAATATACCTCGATAAAAAATTAAATATCTCGAATGCCATGTTCAGAAGACCGGAAAAAGAAATCGAAAAAGAAACTCACACCTCGGTAAACGGTCTGAAATTTCTGGTAGAAAAAATAAAAAAGAAAGAGCCCTTTAATCCTCCAACAACAATTTTATTCCACATCGACCATCTTATCGAAAGTTTACTGAATAAATTAAAAAAATTAGGAAAGTTCTTTTTTTTCGGTATCGTCGCAGGAACGGAAAGGAACGAAAAAATCGGTTTATTTTTCGCTCTTCTTGAAATAATAAGAAGAGGTAAAGCAAGGGCTTTTCAGGAAAAACTATTTGACGATATATTTGTAGAAAAAAGATGACCATCAACTATAGCCATTTATCAAAAGGAATAAAGGGTTTTTTGAAAAAAAGGGAAGTTGTAAACCAAAAAACGCTCGAGCGTTTTCTTTCCCCGACTTTTGAAAAATTACGTCCTGCCGACGAGAACCTGCATGAAGCAGTCCAAAAAACAAGAGATTTTATAAAAAAAAGGAAAAAGATTTTAATCTGGGGAGATGAAGACGTCGACGGAATAACTTCCACTTTTATAATGAAATCATTATTTCAGGATGTTTTCGGAATTAAAGTCGGACATTATATACCCAGAAGAGAAAAAGAAGGTTACGGTCTTTCCCGTCCGGGAATCGATAAAGCCCATAAAACAGGCGTTGATTTGATAATTACCGTCGATACTGGAACGAGCAGCATTTCGGAAGTAGAATACCTGAAGAAAAAAAATATGGATATCATTATAACCGATCACCACGAATTAAAAGAGAAGTTGCCGAAAGCGCCGTTAATAAATCCGAAACTTAATTTCTTCGGTTATAAATATCTCTCAGGCGCGGGAGTCGCTTTTAAATTCGCAGATTGCGCTCTTCTCGATCATACGGGAAAGAAAACCGAAGAATGGAGCGAAGAGATTCCTGAAATACCGGCGCTTGCTTTTATAGGAACCCTTATAGATAAAGTCCCCCTTCTCGACGAAAACAGAATAATATACCGGGAAGGATTGAAATGTCTAAAAAAATCCAAAAAGCCTCCTTTTTCTTTTATCTCGGCAAGGAAAAATTTCTTAAAAGCAATTATACCTCTGGCTTCCGGAAGAGAAAATCTAACCTGGAAATTCCTTTCCGCTCGAACCATCGACGAAGCCGAAGATATTTACAAATCACTAAAAACCAAACATTCAATATGGAATAGAAAAGCCCGGGCGGAATTTTCCGCTATCAAAAACGAATTAAACAAAAGAAATCTGGTAATATTCAAAAACGACCTCGATTACAAAATCGCGGGGAGTGTAGCCAACAGAGCTAAGGATTACTGCAAAAAACCGGTTTTTCTGATTTATTCGGCAGACTCAAAAATCAGAGGAGAAGGCAGAGGTCCGGACGGTTTCGATCTGCTTTCGGTTCTCGACGGAGTAAAAAATCTGCTGATAGATTACGGCGGACACAAATGCGCGTGCGGCTTCGAACTTAAAAAAGGGAAAATAGATGAATTTAAAAACAAAACTGAGGATCTTTTAAGAAAACACAAAGAAAAAAAGCCTTTCGATTCAAAATTAAAATTGGAAGAAGTCGATGAAAGTTTGAAAAATCTGACAGAAAAAATGGAACCGTTCGGCAACGGTAATCGTCCGCCGCTTTTTCTTATAGAAAACGTAAGTTATGAAAAAGAAAAAAAAGACTTTTTCCTTTCTGCAGGGAAAACAAAATTAAAACTCGACGAAGTCAAAGAAATGCCTCCGCCATCTAAAAAAGTTAATGCTTATCTTGAAATGAAAGGACGAAAAACGATATTGAAAAGATGGGAATGGACAAAAGAATAAAGTTCGATAAAAATCTCCTTATTATTCTTGCTCTATTACTGGTTGCGGGAGCTTTCCTGCAGTATACAGCCAACTATCCCGGGGACCATACATTTTTCAAAAACCATTTAATATGGATCGGTATATCTTTAAGCTTAGGATTTCTGATTCTTTTTTATCCCCTGAACGGATTAAAAGACATAGTTTTAATTCTTTACATAATAGGAATAATTCTTCTGATTATTGTTCCCTTCTTGCCTGAAAGCGAAGGAAGGTGGATTAAAATAGGAGGATTCCAGTTTCAACCTTCCGAAGTAACAAAACTTTTCTTTATTATTTTCATGGCAAAAATATTTTCCAAGTTCGCAGATAAAAAAGTAACCATGCGCGATCTCAGACTGCCTATAATAATCGCGGCTATTTCAATACTCCTCGTTTTTTTAGAACCGGACATAGGAACCGCTTCGATTTTCCTTTTTATTTTTCTGGGTACCGTAGGAACTCTCAACATAAGTATACCCAGGTACGTACTTTTTATATCTCCTCTGATTTCACTTTTATGCGGACTTCATCTTGTTTCCTGGATTCTATTTATGATAATGCTGGTAGCGGTAATAATAATATCGGATGTCGATCCGCGCTTTTCTATAGGCATTTTTCTTTTGAATTTAGCTGTGGGAGCCTCAGCACCTATTCTCGATAGTCTACTAAAACCGTATCAGAAAATCAGGCTTTTGACTTTTTTAAACCCCTCTCTGGATCCGACAGGCGCGGGATGGCAATTATTGCAATCTAAAATTTCCATCGGTTCGGGAGGCATAATCGGTAAGGGATATTTGAACGGTTCAATAAAAAACCTCGGTTTTTTACCTCAGACCAGGACCGATTTTATCTTTGCCGTTTTAGGCGAAGAATTCGGTTTTCTGGGTACTTTTGTTTTACTTGTCCTGTTCGCTTTATTTCTCTTAAGAATTCTTCATATCGCTCAGCGCGCTCAAAGACCTTTCGGGAGGTATCTCGCATACGGAATTTTCTTTTATTTCCTGTCGCAAATAACGGTTAACATCGCGATGACCGTGGGTCTTTTACCTGTAGTAGGTTTGCCTCTTCCATTTATAAGTTACGGAGGAACTTCTCTTGTTGTATCGACTGTTTCCGTAGCACTTTTAATCCTTGTTAAGAATGAATCTATTGTTTAGCTTTTTAAACGATTTAGAGAAATTTACTTTTCCCGCTTTTTGTCCAATTTGCGAAAACGAGTTAAAAAAGAACGAAATAATCTGCCAGAAATGTCTGGATAAAACCTTTTTTGTTTCACGCAAAAAATGCAAAATTTGCGGAAAACCGATAAAGTCCGGCAAAATATGCAAAAAATGCAAAGAAGAAACCAAATATTTCGATTTTGTAATAAGCTGCGGCAGTTACGTTCCTCCATTCTCAGACATAATTAAAATCTATAAATACCGTAACAGACCTTCCCTTTCGAAACAACTCGCCAGAAAACTTTATTCCAACTATTTATCCCGCGGCGACGTACAGGATATAAAATATTCTACCTGGGTTCCTATGACAGGAGCTGAAAAAAGGGAACGGGGGTATAATCAAAGCCGGCTGCTCGCCTTCGAATTCTCAAAAATTTCCTTTCTTACAAATATCGGGCTGTTACGCAAAACCGCCAATATCCACTCCCAGACGACTCTACCTTACGAAAAAAGATTTATCAACGTAAAAAACGCGTATCAAATTAAGAAACAAGCATTAAAAGAATTTAAAGGAAATTCCGAAAAAGGTATTATACTTATCGATGATGTTTTGACCACAGGGAGCACTCTAAACGAATGCGCCGGAGAACTTAAAAAAGCGGGCTTCAAAAAAGTTATTGGGCTTGTTCTTGCTGTTTCCCCTTAACCAGCCTGGTAAATTGTGCTTTTTTCCTTGCCGCAGTATTTTTATGAATAACTTTCTTTTTAACCGCCTTATCCACTAACGAATAAGCCGTTTTAAGAGTTTCTTCTGCTTTTTTAGGGTCTTTTTCTTCCTTCAGTTTTCTGGTAATATTTTTAATTCTTGTTTTGACGCCCTTGTTCCTCTTTCTATCCTCTTCCGCCAATCCAACCCTTTTCTTTGCTGATTTTATATTCGGCACCAAACCTCCTGATAAGTTTTATTATTTAAGGCGGCACCCGGATTCGAACCGGGGGATAACGGTTTTGCAGACCGTTGCCTTTCCACTTGGCTATGCCGCCAACCTAAAAAAAGCGGGAAACGGGATTTGAACCCGCGACTTTCACCTTGGCAAGGTGACGCTCTCCCTCTGAGCTATTCCCGCCCCTCGCTAAATATATTTATACGTCTATTTTTGTCAAGTGTTACACCCACCCCAACAAAAATTATTCTCACACAAAGCCGCAAAGAACACAAAGAAAAACAAAATTTATATTTCGTTTGTTTGAAACCTATCTCTCCGCACCAAAATTTTCTCAAAAAACACCCTTGCGGAATAAGAGTAGCGTTGGGGTTCATCCCC
>CAZSEX010000055.1:0-9232 GCA_964606065.1 uncultured bacterium | reverse complement strand
TTTGGAATTAAAGAATTTTTGTAAAAATACAGATTACTTAGATTGGATTGAAGTAAAGCGACTTATGAAACTGGGTCATGGAATGAAAGTTTGGTTTTTGCTGAATTTTGCATTGTGGTGGAAAACATTTGGGTTAGGATAAAGAAAGTGTATTATAGAAAGGCTGTTTTTGATCCTAACCTTGCTTTTATTAAACAAAATAATAAGTTTTGTTATATATTCTTACAAGAAGCTTTTTATATTAAGAATTTGATAAAGAAAAAAAATTTTGAGGCAATAGATAAATAAATTATTATGATTAATAAGTTTGTTAAGGATTTCTTGAAATATATCCCTGCGCAATTTGTTCCAGCTTTAGTAGGAATAATAACAATTCCTATAATTACGCGACTATTTTCACCCTCGGATTACGGGAATTATATACTGGTTGTTACGACAGTATCCATTCTTACAATCATAGTCGGCTGGCTGGGTATGTCTGTTATTAGATTCTATCCTGTGTTCGAACGAGAAGCACGTTTAAAGGTTTTTTATAGTTTGTCCATAAAATGGCTTATTGTATCTGTGATAATCTTAATAATTTTTTTCTTGAGTATAATTTCTACGGCCAGAGCTAAAATAGGAGAACAGTTGTACCATCTTATGTTTATAGGAGTTGTGGTTTTTATTTTTAGTGCTTTTTTCAACGTTTTATCATGTTTTCTCCGGGCTAAAAGAAAGATTAAATTGTATAGTGGCTTTACCGTATGGAGAAGTGTAACCAAATTGATTTTTAGTTTATTGTTGGTGTTTGTCTTTGGTTATGGTATTGCAGGTTTACTATGGGGTGAAGTTTTTAGCTTGATTATCGCTCTTCCCTTAATATGGAAATATGCGATTGGGAAATTTCCATGGAGGGTTCCGCTTCCGTTAGATTTTACAAAGGAAATGACAAAATATAGTTTCCCTCTGGTAATGGGTAATCTTGCTGCGTGGATATTGAGCTTATCTGATCGTTTCCTTCTGGAATTCTTTCGTGGTTCCCATGAGGTAGGTATATACTCGGCAAGCTATCACATTTCCGAAAAAAGTATCCTCCTTCTGGGTTCTCTCTTTATGCTATCCTCAGGTCCCATTGGAATAAGCATTTGGGAAAAGGAAGGGGAGAAAAAAAGCCAAGAATTCGTCAGTAAAGTTGCCCGTTATTACTTGATAATTTGTCTTCCCGCTGTGGTTGCTTTAAGCGTTTTAGCACAGCGAATTATCAATATTCTTACCGCTCCACAGTATTATCAAAGCTTTCGAATCGTTCCTTTGGTTGCTCTTGGAGGCTTTTTTCTGGGATTTCAACAAATATTTCAGACAGGTCTAGTATTATACAAAAAAACAAACCTTATTATGATTGGTATCATCGCCTCTGGTTTGCTAAACTTAGGGCTCAACTTTGTGTTGATACCTAAATATGGTTATATGGCTGCGGCAGCAACTACCGTTACAAGCTATGCTTTTCTTTTAACAGCGATGATAACCATTTCAAGAAGATACTATGTTTGGGAATTTTCCTTCAAATCTTTGGGTAAGATAGCACTATCTTCCGGGGTAATGGGCGTAGTAGTCTGTTCCATTGGCAGTATCTTGACTACATCGACATTAATAAATCTAATCGCGGGAATATGTATCGGATTATTGGTCTATTTTCTAATGCTATTCCTGTTACGAGAGCCTCAAAAGGAGGAGATTAGAGTGTTATACACTTTTGGGAAGAGGATGCTAGGGGGCATATCAAGATGAATAAAGGTTGGCAAGAGAATCACGAGGTAGTTGAAAGAGCTTATACTGAGCTTGCTCAAAGAGGCCAGAATTTCCCTACCAGATATGATATTGAGTACCAGATCTCGAAAATGCTTTCCGATTACATTCTTTTGTCCAAAATAAACTTAGTTGACAAGCTGGTGCTGAATATAGGTTGCTTTGAGCCGTTGGATGAAATTTTCTGGGTCGATTTGGTGAAAGAGTGGCACGCTCTGGATATTAACGAATCGGTTATAGAAATGGCTAAAAGGTTTGCTTCGGAGGCTTTACCGTTGCACTTGTATTCCAAGCTGAAATTTATTGTAGGGGATGTAACCAACTTGGACTTAGAGGATGAATCTTACGATGTGGTTGTTTCCTTTTCCACAATAGATCACATTACCGGTAAAGAAAACAGATTAAAAGCCATAAGCGAAATGTTTCGTGTTTTGAAGAGAGGAGGATATTTAGTTGTCACCGTTCCTAACAGCTGGGATTTCTATTATTCTTATCATTCTAATAAACGCCAGAGGAAAGGTAAGGCTATCTTTGGCTATGAATATCAGTTTTCGCCTTTGGAGTTGAAGCGTATGCTCACAATGAGTGGTTTCAAAATAATTGATTGTGCTTCTACTGCATTCAATCCCTACTCTTATTTTGATCGATTGCTTACGAAGTTACGGATTCCTATAATCTATTTTGGCACTCGATTTGGATATTTGGCTCAAAAAAAATGAGAATAAAAAGGAAAACCGATGTTTTTTAACAAAGAAACCTGTTTATAATATCGAAGCAGCTAAAATAATAGTAATTTAAATAGTGAAATACAATATAACAGTAAATCAAGGTAATAACTTTATAAAGCAAAAAAACAATTATTTAAAATGTTAATTAGACGGCTTTTTCTTAAGGTTAAAAATAAAATATTAAATCTTATTAGTAAAGTGTCTACCAAAGCTTTTGAAGCTAAAATTACAAATGAGAAATTTTTGAAGGGAGTTTGGAATTTGGATTTCGAGTTTAAAAATACAGAAGAATTAGGAAAATATTTTCATGATAGAGAATGGCCGAAATTTTCTACTGATTCTTTGAAGAAAGGAGAAGTAGCTTCCGTTATCTATAAATATTTTTCAGATACTTCAGGTAAAATTATTGCCGAAGCCAATAAAATTTGTGAACATATTTTCAGTTTACTTGGTTCCGATGATATAAATTTGGGTGAAAAGATGGATTGGCATTGCGATTTTAAATCAGGATATCGATGGAATCCTGAAAAATATTACAAGGAGATAGAAATTCCTCTTGGGAAAGCAGATATAAAAGTTCCGTGGGAACTTTCCAGATTTCAGCATCTTCCGGTATTAGGACAAGCTTTTTGGTTGACAACGGATAAAAAATATGCGGAAGAATTTGTCCGTCAAATTACCAATTGGGTCGAAGATAATAAGCCGAAATTTGGTGTTAACTGGCGATGTACCATGGATGTAGCTATCCGGGCTTGCAATTGGATTCTGGGTTTTTCCTTTTTCAAAGATTCGAAAGAAATTAACAATGAGTTTCTACTTAAATTTTTAAAGAGCCTTTATCAGCATAGCAGACATATTATGGCTAATCTCGAGTGGGGTGAAATAACTACCAATCATTATCTTTCTGATATTGTGGGGTTAGTGTATCTTGGAGTTATGCTTCCTGAATTTAAAGAAGCAAAAAAATGGAAAAATTTTGGCTTAGACCAGCTTAAAAAAGAGATGAAAAAGCAGGTTTATCCTGATGGAGTTGATTTTGAGGCTTCTACCTGTTACCATCGTCTGGCATTGGAGCTATTTTTTTACGCCACTTTTTTGGTAATAATTAATGATAAGAATTTTAAAGAAGATAATTTTATAGAAGTCGGAAATGAAATATTTGGTAAAGAATACATCCGGCGCCTATACCTGATGTTTGAATTCGTTCTCTATGCTTTAAAGCCGAATGGTAAAATGCCTCAAATTGGGGACAATGATAGTGGTAGACTTCATATATTTGCGGGTAGAAAAGTTCTGGATATGCGATATTTGCTTACGCTTGGAGCAATATTTTTTGAAGAACCAAAGTTTAAAGTCAAAGAATTTGGTTTTTGCGAAGAGGGTCTCTGGATCTTTGGAAAGAAGGGATATGATAAATGGAAAAAGCTTCAGACAACATGTCTGGATGAAATTAAATCTAAATATTTCAAACAAAGTGGTATTTATATTGTCAGGCATAAAAAGGATTATATTATTATTTCAAATGGTCCTAATGGACAGGGTGGAAAAGGAGGGCATAATCATAATGATAAACTGAGTTTTGAGCTTTCAGTAGAGGGACAGGATATTATAGTTGATCCGGGGACTTATGTTTACACTTCGGATCCCGAATGGAGAAATAAATTCAGGTCGACGAAGTACCACAATACCATTGAAGTGGATGGAAAAGAGCAGAATATACTGGGAGATAATCTTTTCCGTATGGAAGGGAACGCGAACACATATTTAAAAGGAATTAAGGAATCTGAAGAAGTAATAGATGTGACCCTCAGTCATTATGGTTATAAAAGATTGGAAGGTTGTGTTGTTCACTCAAGGAGATTTATGTATAATAAGATAGATAGATTTTTGAAGATAGAAGATAAAGTGTCCGGTAGAGGAGAGCACATTATTTCGTTCAATCTACATTTCTCAAACGAAATAGAAATAGAAAAAACAGATATAAAAACATTCGCGATATTTCACCATAAATTGAACACCCCTCTTTGTATTGAAGTAAATGGTTTTAAAAATGTTTTTATAGAAGAAGGATATATTTCAAGAGAATATGGTAGAAAAGAGAAAACGAAAGTACTTTGTGGAAGCATAAAAACAGACTTGCCATTTGAATCAGAGTTAGTTATATATATTGATAATAAAAATAATGTCGGAGGTATTAAATAACTTTGTTTGATATAATATTTACAATAATAAACCACAATCATAAGGATATGACGATTGGTTGTTTGAAATCAATTAAAGATAGTGTGAAGGATATAAAATACCAGATAGTTGTTCTGGACAATGCGTCATCCGACAATAGTAGCAAAATTATACCGCAATTATTTCCGGATGTTGTTTATATAAGACAAAATGTTGTAAAGGGTTTCAGGGCAAATCAGAACAGGATGTTAAAGGAGTTTTTAGGAAAGGCAAGATATTATATTCTTTTGAATGATGATACAATTGTTGTAAATGATAGCATTAATAAAATGTTTCGATTTATGGAAAACAATCCTGATGTGGGGATTTGTGGCGCGAGACTCATCTTTCCCGATGGTAAGTATCAGATAAGCGGAGGAATATTTCCATCGATGTTGAAAGAAATCATAAGATTGTTGAATCTAAGAGACTGGGGTTTGTCTTCAGATTTAAAAGGTTTTATTGGCAGGTATTTAGGATGGATTTTGCCCTATGAGTTTCGGGAATATCTGAAAGGGTTTGTTGATGAAACTGGAGTAAGGGAGGTTGATTATGTCAGCGGAGCATGTATGATGGTGAGAGGTAGAGTTTTTGAAGAGCTCGGGTTTCTTAATGACGATTACGAAATGTATGCAGAGGACATCGATCTATGTTTTAGAGCTAAATTAAATGATTGGAAAATTTATATTAATAATGACGCGAAGGTTGTTCATAAGCTGAGTAAGAGTAAGAATGCTTATACAATTGAACAATTTGAAATAAGTAAGGTGAAATTCTTTAAAAATTATTATAAAAGTAGTCCCCTCGTTTTTTATAAAATTGCCGTGGCATTAATAACATTTATGAAAGGTATATTAACTCAAATGGAAGGGCTGTATTATATATCTGTTACAGACTTTTCCATCGCAAAGAAGATATGGCTGGTATAATTATTTTTATTGCTGCCTTTTGTACCAAAGAAGTGAACATAAGCAAAGGTTTTAATGCTTCTGTTCGCGCCAGAGAAGATAAATTCAAGATAGCCTTTAATGCTCCTTTTTTCCCGAAGTATATCAACGATGCTGAATACAGAAGAAGATATAAAATGGAATTAGATTCTCTCAAAGAAGGTGGAATCAAATGGATAAGGCCTAATCGTACTTTCAACTGGGACATTGCAAATCCCCAGAAAGGTGTTTTTGATACAAGGGTAATGGATTCCATTGTTAAATGGACAGGTGAAAGAGGTTTACATATAGTTCCCTTTATAATGAGTACACCCGAATGGGCTGTCGATAGGAGTTATGAGTTTTTTGATACGGAGCAAAAAAAGGAGTATTTCAGGAGACTAATGCCGGCAAGAATGGAGTACTGGAGAGACTTCTGGCAGTTTGTCGTGGAGAGGTACGACGGCGATGGTTACAAAGATTATTCTGAACTAAAGATACCCGTAAAATATTATGAAGTGTGGAATGAACCGAGGGCTAAATTATATTTCCTGGGAAATCTTGAAGATTATTTTAATCTATATATAGAAGCGCAGAAAGGAGCTTTGAAGGCTGATTCTGAATGTATTGTTATTGGTCCTGTAATTGAGGGAGGTAATAGATCAACAGGATGGGCTTTCTATAAATCGAAGGAACGAAAAATTCGGTTTTCTTTTGAGGAAGCTTTGATAAAGAGACACCGAATCGCAAACTGGCTCGATTATGTTCTTTATTTCCTTTTTTACGTCAAAGAAAAAACAGGAAAGTATCCGCCTATAGTTTCAGCGCATTTTTATTACGCAGATAAAACAAATAGTCCTACTGGTAGAATAGATACTCTTTTATTTTCCCATATTGATTCACTTTTTTACCACTTTGAACGGAATAATATCAATGAGACGGAAATTTGGGTTACAGAAATTGGCAGGCAAATTTTAGAACCTTCGAGAGAAGAAGAAAAAAGGTTAGAATTTACCAGGTATATCATAACGGAACTATTTAATTCTCCTTACTCTGATCGTATTAAAATATTCTTTTTTGCGGGTTTTGGAGAAACTTATTCATATCTGGAAAAGAAGAATTTCGCACCCACACCTGCTTTTAAATATATAACGGAAACTTTGATATCAAAATAATTTCTTATACGCTGAGATTACTTCTTTTGCGTATCTTTCAAGAGTATAGTTTTCTCTGATAAACCTTTGTGTTCCATTGATAGAGCCTTTATTATATGCATTCAATACCTGTTTTTTTATTGATTGTAAGGAATCAGGATCGCAATAATAAGCGTAATTTTTCATATATTCTCTGTTAACCGGAATATCACTACATACTACTGCTGTACCCGAAGCCCCAGCTTCGAGATTTACTCGACCTGTAGTTTCAGAATAACTTATGAGAATTCCTACTTTTGCGGACGCGAAAGCGGATGAGACCATTTCTCTATTCAATTTTCCTAAATATATAATATTTTTACTCAAATTTTTTGTAAATAATCTATTGTATTGATTATTTTTGCCCATTGCTCCAATAAAAACAACCGGGAGATTAGTATCGCTTAGTGCTTTTATAATATTCAGCTGGTTTTTTAATGGAATAATAGTCCCGACACTTATAATAAAGTTTTTTATCCCAAATTGGTTGGTAAAAAGATCGGGCGATGCCCGGTAAAAAATATCTTCGATACCTGGATGAATCACTAAACTATTTGGGTTTATACCATAGAGTTTGTTTATTTCCTTTATTTCTGGATTGCTCCCGGGTAATAACAGGTCGACTCCTTTGATTAGTTCCTTTTTTATTTTTTCCAACAGCTTTGCGTTATATTCAAGATTTTTTGATTTTCTTTTATGCGGAGATAAAGGATATTTAAAATAATTGAGGATGGGTCTCAATAAAGGACTCTTTTTTAAGAAGTTTTTTATTTTATCCTGGTTACTTGCAAGGTAGTTAATTTTAGGTATATGAATTGGAGTCAGGACGACCGGTTTTTTCTGTTTTTTTGCATTCCTGTATTGAAAGTATGTGTCTCCCTGTGTTATATTAAATAAATGAACTAAATCATATTCTTTAAGGCAAATGCGAGAGGATAGCGAGTATGAAACATCAATACCAAGGTTCTTTAAGTAATTCAGAAGAGAAAGAAAATGAATCCTATCTCCAGCGCCGGCTTGTAAAAGATTAAATCTATTCTGTAATAAAACTTTCATTTGACAAATTTCTATAAACTTTTTGGTAAATTTCAATTGATTTTTTCCACGTTCTATTTTCTTTAACCCAATTTTTTGCTCTGCTGGCAACTTTTTTACGTAGACCTCTGTTGTTTATTAGTTTTTTTAAAACTTTTGCGAGGTCTTCGGGATTTTGAGATTTGAACAAAAAGCCATTGACTTCATCGTTGATTATTTCAGTAATCCCTCCAACATCACTTCCAACAACCGGTATCCCAATGCCCATTGCTTCAATGATTTTGAGGGGGCTAATTGTTTCAGTCATTTTGTTTCTTACCCTTGGTATTACAAATATATCAAGCATACTGTAGTATTTTCTTATTTCAGAATGAGGTACTTGCCCGATAAATCTTACCATTTCCTGGATTCCGATATTTTTTGTATGCTTATTGAAATATGAAAACATCGGACCCTCTCCAATGATTATTAAACTAATGTTATTTATTTGCTGTTTTTTTAATATATATATTGCATCAAGAATAGTAATAACGTCTTCGACCGCTTTTAAGGAACCAATAAAACCAATTTTTATCTTATTATTAGTTATTTTATATTTGTTAAGCAAGTCAGAGATGTCTGATTTAGTATAATCCAGGAAATCCCTGTTGATACCGTTTGGAACTATGAATATTTTATCCGCTTTTATTCCGCGTTTACATATATCTTCTTTCGAGGCTTTTGATAGAGTGATAATTGAATCCGCTGCTCTTAAGATATAGTTTTCAAGCCTTTTTCTATAGGTTATTCTTATATCATTTCTATTCGCTTTTGCAGGTGATTCTATAATATAGTCTGACAATCCTCTTATCTCATATACAAAGGGTATATTGAATATCTTGGCAACAGATAAAGCTGGGAGTCCATTGGTGTATGGAGAGGTTGAATGTATTATATTCGGTTTTTCTTTTTTTGCGATTTCGTAAATGTATTTAGGGAATTCTCTTCTATTAAGAAATGTTGTCAATACCCTTGTGACACGTAAATCATAGAGTTTTTTAACAAATATCCTTTTTTCCAGGTAATGATAATATTTGATTCCGTCGATTACAATGGGATTTTTTGAAGGAAAATCTTCCGGATTGAACATAGGTGAAACGATCGCGACAGGTTTTGCGAAAGTTTTCTGATGATTCAGGATGTTCTTGCTTCTTATCCCGCTTCCGCTATTAAGGTAAGTCGGTTTAGGTATTATGTGGAGAATTTTTATCATATATAATTCCTCTTAGCTCGAGTTTATTTAAACCGAGTAGTAATCCGATAAACATAAAATACGCGCCATCTGATCCATTACCTCCGAATA
>CAZSEX010000054.1:0-9264 GCA_964606065.1 uncultured bacterium | reverse complement strand
AGGATAACTGCTTTCTCCCGGCGATTGATTATCATCCGGATGGTCAAAGCCAGGGAATAACTCGGCTAAGATCGATAGGGTTTCCCTCTCCTCCCACCTCAGGAATCAATGGGAATTTGTCAAAAATTGTGTCTGCGAAGCCCCGTGGTGCCTTTCTCCGCCCGCATCCTTCGATCATCAGGATGACGTAATGTTAATCTTAAACTAACATACCGGCATGATTTTAACTCTTTCCCAGCCGGTTCGGTATTGCAAACTCCCTGATAAATGATCTGTCCATCTTCTCTCTTCGAATCGCCAAAAAGTAGTTGAAAATACTTCGCGTCCCGGTAAAGCGATTCAGCTACTACTCTGGAAAAACTATATCGATAAATTAAGTAGTTCGTATATAATGCTAATGCCGTCTTTTCGTTTAACCTTTCACTAACTGAAATTGTTGCTTTTGCCATCTTTTTCCTCCTTTGTTATAGTTAATGTACTATAAGTATGTGGCATATGTAACAATCACGAGATTACACAGATTAACACAAGATTTTTCTTTATTTTGTTTCCCTATAATTCCAATCATTCCAAACTATTGACAATTCTATTGACCAAAAAGATACCAAGACAAAAAGCCCAAACCATACCTGTACTTTCGTTTATGTTGTCATTACGGGTCTGACATCTTGCCAGATCCAGGCGAAGTAATCTTAAGAGTTATAGAGAGATTGCTTTACCCCATAAAATAGTTTGTCTGCCTGAATGTTGTTTCTATTTCATGGGACGAGCTGTGGAATGGCAAGAAGAAAAAGAGTTCGCAATGACAATTTTATGGATTATTCCCTTAAATTTGATATTATTAAATCGACTATCGATGCTATGTAGATAGCATAAAAAGAATAGTTATAAATATCTTTCCTGTTTTCATTTCCCATGGGATCTAACATAGAAATGAGAGTCGCGCCGCCTCCGTATAAAAAACCTTTCTTCTGATCTCCCATATACATATGACCGGCTCCGGGAAACATTAAAGATAAAGGATAAGCAAAACATTCATTATCTCCTTCCGTCAAATCAACAGAAAGACTTACATGATGATTTTCGGTATAGAAAGCATAAATATCTGAATCATCGGCATAATCTAACCTGATGTTACCTAATCTCAGTCCAAATCCGCGCGTCTTCCCCACTCTACCGCCTTCTTCATCTTCAAAACGTCCTTCACGCATATAAACGCAATTAAAGAACTCAAATTCAAAACCTGAAGAATACCAGGTCTCGTGCTCGTTTTCCTCGTTTCCAACTCTATCTTTAAGTATCTCTCTTGTGTATTTAACCTGAAAATAATCCGTTAAATTATATGGAAGAGAATAGTATTTTTCTAAAGCATAGGAAAATAAGTCAACGGGGGAAAGCGAAAATCCAACTCTTACAACTGCTGGTAAATGGTCTGAAGTACCATTTTCTATATATTTTAAAGACCCTACAATATTGCTGTATGATGTCCCAAAGGCTAAAAAGTTAATAGGGTCTTTTAATAAGAAACCTATATCAAATGTAAAAGAAGAACCTGTTCCTCCATTCATTTCAATTCCGGTAACTTCCTCAAGCCACTCAAGTACTTCTTCGGAAGCCAAACAACTAAGTATATATTTAATAGTTATTCCCGTAGATAACATATCGTCAAGTAAGGATCTTCCAATAGTAGCAGAAATCGCATAATCATATGATGAATATGTTAATATTTCTTCTGGGGTAAAAGTTTCTCCCGTGTTAAGAAAAGTATAATTTATTCCAAAATTAAAATCTTTAAATTCAGGGAATTTAATACCTCCGTATATATAATTCATACCGGGATAAAGACCCGGCAGCCAGCCAGGAGAATAGGGTACATTATCCGAAGGATAATACTTACTTGCAACTTCGTTTATAATATTATTTCCGAATTTGGTAAAGCAAACATTCCAGGGTGATTTTACTGGCGTATTCTGGACATAAATCCCGGGATTCACCAAATTAATGCTTGCGGGATTATAGTATACACTTGCAATATTGTCGTAATATGCAACTCCTCCCTTCCCCATACCTGTTTGCGCCGGACCGGGAGAAATCAACAAAAAAATCGCACCGGCATCTTCTATTAGCCCAAAAAGTAAAATTAAAAATATCATTTATACCTCCCAATATATTGAATATTAAAATAACTATTATAGTCTGTTCGTCAAGGGTTTTTACTTTTTAGTACTCTAATTTATACTTCATGTATTGTTATTTTAAAATTAAGTATTAATTTATAAATCAGACATGTTTTATAAAATAATCGCCGATATAATTGTTGTTTTACATTTTATCTGGATAATTTTTATGCTCCTTGGATTCTTCTTGACCATATACGGATTTTACAGGAAAGATTTTTTCGATTGGTGGCTATTCAGAACTCTTCATCTTCTGGGAATAATCTTCGTTGGTATACTTACTCTTTTTAGAATGTTTTGTCCTTTAACAATACTTGAAAATTTATCGAGAATAAGATACGATCCCGGAAGCACTTATCCGGGGTCGTTTATCATTCACTATATCGAAAATCTGGTTTATCCCGATGTCAATCAAACCCTTTTACGTATACTGACAGTACTTGTCGCTCTTTTTATACTTGTTGTCTATTTAATTAGACCACCGAAAAAGATCAAGAATTTGCTAAAAAAAAATTAAATACGAAGAATACAAAACTTTTTCTCTAACTATTTTTTACTCGCTACTCACTAATGTTATAGCCTTCGTTTAAAATGAAGGGAATCAAGCCTTTGTTTTCCAGAAGCTTAATCATCATACCTTCAAGTGATGGAAAAGAGTATTCTTTGCCTGAAGATTCACATTTTATTAATCCTTCTTCAAGGCTGATATTCAGTATATCTCCTTCTTTTATTTCATCGGCTAATTCGGGTTGTATTATAAGGGGTAATCCGATATTAAAAGAATTACGGTAGAAAATTCTGGCAAAAGATTTAGCTATAACGCAGGATATACCGCTTGCCTTTATGGCAATGGGGGCGTGTTCTCTCGATGAACCGGATCCGAAATTATCTCCACCCACAACAATATCTCCCCTATCGATTATTTCATTGAAGTTTTCCCCTCGCTGTGGTTCAAAAACGTGCGCTGCAAGTTCATCAGGGTCTGTCATATTGAGATAGCGAGCGGGAATTATCACATCCGTATCGACGTTGTCGCCAAATTTCCAGACTTTTCCGTGTATTTTTTCCATTAAAGCACCTCCTCGGGATGAACGATTCTTCCGGCAATAGCGGAAGCTGCCGCGACCGCGGGGTTAGAAAGATAAACTTCGCTTTCGTAATGCCCCATTCTTCCCACGAAATTCCGGTTTGTCGTGGCAACAGCTTTTTCGCCCGCCGCGAGAACACCCATATGTCCACCCAGACACGGACCACAGGTAGGAGGACCTATTACCGCCTCTGCTTCACCGAAAATTTTAAGCAATCCGTTTTCTAAAGCCTTCATATAAATTTCAGGTGTAGGAGGAATAACTATTAATCTAACATTCGGAGCTACTTTTTTATTTTTTAATATCTTGGCGGCAATCTCCAGATCGTCGTACCATCCATTTGTGCACGAACCGATAAACACCTGATCTATTTCGATTTTCTCTATGTCTTTTACGCTTACGGCGTTAGATGGAAGATGAGGTAAGGATACCTGGGGATCAAGGTCAGAAACATCGAACTTACGAATATCGGAATATTTCGCGTCAGTATCACTCTTATACATCTTATAACTTCTTTTAGCTCTGCCTTTAACATATTCTTCGGTAATTTCATCTGGAGCGAATATCCCATTTTTAGCGCCTGCTTCTACAGCCATATTACTCATAGTCAACCGCTGATATATACTTAATCCGGAGACGGTACTTCCTGTAAATTCAAGAGATTTATATATAGCCGCAACATTACCTATCTTTCTTAAAGTCATCAATATCATATCTTTACCGTAAACCCAGTCTTTTAATTCACCTGAATACTCGAGTTTTATCGTCTCCGGCACCCTGAGCCATATTTTTCCTGTCAGGAGAGCTCCGGCAAGATCTGTGCTTCCTATACCGCTTGAAAAACACCCAAGTGCTCCGTATGTACAGGTATGACTATCAGCCCCTATTACAAGATCTCCGGGTACAACAAGACCATTTTCAGGAAGCAAGCAGTGCTCTACCCCACACCTTCCGGTCTCGAAGAAATATTTAACATTATGCTTTTTCGAGAATTCTCTCAACAATTTTACATTCTGAGCCGATTTTATATCCTTATTGGGTGTAAAATGATCCGGTACCAGAGCTATTTGTTCGTTTTTTATCCGGGCGTTTTCTATATCCTCGATTATATTGATGGTTATCGGTGCTGTTATATCATTCGCGACCATAAAATCAACATCAGCGACGATATGTTCACCTGGATAAACTTCATTCTTACCTGCATGCGCCGCAAGTATTTTCTCTGTTATCGTATGTCCCATTACTAAACCTCTTTTTCCTGGTTCTCGTTCATTTTTTTCTTTAATGCGAGTCGATTCAAAGCGTTTACAAGTGCTTCAGCGCTCGCAATAACAATATCGGTTCTAGCCGCTCTACCTACAGAAGCAATTCCATCTTCCTCTATATATACTGTAACTTCGCCCTGCGCATCTGAACCTCCGGTTATGGCGCTGATACTAAATCGGTTAATCTTGAATTCATCCGGTACAGCTTTTCTGATCGAGTCGTATATAGCGTCCACCGGTCCGTCACCTGAACCTTCTTCCTTAAATCGTTTCCCGTCCATTTCTATTTCAACCGTGGCGGAAGGATTGACATTGGTTCCTCCGGAAAAATTAGCGGAAAGCAATTTATATTTTTGCTCTATTTTAGAAAGTTCGGACGCGATAAGCATTTCAAGGTCTTCATCGTAGATTTCCTTCTTTTTATCGGCAAGCGCCTTAAATTTCTTGAAAAGTTTATCTATTTCATCATCAGAATACTGATAACCGAGTGTGGTAAGCTTATTCTGAAAAGCATGTCTTCCGGAATGTTTTCCCAGTATCAATTCATTGGAAGGTAATCCTATATCCTGGGGTTTCATTATTTCGTACGTGCTTTTTTCTTTCAGTACTCCATCCTGATGTATTCCGGCTTCATGAGCGAAAGCGTTCTTTCCCACAACAGCTTTATTTGGCTGAACCTGTACTCCGGTAATTAAAGAAAGAGCTCTGCTTGTAGGATATATGTGTTTTGTATTTATATCCGTTTTAAACTCGAAAAGGTCTTTCCTTGTATCTATTATCATTACAATTTCTTCCATAGAAGCATTTCCCGCCCTTTCTCCGATACCGTTTATTGTGCATTCAATCTGCCTCGCTCCTGCTTTTATCGCCGCAAGAGAATTAGCCACGGCAAGACCAAGATCATCATGACAATGCACACTAATTATTGCATCGTTCTTGATTTGGTCTTTAAGATAAGCAATAAGTCTGGAAAATTCATCGGGAGTAGTATATCCAACGGTATCCGGTATATTTACAACCTTCGCCCCGGCTTTTATCACGGCTTTACAAACTTCAGCCAGAAACTCAGGTTTAGTCCTCGTAGCGTCTTCCGCCGAAAATTCAACGTTATCAGTGTATTTGCAGGCATATTCTACTCCTTTTATAGCCGCTTCCAGCACTTCATCCTCTTCCATTTTAAGCTTATGCTTCATGTGAATGTCGGATGTGGCTATAAAAACGTGAATACGGGGCTTTTCGGCGTATTTAAGAGCCGCCCAGGCGCGGTCTATGTCTTTTTCTCTGACTCTGGCAAGACTCGCGATTTCAGGACCTTTTAAAGCTTTCGAAACCTCTGTTATGGCTTCGAAATCCCCGTCGGAGGTAATGGCAAAGCCGGCTTCGATGCAATCGACGTTCAGTCTCTGAAGATGTAAGGCTAATTTAACCTTCTCATCCACATTCATACTGAATCCCGGAGCCTGTTCGCCGTCTCTGAGAGTTGTGTCGAAAATATAAACCTTTTCTTTCATTTTTTCCTCCTTTTTGGTTTAAGGTCCATTAAAAAAATAAAAACAGCAGTTAAACACACTGTTGGTAACCATAAACAGACTCAAAAAGTCTTATTTTCTTTGGAAATTATACCCGTTTGGTTTTTTGTCAAGGGCAATTCAAATTCGACTAATTTGAATTGAGTCATCAGTAATAAGCCTTGAGTCAAGAATAAAAAACTTAATAAAAAAAACGAACCAACTGCAAATCATAAAGGTTTTTTTACTACTAAATACTTACTACAAACTTCTATCTACTATATTATTTCTTACTTCCAATTATGGAAGTTATCACCAGGCCCAGGCCTAATCCCCCGATTATAGACCCTACAAATGCCAGAACGGATATCTTTAAGAAAAAGAATCCAATCCCCAAACCCAAAAGTAACCCTCCGCCTATTGCCCAGGTACTCTTATCTTCTTCTTTTTTTGCCATGTAAACCTCCTGATTCGTTATTATATTTCAGAGTTTTTTTACTTTTCTATTTTGATAAATCCTTATAAATGTAAGCTAAGCAAACCGGTTTTAACATTTTCATACACGTGAGTATTATAAAAAATAATCTTATCCTTGTTAATATACGAGGCTTTAAGCCTTTGATCAACATTAAGAAAATCTGCTGTTGTCCCTCGACAGCACCGTTGTCCACAATACCTTGATGTGTGTTTAAGACTTAATAATTATTATATTACCGTAATAATAACATTCTACGGCTTTGTTCAAATGCACCAGCCTTAAGTTTATAAATATATATTCCACCGACTAAACCGCTGGCATCAAAAGTTACAGAATGTTCACCAGCACTCTGGGCCTGATTTATAAGTGTTTTAATTTTTCTTCCGGTAAAGTCATAAATGGTAAGTTGAACGTTACTTCTCGTTTTCAATTGATACTTTATAACTGTTTTACGGTTAAAGGGATTTGGATAATTATTGAACAAAAAGGTCTTTGAATGAATATTCGACAAATCATCATCAACAGAACTATACTCCTCGCCCGTTCCCATTATAGAAAAATTATACGGATTCTCATCGGAATCGTCGTTAGCTATGGAAATTTCAGCGTTTCGGATTCCTGTTGCGCTGGGATCAAAAGTAATCTGAAAAGTTGTTGTACCGCCGCCTGCTGCGATGGAACTGCTCGGAATCGATGTAACCGAGAAATCCGAGGCATGTTCACCGCTTATTGCCACAAACGGTGAACTACCGGTAAGATTTAAAGTAGCTGAACCGCTGTTAATAATAGTGAACGTTCTGACAATCGATCCGATAGCTGTATCAGCCTCACCGAAGTCTGTATAATCATCTAAGGAAGGTGTAATATCACCATCTGCTATTTCAATACCATTACCTTCGACACTCATTTCAGGAGCAGCCGGGGTTGTACCCTGGACCAAAATATTATCAAAAGCAAAATCTTCTGAAATATTTAACAAACCCCTGAATCGTATTTGTAAGGATGATCCGGTACCTGGTATACTATACGTCCGTGAGGTAAAATTGCTGTCAATCCGTACGCCATCACCTACTCCATCGAAATCCGTATCTTCATAAAGCCACGTCATGCCTGCAGGAACATTGCCCGAATAATGCATCAGAGTAGTCCAACCTCCGCCATCCAGATTATATTCAAAGTACAGGATTTCATCTGTCTCATATCTTGTGCTGGTGCCTACTGCCGCAACATCAACGGTCACCTGTAAATCTGTGTAGCTCGATACATCTACAGTATCGACCGTTACTATTCCTTCTACATATTCGTCGTTATCGCAAACACCAAAAAAATAACCTGACGCATTGTGATAACTTCCTGCGGTAGGTTTGCCCGCACTATCAGTTCTGGTAAAGTAATCTGACCCACCATCGTCATATTGGTTTGTAACAGTATAATTCGAATCTTCTGTTTCAAAATCGACGGTTAATAAGGTACTCTGAGCGAAAACAGTCAAGCTCAGAAGCATCAAACTTAAACAGTAAAAGGTCTTCATATTTTCCTCCTTATTTATGTAATTCTAAAAAAGCCTTCTATCAAAGAACCTATTAATATTATTGAAATACCGTGATTCTTTGCTTTGTTTAGAATCACAACTTAACAATTTTATAGAACTTTATTTCATATTTTAAAAAATCAACTTCTACTTGGATAAATTCCCTGTAATGCGATACACCAATTCAATACTAAATAAGGTTGTCTGTTTTCAAGAGGCTGATTATTGCCTGCAGGTAATGTGTTACCGCCGCCGGTTATTTTTATTGAACCCAAATGAAAATTTTTTGTTTCATCCGGAGCTTCAGTACTATAAAGTTCGGAAGTTTCAGACTTTGTAAGCGTACAATTTTGGGGTACCAAACTATCAGCTCCAGCATCATTTCCTAATAGTTTGGCTGTTGCCGAAGATAAATCCTGCTGGTGATAATGTGAAGCTAAATTAGCTACTGACATACTAATCACTTCAGATCCCCCCCTTTGTCCAATCGAATAAGGAGATAATCCCGGTCCCTGACCCTGACCTATGGGTATACGTCCACGAAGATCGGGTAAACCAAATGTAGTGCGTCCGTCACCGCCAAAGTAAGTACCTATTAATGAAAAAAGAGCTTGATTTTCGTTAATCGGTAAAAGCTGGCCATAACATAATGCCCAGCCTCTGGGCGCCCAATTAAATGGGAAAAGAATTAACTGTCCTAAAATTGGATCCATTATTTACTCCTCCTTTTTTTATTAGTAATAATTAAATGTTATTTTTTTTCCTTCAGCCTGTTAAAAATTGCTTCATAATAAACTCCGTCCTGCTTCTTGTAAATAACAGGACCGAGAAAAAGACTGAATTCCCCCATTTTTTCATGTTTAACAGCGTGAGTGTCTTGCGGCAATACAGGGTCTTTCGGTCCTTTGAAAAGCAATGAAAACATTTCGGTTTGATCCGTATTTCCTTCATCGATTTGTACTAGTTCAACCTCGATTTTTCCGGAAAGTTTGGACGTTATTTCGAATTTACTGTTTAAATGCGGATCAAAATCGGCCTTTTTGAGTTTTTCAGGCATTTAATCCTCCTTTGTTTGTTACAGGGGTAATCGTGATTCGATTGTACTTTTCAACCTTTAAATGGTTAAAACAAACGTCTTCAATTGATTCCTTCCTTCCCATAATATAATAATCCATAATAAAGTTATCAAATCTATTTTTTTTGTCAAGGGCTTAATT
>CAZSEX010000053.1:0-9519 GCA_964606065.1 uncultured bacterium | reverse complement strand
CGGTTCTTCCCGGGAATATCGATGGATACGGATGGAATGAGGATCAGTCGTGTTTTTATAGAGCTGCGTATTTGAATCAGTGGCATCCGGTTTTTGCCGGACAAACAAAGCAGATTATGACCTGTAATGTCGATGGGTATATTTCCGAATATCCGAGTAACGCGGAAATTCTGCTTGGTAGAACGAAAAACGGTATGCCTGCTCTTCTTGCCTATAACTACGGAGCGGGAACTATTATTGTGTCATCCATGTATCCCGACTGGGGATATGGACATAATCAAAGACCCGCTGAACAATTGAGGCTGGTTAGAGACCTGACAACCTGGGCACAAAATCCCGATATAGAAATTCCTGAATTTTATTACGATTCATCGGTATCTGTCCCTGTTTCAATTAAATATATCGCGAGTGATACTACTACCGCTACGAGCGCTATTATTAAGATATATACGCCTGACAGGGAACTATATGATTCTTTATCCGTATCTGTTTCGCTTAACACCGGAGAGGAAATGGAGTGGGAGTGGAGTAAATCATCCCTTCCTGAAAATCTCGGTTTATGGGTAATAGATTACGCTTTAAAGGATGATAGCGGAAAGTGGATTCAAGGGTTCAGCAGAGGGGCTGTTTTCGCTCAGAAAAGAAAAGTGAAAGTAGGAGATTACAATCTTGGTGATTTTCAGGTATGGGCGAATTCAGATAAGGAAGAGATTCTTAGAGGAGATACAGTTCATTTTGATATATTTGTGAGAAATAATACAAAGTCCGCTTTTACGGGCAAAACAATAGTTGCCCTCAGTCATCGGACTGTCGCGATCGATTCATTTTTAAATCTGACAATACCACCGGATTCAACTATACAGATAGATTACGCGAAACCTGTATTAGGAACTTATAACTGGAGATTCGGTTTATATGAAAGTGACCAGTATGATTATACCAGAGATTTGACAAATGCTCTGGCGAGAAACAATAAAGGAGTCAGGGTAATAAATAATCCTTTCGAAATATCCCTTTCAAGAATAAACTATCGAAACGTATTGGGAATCGATACAATAAATTATAAGGTTACGGTACGAAATGAATTACCCGATTCGGCTGTTGCCTTTATAAATGTTTATTCTATAATGGATTCCGTTAGATATGAAGTTCGAAGCGATACTTTGGAATTCGAGGGAAGGGAAGAAAAAGAAATAAGAAATGGTTTCTTCCCTGCTGATTACTATACGACTCCAGGGCAAGGAAAATTATACTGTGACTTGTATTTCAGGGATAGTTTATGGGTTTTTAAGGAAAGGCGTTTTATGCTGACATACCCATCTGTTGGGTGCTCACTTGCGATTCCCGATTCGTTTAATTACGGAGAGTCGAATCCTTATACCGTTACGTTAAAATCAGAAGGCAGCTATATACCTTCGGGAAGACTTTTAATCGAGGGGAATAATTTCTCCGATTCTGTAATAATCGCTGATGTTTCCGTTCCTGAGACGACATTTGTGTTCGATTATAATCCGGATGTATGGGAAGTATCAGAAAGAACCTATGATAATAAGTTAAAAATACAGTATAAATACGGAAATAAAACAATAAAAAAAGAAAAAAAGTTGCCCTTACGTTTACCTCAGATTTCAGCCTTCCGACCCGTGTATCAAAAATACAGGGATGGGTTTATGCCGGGAGATACGGCGGTGTTTAAAGCTCAGCTGGCTCTTACGGGAAAACTGTACGGTGTTCCTCTGGAATTTTGTTTATGGAGCGATTATCTGGGAAGTGACACCTTGAGAGACACTATTATTTTAAATCCCTGCTCGCATAAAACTATAGAGTTAAAGACTTTTGTGGATTTGGATATTCCTGTCGATACATCAATATCGTATAATTATCGGGCTAATTATTTAAATAAGGAATATACAAACAAAGAAGAACTTCAATATTTTGTTTACCCTCCTGAAGCTGTGCTTCACTGGCCCGTAAATGGCACTTTTTCTATTGGTGGAACGATGGAGATTAAGTATACCAATAGTATAAAAACCTCTTCGAGGGTTGATATCCAATCGGTTTCTCTTTTCGGCGATGATGTCAGCGAGTCATTTACTGCTCCCGGCGAAGTCACAATCCCGGGAGAAGGTTCTTATATTCTGCCCATTACTGTTCCCGAGTGGAAGACCGGTCAATACTACCTGGAAGCGATCTCGGAGATAGTCGAAGGGAAAGGCGTGAATTTAGATTTATACAGAAATGGTTGTCCTGTATATATAGATGGCATAGAGGCAAGTATTGAAGTTTCAACCGATAAGGATTGTTACGGGTACGGAGATGAGATTCCTTTTTCTTCTTTGCTTGAAAACGGGAAATATGGATGGACCGGAGAAGAAATTCTTTCAGTTTACAGAACGGAAACAGAGATGGAAAGGGTTTCGATATGGGATGTAGCCGGCAAGATAGATACGTTCGGGCTTATATCCGATGGAAGCGGGGGTCTTGTCCTCGATTCGGTTTATTCTTTAAGATGTATTCTCAATAGGGAATTGAGCGGATACAGAGGTTCGAATTATTCAATTGTTAGAGATGAATGGGATAATTTCTGGGTGTCCTATCAAGATTATAACGATTTAGGGAAGACAAAGATAGAGAAATGGGATAAATTTGGAGCAGGTAATTTGCTTTTCAAATTTGAGCCTCCGGATAGTATTGGATATGTCGAGGGAATTGTTCTTCATGAGGGAATAATTTATCTTATTGCGTCCGGTAGCGGAAGAATATATAAAATGAATTCTACATCGGGGGAAATATCCGGAAATATCCAGCCTCCTAACAGGAGATTCCTTGACCTTAGAGGTGTTGCACTTAAGGGGAATGGAAATATTCTTGTAGTTGAATCTGGAACTAAAACTCTATGGGAATTCTCAAGTTCCGGAGATAGCATTTCTACATTTATCTTACCTTCGGACATTGATTACTACTTTAGTGATATAGAATATTACGCTGGCACAGTTTATATCTCTATAGCAAGGAAAATTATAACGATTGAAGGTACATCAATTGATTCATTCGGGTTTGATATAAGTGATTATTATGATGTTCCTGTGGCAAGCTACATTTCTATTGCTATTAATGATAACGGAAAAATTGCGGCGCATCTTAATTTGGGTGAAGGAGGAGGATCACATATGATTCTTTTTTCTCCAGATAAAAAATTTGAAGTAGGAACCTCTACGTGGAGTTATGATGTAGATGACCTAACTTTTAGCGGAAACGTTATTGTTACCTGCGAAGAAAGAGGGGCACGTGATTTTTTCAACATATATAGAGAATCAGGTAAAGAGAATGGAATGCTCAGGACTGATTATTTTGACATTCCGCCCTATAATTTTCTGTTTCATAGTTATGAGAATTTCGACGAGCCGAATTCCGGTTCGATCTCATATCAGACTCCGGGTCCATTGTGGACCCCTTACAATGAGGATCTTTTACCTCTTGAAAATTTATACGGAGCTTATTTTATTCCGCCTGTTTATGTTAATATGGAAGGTGACTGGCAAAATTCTCCCGTTTTTAACGATTGTGTTTTGAATATCAAATTCGCGGATTTGATAGACCCTCCGATTATTGAAAACGTTTATGACTTAAATCTCGCTGCATCGGCAGAGGTTTCTTTTGCGGATACAATAAAAGATACAATTCCTGCCGGAGATTATTGTCTGGTTGGGGATGGTATATCTGATTATCCTCAGGAAATAACTTCCGATTGGAAATTATTCACGGTAATCGAGGATAATGTAACTTTCATCTTTAAAAGAGACAAAGAAGAAGGTTCTGTCGGAGATACACTCAAGATAAATCCTTTTTTAATAAATCCGCTACCTTTAAAACAGGATAGTGTTTACTTTGCGGCATGCAGAGCTTCGGGAGACACGTGTGATATGTTTTATATAGATACGATTATCTCTATGGAAGCAGGAGCTGTAGATTCTTTTCCTTTCTCCGTTGTGGCGGAAGAGCCATTTACAATAAGAGGATTTTTGTATGTACCTTCTTCTCATCATGGCGTTGATAAAGAATTTTCGCCAATTATAAAAAGCAGTCGGATTTTAACATTAAACGTAACCGCTCCTGAGATTGCCAACCTATCACCTTTTAATGTAACTACCGAGATGTATAATTTTTCTTTCGATGACCTGTCCTTAGAAGTGGAAAGGATATTTTTGTCTGATACTTTGAGGGATTCAGTTTATCTTAAGATGGAAAACTTTCATACTTTCGTGGATACATTTTTAACCGAACAACCCGGGACACTGAAGGTTATTGCCAGAGTGGATAATGAGACATTCGAGGAAGAACGATTTATAAATTTCGGAATGAATGGTGTCGTTCTGCTCGATTCTCTGTATGAAGTTTCGCCCGATTCGGTTCAGATGAGCGGGATTATCCGAAATGAGGGACTGTATCCTCTGGAATGCAAGGCTCTTTTCTGTTTGTTGGGAAGTGAAACAGGGCTTTCGGCTGACGGTTTGGTTGGGAACGAGCCCCAGCGCTACAAAAAAGATGTAGCAAGGGAGTTTATCTCCCGCTCAACCGTGACGGCAAACCCCTTCTACAGCTTGTCGGCGCAAAGAATAGCTATTTCCTCGGTTGACCGTGTTGGTAGAGATATTACCCTTTCTCGATTCATTCAACGGTTAGCGGATGCCGGCGTGGATACTTCTTTTTCGATGATTTATCTTTCTCCGGGAGAAACGGATACCGTGCCTATCATGTTTAACCGCCACGAGGCGGGTAGTTACGAGTTACAGGCTTTCCTCTTTACAGATTCTTTAGATTTTATGTTCGATTCGACGTCTTCAAGAGTCGATGTGGTGGGCGATAATCAGATATTTGTGGATACACTCATCGTTTCTCCCAATTGTGATACAAATGGGAATGTTCCTTTGACGGCGGTTGTCGATAACCGTTCATTCAGCTCTTTTTCGGGTAATATTACTATAAGCTCTCCTGGTTGTTATTTCGATTCGGCTGTTGATTTATACTACAATGCTCAGGATACTGTAATGTTTGTGCTTACTGACCCGATAGAAGAAGGAAAGTATACCTTTACAGCGGCGATAACAGAAGGAGGAGTACCCGTAAGTGAGAAAATGCAAAATCTTGAATTTCATCCTGTGTATTGCTTTGATTCCCTGCCGGTGGGCTTTGAAGTATCCGCGCCCGATTCCGGAGTAATAAAAGTTCCGGTTAGAAATATCGGAAACGCGATAGGAGAGAGAACCATAGAGGTTAATTTAGGCGATGTAATAAGTATATACGAGGAGGCTGTTATTATAGAGCCGGCTGTTTCCGATACCTTTACGAATAATTTCCTGATTCCAGAGGACCTTCCCGGTGGAGAATACTTTGCCAAGGCTTCGATATTGAAAAACTTATATCCTGAAGTTGATACTTTCTTTAACGTGATTGTTAACGGTCTTATGATTGCTGCGAGGGATTCTCTGGATAAATTGGTGTATAATGTGAATGATACCGCGGAACTTTCGATAATTATGAAAAATAAGTCGCTCTGGAGCGGGAATCTATTAGCTTCTTTACAGTACGGAGAGCTTGAATTAGATACTTCTTTTATTCTCGGAGGCATGGAAAAAGGTGTTTTAAACTCGACAACGAATAGAGATACTTTATATCTTGATACATCCGGTATTTATATGTTCGATCCCATTAATTCCGGGAGTTATGACAGTATAAGGATAAGTTGGAGCGCTTCATCGTCCGATTCGCTTGTTTTCCAGATGCGAACGGGTTCTGTGATAGGAAGAGGAAATTGGATAACTCTTGAAAGAGGTGGCACATATCTCCTCGATGACTGGATGCAAATAAAATTTGCCAATAATTCTCCAACTACTCAGTGGGTCAATGCGATTTGTCTTTATTTTAATTCTTCAGGCTGCACAAAGTTGGATACTTTCCCCAGGCAGAGAGAAATAGTTACTTTCGATGTGCCGGTCGATTCATCCCAGGAAAAACTCGGATGGGGTATTTATTATCCTTCGGGAAGGTCTGTGGTTCTTGATGAAAGATACGTTTATCTTGCCGACAGTATGCTGACTATCTTTACGGATAAAGCTAGGTACGAGATTTCCGATACCGTTCACGCGACACTGGTGAAAAACTTTCCCGACACGAATTATAATTTCAGTCACAGGGTTTATTTCTCTCCAACAGCAGAGATAAGAGATACCTTTGAACTTAACAGGGACACCACCCGCTTCTCTTTTGTGATTCCGGAATGGACAAGGTCGGGTACTTATTCTATCGATTACCTGGTAAATGAAAATGGTACACAGATTAACGTAGATTTACATGATAAAAATAACCGGTTACCCAATAAACCAATTGCCCAATCAATTGCTGTAGGAGCGGTTTCCAAACCGCGACAGTCGGGACAGGGAAATTCCTCCTACAACGAAGAGGAAAAAAAGAGGGAATCCATGCCGATCGCAAAACAGTGGGTGGTAGGGAAGCCTCCGCTTAACGCGTACGGAGATTCGGCTTTTATATCCGGAGAACATTTATTCGCTGTTGACGGGATAACAGTCCTCTTAAAAAATGCGAGAATGGATACAAATGTCTACCATAACGGGCAAACCGCGAAAATATCAATGGATATCTCATCGGATATAGACCTCTCTGCAACTCTCAACATCTCATCTACGGGTTCTTCCGTCATGGACATTGACCTTGAGCTTGTAAAAGATATTCCCAATAGATTCGAGTTTAATTATCCTATTGAGGGATGCGAAAGAGGTATGAATGAATTGTATCTGCATCTTTCAAAAGATTCGGTCAGTCTTGCCGGTTTTGTTATTTACTTCGATGTTTACATATCCGACACAACTGCGCCTTTGATTTCCATTTTGGAAGAACCATCCAACACCTACTCTAGCAACAGAGCTTACCCGGTAAAAGCAAGAATTTACGATCCCGACACAAACGATACTCCTATTCATGATACACTTTATTATCGAGTAGCATCCGTGGGCGGTTCATCCTGGCAGGCTCTTTTACCTCATTCCATGAAAGGTGATACCCATAAATATTTGATACCATCCCATCCCAATGGAACTCACATCAAATATAATTTAATTGCCAGAGACGAATTTGGAAATAAGGCTCGTTATCCGGAAGAAGGGAACAGTGATTTCTGGGTTCTTTCACCTCTTAAACCTACCTGGAGTGAGTTGATATACACTGTTGACACCTCCGCTGTTTTAATCTGGAATCCGCCGGAAGAGATGGTTTATTACCACTGTGGGCTTTTTTCCGATACAATCGATATTAATGATAAAGAAATCGCGACACGATTTACCACTCAATGTCTGCCCGCGAAATTAAAGAAAATAGGACTGGAAATTATCAACAAAAATGGAGCGAGTTCATCCGATACGATTTTGGCTTTCATATATACGGTTACAGGTGATTCCCTGCCGGGAGTGAAGATGGATTCTTTTGAATTTACAGGAGATTTTACCGAGTATACCGAATTTGAACTGTCCGATGTTTCAATTCCCGAAAACGGAATATTCGTAGGGATAAAAGGCTCGAACGGGCTGAACGCGCTTTTAGATGGTTTCGGAGAGGGGACTCACACCGCTATCCGTAATGGCAGTTCCTGGGATCTGGCGACTTCGGGAGAGCTTTTAATAGATGGTATAGTGTCGCACCTTCCCGCGCCTAAATTAAGGGGTCCTTCGAAAATACTAACATTCGATGTTTTCAGGTCTACCAAATCGTCCGATTGGATCAGGATGGTTTCAGGAATAACCTCTACCACCTATACGGATGCGTCTATTCAGGAAAACGAGGAATATTCATACAAGATAATGGCTTCTTTCGAGAATCCCGTAGATTCGTTTTTCTCTATCACCAGGGGAATGTTTGTCGACCTGTCGTCGCCTCAAATGGATACCATAGTTGTAGAAGAATTGGATGAAAAAGAGTTGCTTATCTGGACAATTCTAACGGATACATCCGGTATAGCCTGGGACTCACTCGGTTATAAAGACGTAGATACGATAAATGTGATTTCCGAAGATAGCTGCAGGGGTAATAAATATTTCTTTTCTGTCGATTTTACGGGCGATACTCTGGAATATTTTCTGAAAGTGAAGGACGGTTCACTAATTGGTAATTGCGCCAGATATCCGGAAAGAGGATTTTATAAATGGGGTTTGCTTGCGGGGATTGAAGAAATGATTCCCGATTCCACATATCTTTTTAAGATGCTAAACCTTTTAGTTGAAAGAAAGATAGAAATAAAATACGCTCTTTCAGAAGAAATCGCTGTCCGGATTATGTTTTTTGATGTTCTGGGGAGAAGAGCAAAAACCCTCGTGGACGAGGTTCAGAAGGCTGGATATTACTCGGTTCCGATACAATCGACCGCTTTGCCGAGGGGAGTTTACTTCCTGCGTATGGAAGCCGGGGATTACAGGAAAACTATGAAACTGGTGAAGTTAAAGTAGGAAGCAAAAGCTTCCTAGAATCTCACAGCTGAAACTGCGCCAAAACACCCAATTTCACTCGTAGGGCATCGGCTTTAGCTGTGCTAAAGAAATGTTCCGCGAAGCTGAGGGTTTGCCCTACATTTTTGTAGGAGGAATTTCCCAATCCCGATGTTCATGGTTGAATTCATGTTACTTGTTGTTTTTCTCCGCGACCTTTGTCTGCCCCATAGAATAATAACTTCTATTCCATGAGGGGCGTCTTTGCGGTGCAATTTTCTCGTGCTAATCTTGTGTAATCTGTGGTTCCTATTTGGGAGGTGGGATGGGTTTTAAACATCCTTATACTTTTCTTTATGTGCTCTGTGTCTCTGCGTAAGATTATTTTTCCTCATCTAAAATTACCGCTACATAAGGTAATTCGCGGAAAAGATTGTCGTAATCCATGCCATATCCTACCACGAATTTGTCCGGAATCTCAAAACCCACGTAGTCGGCTTTGAATTCGTTTATTCTTCTTTCCGGTTTATCGAGAAAAACACAGCTTTTTATAGAAGAGGGGTTACTCTTTTGAAAGTATTTTTTTGCAAAAGCCAGCGTTCTTCCTGTATCGAGTATATCATCCACTATTAAAACCCACTTATTCTCTATATCGGTTGTGATATCTCTGAGCATTTTTAGCTTTCCTGAAGACACTTTGCCCGAACCATAGGATTCCACTGTAATAAAATCCAGAGAAGGATGTATATTGTGGACATAGAAAAGCCTTAATAGATCAGATAAAAATACGAAGCTTCCCTTAAGAATACCTATTACAAAAATTTCCCTGCCTTTGCTGTCTTCAGCGATTTCTTTTACCAACTCCTTTACTCGAGTGTTTATATCTTTTTTGTTTATTAAAGTTTCAAACTTCAATCCTTTTATGGTTTTCATACTCACAATTTAAGGAATGCCGAAATAAATGTCAAGAGCAAACCCCACACCACCCAGTTCTTCACCACAAAGACCACAGAGAAGAAAAGACACA
>CAZSEX010000052.1:0-9579 GCA_964606065.1 uncultured bacterium | reverse complement strand
CTATTGACATTATAGGCTTTTAAACTTATAATATCAAATATAATATTTGATATTTATAATGAAAGAAGATAAAATATACGCGGTTATTACCGGAGACGTTGTTAAATCAGGAAAATTCGGCAAGGAAAGAGAAAAGGCTCTGAAAATATTAAAAGACACGCTAAATTCTCTCAGCGATTTCAGAGACAAAAGCATTGTAGGCGTATCCGATATCTTCAGAGGTGACTCCTTCCAGATAGTAATTTCGGAGCCAAAACATGTTCTTGAAATCGCAATATATTTAAAAGCCGAGCTTCTAAGTAAAATGATAAAAGAAAAAAGTATCGACGTAAGAATTGCCATAGGCATCGGGGAAATAGAATCGCTTAATAAAAAAAACATAAAGGAAAGCGACGGCGAGGCGTTCAGATTATCCGGCAGCTCTCTCGATAATATATCGAAGTACAGAAGATTTTCCATAAAATCAAGCATAGATGAATTGAACAAACAACTGGAGTTCATCTCTTCTTCAATAGACTCGATTACCCGGCGCTGGTCTACCGAGCAGGCTGAAGCTATACTTCTATGGCTAAAAGGAGATACACAGATTTCTATCAGTAAAAAATTGAATATTTCCCAACCCGCAGTCAACCAGAGACTTCAGCTTGGAGACCACTTTACCTTGAGCAAATCTTTCGAACTGTTTAAACATTTGCTTGATAAAAATTATAAGTTATGAAGGCTATAAAAGCAATTATAAGTTTTAGAGGTTATTATGAACGATATTAACATTTTATTACATTTACTGATAATTCACTCGGCAGTCAGCTTGATATTCGCATTCAAAAATTTAACCAGTCATGTAAAGAAGAAAAAAATAAAATCTAAATGGCTGTATATTTCCGGAGCGATTTACGCGCTGTCGATATACCTCATTTCTTTCTCCTGGGCGGATTTATGGATCCTGCCGCTCGCATTTGTTTCTCATTTTCTGGCATATCTTATAATGATACCGGAAAGAAGAGCTCTCTTTAATTTCTTCTTAAGCCAGATATTGCTTGTATTTGCATTGATAGCAATATGGCTTTTGCTCACAAATGTCTATTTATCCTTCCTTTTTGGTCTCGTAATAATCTTATGGAATTCAAAAAGAGTATTATTGATAATCCTTGGATTCATTATATTAATCTGGCCTTCCGGGTATATAATAGGGCTTGCCACCGAGCCTTTCAGAAAGCAAATAAAAGAAGCCGAAGGTCTTGAAAAAGCTGGGTTGTGGATCGGAATTTTAGAGAGAGTTTTGATTTACATATTTGTCTTGAGCGGTAATGTAATGGCAATCGCATTTTTGATAACGGCTAAAACGATTTTCAGATTCGGGGAAATAAAAGACCATTCGAGAAGAAAAGAAGCGGAATATATCCTTATAGGGACACTCTTCAGCTTTTCTCTCGCTCTTCTTGTCGCATACATGATAAAAATTTTCATTTGATAAACTTTAACCACAAGATTAATTCACCGCAAAGACACAGAGGACGCAAAGAAAAAAAATAAAATCATGTGTTTTTTTAACTTCGTGCCTTTGAGACTTAGTGGCTAATTTTTCTTATCTTCAATCATTTTTCCTTTAGAATTTCTCTTCACCATCCTTTCCGCGATGTTAATCACAGAAGGTATAAAAAGTACTGTAGTAATAAAGCAAGCCCCTACACCAAAAACAAGAAGCGCCCCCAGACCTATAAAACCTCTGTATTTAGAAATCATAAGAGAACCAAAACCCGCCATTGTGGTAAGAGAAGTAAGGAGAACCGCTTTACCTGTACTCAAAAGGACATGTGGTGTCTTATCGAATCCCTCTACCCTATACCGGTGCAATATATGAACCCCGTCATCGATTCCTATACCCACTATCATAGGTATACCGATTACGTTAACCACCGTAAGCATCATACCAAAAGTCGAAAGAAGTCCCAGCATCCACAAACCTCCTGCAATTAGAGGTATAACACCCAAAAGAGCAAGTTTTAAACTTCGAAAATCCAACCACAAAAGAAGAATAACTATAAATAAAGTAAGTACCGTTGATCTTTTTCCGTCTCTACCAATCAAATCGATTAAACGAAGAAAAAGAGGAGGAAGCCCCGTAACTCTCTCACTCACCAGCTCGACCTGTTTGCTGAATCTTCTCATATTTTCAAAATTCCAGATGTGTTCTCTCGGATATATATTTACAAGAAATAGATCCTCAGTATCGTTGACATACCGGCTTTTGATATTATAAGGTATGTTATCGAGAGTTAAAAATTCAGGATCAGCCATATCATAAATTTTCTTTCTCAACAAAGGTTCGTATAACTTTTGGAATTTGTTAAGAGCCTTAATTGACTCTCGCGGATTCTTCTTTATTTTATCCACAAGATTCAAAATAGTATTTACCGGATTCCCGGATTCCGAATTGCCAATTATACTCCTACATTTCTCATCGACCTTATCCTGACCACCTAAAAATGCAAGCTGCGAAAGCTCATAAATATTCATATCGAGCCGTTCTAACTGCTCTATTAAATCCTGCAGGTTAGTCGATGAAATGGGGAGGTTTTGCTTATTTTTGTCTAATAAATTCCTGATTTTATTTAAGTAAACGACTCTCTTTCTCTGTTTCTCCATCGGAGGGCAGTAATCCCCTACATTCTCGACCATCGAAAAGGAAGGCATTTCTTTTGCTTTCTCAGCCAGAGTATAGGATTCCTCTATTGTAGAGGCAGTCACCATCGCATAATCGATAGCAAGATCAAAAGCATCGACTATCGTATCCTGAAGAGTTACGGCAGGAAGACCCTTCGGTTCAATATTAAGCATGTTATAATCAAATTTTAGCCTGTATTTATATTGATAGAAGAAAAAACCGGTAAGCAAAAATCCTGCAAAAAGATACACGAACGGACGCCGGTTTACACTTTTCCCAAATTTTTCCAGAGCAGTAAATTCAATATATCTGGGCTGAAAAGGTTTTTTTAAAAACCTAGAAGAAAATCTTTCCATTGCCGCAAGGAACGCGGGCAACCCAATCATGGTTACAACCATAGCAGTTATAATACCCATACCGAGAACAATTCCCATTTCTTTTATACCTCTTGTAACGGATATCGAAAGAGTAAAAAAAGCCGCGGCGGTAGTTAAAGCTCCGGTCATAATTCCTCCTCCCGAACGAACAAGAGCTTCCGCCATTGCGGTTGGGGCATCCTTATCTATCGTCCTGCGTTCACTATACAATGAAATAATATGAATTGCGTAATCAATACCGAGCCCGATCAAAATAACTCCGAACATCGCTGTCATCAGATTCAATCTTCCCGGATAAATAGCAACAAGACCAACTGTAATTATGATAGCAAGTATAAGGTTAACCCCCGCAAGTATAGGTATGCTTAACATCCTGAAAGTTAAAACAAACAGCAGCATAACCAGGATTATAGCAAGTATAAATCCTGAAGTCATGTCTCTCTGCGTATAGTACATTTCATCTCTCTGTATAGGAATATTACCGGTTAAACCTGCTTTGACGTTAGGATAATCCTTTAAAGTTTTGTTTATAATCGAATATATCGAGTCGGTTGAGGCTACGTCTTTTTCAACATCCATCTCGGTAAAAGTCGGCTTTACAGTCATCAAAAGAATTCTTTTGTCCTGAGAAATAAAGTAAGGATCTCCGTAAAGAAATCTATCAATCGCTTTCACCGCCAATTCCTCATCCGCTTTCTCGGGATTGCTTATAAACTCATCCATTGTAGAAATCCAGTACTGGAAACCGTCGAGGGCTCTGACCGCTTCATCTTCTTTTTGTTTCGTGCTCAGAGCCTCTTCATCACCAATGTATTCTTCCTCAAAATCGTCATTTATATTCTCTAAAAGAGGTATAAGATTCAATTCGGCAAACATATCATGGGTTTTTTCCAGATCCTTTTCCTTCATAAGAATGAACCCATGCCGGGCAAAAAAATCTTTATCGATTTTATAGTACACCTCATCCACATATTCTGTCAGCTTCTCAATTTCCGGAGCTATTTCATCGGCAAATTTCTTTATTTCCCTCTCTTTTCCCTGCACTACGACTATCGTATTCGAAGCGCTGCGGAATTCCTTTAAAATTCTGTCGAATTCTTCCGCCATAGGGTCATTCGCCGGCAGCATATCAGACCAGCGCATCTCCATTGTAAATCTTTTGGTTGCAGATAGATACGCCACAGATATTAAACAAATCACTGCCACGAGGAAAAGCCCGATTAAAACCTGCCATGGATGAGTCATCGAAAAACGTCCCCAGGCTTTAAGCAATTTATCTCTCATCTCAAACCCCCTTTATTAAAAAAGAATTCTGAAGCCAGCAGTCAAAATCCGGAATCCAAACCCACTTCCAGGAAAATCATCGAACCGCAAAGAACACAAAGATTTTCTTTCTGTTTTATTACTAAATCCGAAATCCTAAATCCAAACTTTCTCATTTTTCTTTTTAAACTTTGATTTTTCATTTTACTAGAAGTATACTCTGGCACGTAATACCACACCATTACCGAGCTTGCTGTTGTAAACTCTTCCTTCACTTCCCGTGTAAATATTTCCCATAATATTCAAATCCACATTCTCAAATATGTTGTAATCAATTACGGGAATAAAAGCGGAGCTGCCGTCAGATACACTAACAATGGACATAAGCTGCAAACCTATTAAATCAGTTAACGGATAACTTATCATTCCGTAAAGTTGATCCCGGGCTATTGTCTTGCTTTCTCCCAGATAAAATCTCAGCCAATCATTAATATTATAATCTTCGTACCCTGTTTCGCCTCTTTCGTTTCTATGGTATTCAAGTAAAACGTAAAGACCGGACTCGAAGGTATAATCACTCCCAATCAAAATCTCATAAAAATCATCTGAAGTTTCCATGAAATTATAAGCTCCCTCACCCCATATACCCAACCCAAAAATTTCTCCGACAAACTCGCAACCGGTTAGTCTTCTACGCTCGTTTGTTACCGAAACGGAATAAAAATCAGTCAATTTATCCTGGAACTCATAACCCGTAAGGACAAAATCAAAATGCCCCAAACCGACTTTCAAGCGAATAAGTTTTCCTGAATTGTTCCAATCACTTTCTATCGGCGAATAAAGAAACATAACACTCGTCCTGTTCAAAAGCATAACGTCTAATCTTCCGCCGTTATGCCCTGTCTGTTCGTAAGTCGGATCCATTGCATCTTTTAAGTTAAAAACATCTACAGGGTTGGAAAAATAGCCGGTACCAAGTGAAATCTGTTGTTTGCCAAAAGTACAGGCAATTCTCGAATTCGATATTCTAATATAAACATTATCGAGATATAAAGTGTCATTAAAGGTATATCTGAAATACGAGCGCATTCCCGAAGGCACCTCATCAACTATTTCCGAAGGTAAAAAATCAAGAATATCCCAGCTCTTTTTTCCGAAGTATAGATTATAAATCACATCGGCACCAAATTCCACGTTAGAAGCGGAACTCTTTAAATCGATCCTTAGCTTATCCGAATTCATTTGATAGGAATTTCCATTCTGATAAAGATAAATAAACTGCGGCTCGAAATAGCCGAAAACATCAAGCTCTCCAGCATCGGCAACAGGTATTACCGTAAATCCTAAAACAACTACAAAGAAAACCCTGCCTTTCATTTTTTCATCCCCATCTCGGTAAAGAGGTCATCGGGCAGATCAACATCATAGGTTAATTCCCTGAAATTCATGGAGGTTTCCGTGTTATCAAGTTTATTATACATTACCATTTTCATAGGAGTCGGTATTCCATCGATGGTCTTTACATCGCTCAAAATAAGTTCTTTTTCCAGAAGTTCCGGGTCCTTTTCATGATAATAGTCTATTACCAGGGGAACATAACTTTCCTTCTCAACCCATACAACTAAACGGGAATAGCCGGCATTAGAATTTTCTTTAGCTGTAAGTTCAAGCTTATAACATAATTTCCCCTCTTTTTCTTTATCTCCAAGCAAAACGGAACTATAATCATCTTCAAACTCGTTCGAAGAACCAAGGTCTTCATAAGAAAAATCGCTGCCCTGTACTTTTTGCTTTTTCGCGTGAGTTGCCAGCTTCCTGACTCTATTGGTTCCCGGAAAATACATCCATATGTCATCAGCGTTATTTAACATCAAAATCGACTGATTTTTGACCCTGCCAGGCTCGAGATATTTCATCAAGCTTTTTTCTCCACCGTTTTTAGAATACGCCTTATACACAAATGTCCTTTCCCGACCACTGGAAGTAGTTATAGTCATTTCTACTACCCCCTCAGATTGTTCGGGATTCAGGGTTTCAGTCATAGTCTCGATAATTTCTTCGGCAGTTACTTTTTTCTCTTTCTCTTTCGCCTTTACACCAAAACATAAAATCAAAACAGCAATTAACAAAATTTTCCTCGGCATTATTCCTCCCGTATGGTCTTCTATCGAAGACTTGAAATACAAACACAATCATTTCCTATGGTGTTCGATGTGAGTTTCATTGAAAGCGTTAACAAACATTTTATCCAGAACCTCCTCGGCAACACCAAAAAATTTCGCCCATCGGCTTCTATAAACTATATATATCATCATGGGGATAGACCCGGTAAAAAACTCGGTCACCCACATCTGGGTTACATCTTCATCAAGAACTATACCCTTTTCCCTTGCTTCATCCACCAATCCTACAAGCTCTTTACCTGTCTGCCTTTTCATTATTTCAAGAAAAGGATCCCTCTCGCCCTTTATAGACTCCATAAGCATCAATTTCAAGATTTCCTTATTTTCTATCATAAAACCAAGCAAAATCTTCATCAACTCATCCACGCGATCCCTCGAATCAAAAACTTCTTCCGATTCCATCCTCTCAAATAGTTCCTGAAACCGAACCAAACCTTCCTCCATAAAACTATCGAAAATTTTAGTGAGCAAATCCTTTTTATTCTTAAAATAATAATAAATTAAAGCCTTATTCACTTTAGCTTTCGCCGCTATTTCATCCACAGTAGCCGCATCGAAACCTTTCCTCGCAAAAAGCGATTTAGCCACTTCCATTATCTTCTCTCTTGAGCTTTTTTTATTTTTATCAGTCAACTTTCCTCCTTAACTAACCATTTAGTTAATATAATTATAATCGTTTTCCGTATTTTGTCAAGGGTCAACTTTAACCACGAAACACACGAAATACACTAAACCCCACCACTCACTTTTAATTTGAGTTAAAAAAACACACAAAAAAGCAAATTAGCCACGGATTTGCGTGGATACAAACTAATTAAAAGGATTTTTTTCGGAATCTAAAAGATGTATCTTTTCTTTCGTTATTAAGCTATCAACAAAACAAAAAAGAGGCAACAAGCGATGCCTCTTTTTTAACTTTAATCTATACGATATAATCTACTCGACTATCAACCGGAAAACCTCCGGGGAACCAGCGTCATCGTAATCATCGTGAAGCAAAACAAAATATTCTTTGTTCTTTTCAACTTCAAAATCCGCAGGCAATTTCTTCCACGCACTCGCTTCCTTCAATACATTCGGATTGTTTTCGTCAACAATCATCAATTTTATTTCCGGTACGATATCATCGGAAAAACCTTTTGCCAGAAACTTAAGGCTTTTTGCCTCGGCAATCTTAATCTTATAGTAATCTCTGTCGCCTTCCGGGAAAATAGCCAGAGTCAGAGTATCTCCTCGTTTTACAGTCCTGGCATTAGTAAATTCATCATTCGGTTCATTTTTATCCATTTCCTCAAGAAATTCTATCTTCAAATCGTAGGGTGTTTCAGACGCGGCATCGTCATAATCATCGTGGAGCTTAATTAAATATTCGCCAGAATCAGGGATAAAACAGGCATCAGGGAATCGTTTCCAGCCCCTCAGTTCTTTTACCTTAGAATCCGTCCATTCGTCGTAAAGCATGTAAGAAACTTCCGGGACTATTGCTTCGGGTACATTATTTGATTTTAAAACCAGATACCCCTGACCTTCGAGTTTAACTTTCAACCAATCTACATCCTTTACAGGATATACCGCGGGCTTCGCTATCGACCCCGCCTTCACTAATTTAGCTTGTTCAGGTTTATCATTCGGTTCATAAGGATCAAATTCTTTTATGAAACTCGCCTTAATTTGTACAGTTTCTCCTGATGAAGCGTCATCATAATCATCCTTAACCGCGAAATAGTAGGTACCTCCTTCAGGTATAGACACGGCATCCGGTAAACGGTTCCAGCCCCTTATCCTTTGTTCTTTTTCTCCTTCCCATTCCTTATAGAGGGCAAAAACGACTTCCAACCCTAACTCCCCGGGACATTCTCCCGCCTGAATCTTTAAATAACCCTGCTCCGGGAGTTCTACCTTAAACCAATCCACATCTCCCTTTGGATTAATTTTCATGGAAAAAGATTCTTCAAGGGTTATTTCGCCGGCTTCTTCAATAGAATTGTTGGGTTCCTTATCGCCTCCCCTTCCTTTTCCGCCACATCCGCCGATCCAGGAAAAAACAATAAGCCACAGTACAAACACGCAAACAAACCTTTTCATAAATACCTCCTTTTAAAAAATATTAACAATACAAAAATGAACTAAAAGTATTAACAATAATTATTCTAATGATTTTTTTCGATTTGTCAATTACTTTAACTTCGCTTTCAGTCAAATCAATAGCATTTATTTCTTCTTAAATTTCTTAAAATTCATTTCTATAATTCTTATCCTATTCATTCATATTGACTAATTTAGGAAAATTGTTAACTTTCAAATAAAAGGAGGATTTATGCTAAAATACAAATTTAATAGAGTAGTATTGGTTTTTATCCTGATTCTTCTCGGATTAAATTTAATAAAAGGAAACTTCGACTATCCCCTCCTGAACGTGGAGGCTCAGGCAAGAACAAAAAACGAGGAACCCCAGATAATCGATTTATTAAGCGCTACCGGTATCGTATGCAGCGCTGACGGGAAATACGTATATATTATCGGGCAATTCTTTGACAGAGAGGAAAAAATATCCAATAGAGAATGCATAATCCGTTCCGATAATTTCGGCGAACCCGGAAGCTGGCACATGATAGCAAAACAAAGGGTAAAACATTTTTAGAAAGTTCTAAAAGAGATTGCAAACCCCATTAAACAGATCATCTGCCTAACGGAAAATTGTGTGGTTTAGCGGTTATGACTCTTTAAAAAACTTGACAATGTTTATTTAGTAAGTATAATTATATAGTAAAGAAATGATATTATTTATACTATTGCCTCTTCTTATAAATCATGAAATACTAAGTCAGGATGATTTTGGTAAAGATGAATATCTTTCACTTGAAATCCGGTCCGGAAAAATAGATATCAGCTATATAAGCCCGCTTAATTCTCCCGTTGAAATTCCTGGAGCAATAAAAGGCACAATAAAAACAAATACCAATTGGGTTCTAATCTGTTCGGCAGAGGGCGATTTTTTGTCGAGGGAAGGAGACAGATTACCCCTTGAGAGATTATCCTGGAGAATCGAAGCCGGTGAGTGGGTTCCTTTCGAACTGGGAGAGGATAAGAT
>CAZSEX010000051.1:0-9869 GCA_964606065.1 uncultured bacterium | reverse complement strand
TTCTTGACTTTCTGGGGGGTCTTCCTCTTCTTCTACGCGGGAAGCTATCGGTTCGGGCAGGATGTGCGTTATTCCATTTTATCATACCCGGCACTTTCTCTTTTCTCCGGATTGGGATTAAGCTATCTGGCAACCCGTTTAAAAAACAAAATAAAATCTATAAAAGCGCTTATGACCTTTTTAATCATATTCAATTTCACCTGGTTTTTGCCGACTGTAAAAGCGGAAGGCGAGGAAGCCTGGGCGGCAAGAAACGGTCACAGATATGCTATAGAGTTCGCGCAATTACTACCAATCAATTCGATTGTTTTTACTCACACTCCAAATGTGTTTTTGTTGAATAAAAAAAGCGCTATACAAAGCTCAGCCGAAACTTATAATCCAGGAACTGTAGATCGACTTCTTAATAGATTCAAAGGCGGCGTTTATGTTCATTATAATTACTGGTCCAATGTGAACGACCCCAACCAGAGAAGTCTCACGGAAAATATACTCAACAAATATGATTATAAAACAATAAAAGAATATCATTACAGATATTTTAAATACGCCTTATATAAAATAACAAATCATGAGGAGCAATAATGATCAATTATATAATGAATAAAGGTATTTTCTTGCTTTTTCTAATCTTAATCACGCTAACCTGTGGGGAAAAAATCGAAGGACCCGCTATACGTTTCGATAATGAAGTTTCCGACTTGGGAGACGTAAAGGCAGTATACAATTTTGGAGAAATAAAAAACGGAGGAACCGTATCTCACTCATTTTCATATTTTAATCCCGGATCCGATACGTTAGTAATTAAAAATGTCCTTTCAACTTGTCCTTCGTGCACAATTGTGGAGGAATATGATCAAATCATAGCTCCGGGTAAAAAAGGAAAGATTCGGGTAACCTATAAAGCAAAAGGTGTTACACGACCTGTTCATCAAAAAATTTACATCACCACTAATATCCCAGATGGAAATAGAATTGCTATAATGCTAAAGGGCAACTTAATAGGAAAAGAAAAAACCGATACTATCAAAGTAGTACCTCACCCTCTAAATTTTGGCAGATTAGAACCCACGGATTCTATACGGGATTGCAGCGTCAGAGTAAAAAATTTTTTTGAAAAACCCCTTTTTATTGCCGATATAATTCCGCCGCATCAAAAAACAGAAGTCTGGGTAGAAACCGCTGTGGAAGGCAGGGAATACATAATTCATATAAGGCTTCATTTTCCTTTTAAAAAGGGGAAAAACATAGAAACAATTACCTTGAAAACGAATTTCGAAGAACAATCGGAAATCCTTGTGCCTTATGTTTATTCCTTCAATCCGGAAGAATAGTCATGTGCATTTTTTCTTCTAAAGACGAAGCGCTTAGAACCCAGATAATTAAAAACAGTTCCGAATGCCACACCACATCCCTGAGCTATTACTTTATAAGGTACGTCAAAAAAGTACAATATTAAATTAAGCACAAGTAGATTTATCGCCAGACCAAGCGCGGTTGTTATAATAAATTTAACGTAACCAGGAAAAGAAAGCTTCTCATCTTTCATAATGTTTCCAAAAGTCCATTTGTGATGTAAAATATAATTCTGCGCGCCGGCCACCATAAAACTTACAACGGCAAATACATTCGCCCACAAGCCAAATATATCCACAAAAATATAGAAAACAGTAAGATTACTGATTGTTCCCAGCAAACCCACTATCGCGAACTTAAAAAAGGAATGTTTTAGAATATATACAGATTTATTAATCATCCTTTTAATAAAAAATCAATGATTGTTTCAAGAAAACCGCTTCGCCGGGCATCGGATATGAAATCGTCGGAAATAATATCGCTATCCCCCACAGCCAGAACTTTATCCGTTGCTATCAAAAAATCAGGGTTTCCCATGTCTCTCGGATCTTTAAATTTTAAGGGATGATTTAAACCCAATCCCGCTCTACACGCAAATGTTTCCCTGCAATTTTCAAAATATATATCTTTATTCCTTTTATTATTAAAAAGTTCGACAGCGCAGGCTCTGTGAAGATAAAGTCTTTTATTGTTAAAGAATACAGGAATGTACAAAATATTTCCATGTTCATTTTCTTCAAAATTCACGCCAAAAAAAGGAAGAAACCTTACTCCGTACGCCTCGGCTATCGAATTCAACGGATAAAACACAGGCTTGATTTTAACCTGCTTAAAAAAGATATCCCAGGAGTCGGCATAACTTTTAACGCTCGAATACATATCTCCGAACAAAACAACTTTCCCGGATTTTAAAAATTCATCTACGATATTACCCGGTATTTTCTTTAAAGGCGTAATAACAATTACTCTATCTCCGGGAGTTATTTCCATTCCCTCACTATATTTAAAGACAGATATGCCAGCTTCATTCAACGCGGTTAAAAATCCTGAATAATTTTTAAAACAACCTCCGTTTCCGTATAAAAAAACTCTTCGTGAACCCAGAGACTTACCAGAAAAGAATAAATCGTTTGATTGAGATGTATCTTCCAGTGGCGGAAGAATACTGAAAAAAAGATCTCTTATAAAATCCCTGGTTTTATTATCGGAAAAAGCCAAAAGATAATGGTCTTTCCATCTATAACCAGTATCCGCATTCCACAGAAACTCCGAATCACCGATTACAGCAATCTTCCCTTTTCCATAATTCCCCAGTCCGGCTACGATATGTTTTCCGCTGAATGAAGTTAAAAGAACCTTACAACTTTTTTCTCTCATCGCCGTTAATTCTGCGGCACATAAAAGTACAGGACCTTCGTTCCCGGAAGGAAGGCTGCTCCTGATCCACCTCCCTTTCGTACCGGGAAAACTATCACTTTCGGAAACCACGTGACCATTGCTTATTTCCCAACCTGCCGCGTTTATAAGAGGTCTTAAAAAGTCTGCAGAACCATACTGATTATCATGCTCAGCTATAACTAGCAATTTTCCTCCCCGACGAATAAAATCCAGTATATTTTTTATTTCTTCTTCTGTAAACCGGGCTTCCATAGCCACGCCGAGTACAAAAAGAGTTTGAGAATTCAAATCGGGAAGGATTTCTTCATACGGTTTATGGTTTTCCGCTGTTCTATATCCGAGATTTTGTAAAAACAAATTCAAAGAAGCATAACCGGTAAACCCGGTATCTTTAATTGGCCAGACCTGCTCTTTATAAGCATCGAACAATACAAGTGAACCTTTTTCACTTTTTTGCCGATCGCAGGAAAGAATAAACAGAAATAAAAGAAAAATGTTAAATTTGAAAAGCCTCAAGACTACGAAATCCTTATTTCTTCTCTTTCACAGACTTTGCAATCAGAACTAAAGACCGCATCTCTGCTAATTTCATCGTATTCGGTCGATTCGACCTTACCGTCTATTGCTACAACCAATTTACCGTTTCTTCCATTTTAATCAGAATTACTTATTGCGACACAAACGAAAACCCTGGTCGGGTCCCTTGCCGCTCGCTCTAAAACCGCTCCGATAAGACGGCTCGCAGGCGTGTTCGCCGCCGATCCAACCGCCGCCTCTCCAGACCCTCCCTTCAAAATCGGTTCCCCTACTCTCGTACCAGTCCCAACACCATTCCCTTACATTCCCCGACATATCGTAAAGTCCTAATTCATTGGGTTTCTTCCGACCCACAGTTTTTGTTGAACCATTGTTGCTTTTTACCCTCAACCAGTGCCATTCTCCCGTCAAGTATTCATCTCCGGAGTTTCTCCAATACCACCCTACTTCATCTACATCATTGCTTCCGCTGTATGTGTAACTCTCGCTCATCTGACCTCCCCCCGCAGCATATTCCCACTCCGCCTCACTCGGCAACCGGTAACCATCGGCTTCTTCGTTGATAGTTACCGTCCATTTTATACTATCCATCTCATTATCATTATTCGGGTCTTTTTTATCCTTATCTACATTGTAATATGGTTTTAAGCCCTCTTTTATACTCCTTTTATTACAGTACTCAACACATTCATACCAGTTTACCGTTTCTACCGGCAAACTGTCTCCTTTGAATTCCGAAGGATTACTTTCCATTACACTGGTCCACTCTTTTTGAGTTACCTCATATTTACCGATATAAAAGTCCGATATTGTTACACTTTCCCCGTAGTAGTTAGACTTTTTGTTCATAAAAGCACCGCCTTTCACCAATACAAGTTTATCAGGCGTTTCTGCCGATGAAATTGCCGGCTTCGATTCAAATCCCTTCGTTCGGTACAACATAATTCCTACTACAACAACAATTAGTACTACAATTGCAACATAAAACCAGATTCTCTTATTCATTTGAACAACTCCTTTTCCTTCTATATTAATCGGATTTTTGTAAAAGTAAAGAGAAGCCCGGCTTACTTACCGGGCAACTCTTTAAATCGTAGTATTACTTTCTATACTACTCAGATCTTATCACCATACTGAACTATTACACTACCACCACCAACCGCCGCCACCCCACCACCAGCCGCCGCTGGTTGTGGTCGTATTCGCGTTTGTGGTCGTGGTGTAACCACCGCTGGTTGTTGTCGAACCGCCGCCGCCGGAGACATCACCATAACCTATACAACCGTTACAATGGAGCCATTCGCTGTACTCGCCGCCGCAGGAACCATCCTGCCAGACACCGGTGTTATAGCTCTGGTTTTCCGACTGACGGGTTTGACCATTAACCACGACATAATCTATCTGAACGTCTCTGTTATCACCATCATTGGTAAAGCACACATTTAGTCCACCACTATATTGAGTGCTGGTTTCCCAATTCGCCATGCCTGTGCCTAACGTCCAGGTGGTAATTGTGTTGCCGCCTACCTTCACGTCGATCTTTTCACTACCACTCGTGCCGCGTGCCCTCACAGTGATCGGGACACCGCCGCCGCCACCGCTGGTCGTGGTCGTGCCACCACCGCTGGTCGTGGTGGTGTAACCGCTGGTCGTAGTGGTCGAACCGCCGCCGCCGCCGAGCGTTACACTACCGTTTCCACTATTGTTACTCCAACCTTCTACCATTACTACCTGGTAGTCCTGACTGCCTCCTCCCTTTCCCATACTACTCCACGCGTTAAAGTGACAGCCCATATCTACGGGACTGCTACGACTCCCGCTACAATTGTACTGGTCAAAATCTGAAGTACCGTCAATGGATGGCTGTCCATATCTTCTGTCTATTTGTAATGTGTATGACCTGCCATTGCATGAATACGAGCCAGCGCTGCTGCCTCCGCTCTTACCGATGTAATATTCTATAAGAGGATTTCTCGACCATCCATAGACACCGGGTCCCCAACTACAACCGCTGCAGCTGCCCGACCAGCTTATAGATCTGGACGCACCGGAACTCCAACCTATACCTGTAACAAAATTAGCACCGCTGAAACTAACACTGAAACCATTGCTACCATTACAGCTAAAGTTAGCCGATCCTCCATTGGTCCAATGTGTATACCAGTAACTGCCACAACTGCCGGATGAATATCCTCTCAACCTTGGTGTATCCGTACTCTCAGGACCTGTCACTTGATTCTGACATCCCCAGGAAAAAGCTATAACCGCTACCAGACACACTATTCCAAAAACTATCATAAAACGCTTTAAATTCATAATTTCCTTTTTCACTCCTTATATTCAATACTTTGATTGTTGATTTTTTCCAATAAATAAACTATCTACTACTCTAACCCCTCCTTTCTTCTTTTAAAGATTTTCCTTCCTAAACAAAGCTGTAGAAAGGAAGGGTAACTTAGACAAAATTATTCTTATCTGCTACCGGAATTTCAAATTTAATAGGGACATCCTTTATAAATACCCCACATTTCTCCATAGCAGTTTCTTACCTCCTTAAAAATATGTTTAATAACCAAATAAACACATTCGCTTAATCTCTCCCTAAAAATCAAATCTCGCCCGATAGGCTACCTTACTGTTTATATTAATTAAAGGTTTTTCGCAATAAAATCAAGGGGGCTATTTCCTTATTTCCTTGTAAGCAAATGGATTATATCATTTATGTTAACCGAATTTATCTATGTATATTAAAAGTCTATCTACATCAGGATTTTTGTGAGGAAAAACAAAAATACTAAAAGAGATACGCGTACTCTTTTTTCTTAATAGAACCGCTATTACTCTCGTGCCTGTCCCGGCGCCATTCTCTCAACCCGACATATCGTAAAGCCCTAACTCGTTGAGTTTCTTCTGACCGATGGGTTTTGTCTTATCATTGTTATTTTTTATCCTGATTAACGTGAATAAGAGGGGGTTGACTTAAAAAGCCCGATATATATCTTTGCCGTTATGAATAGATCTACTGTACAAAAAATATTTATAATGTTTTTTCTGACATTGTCGAGTCTATCCGCACAGCCAAAAATACAGTTTAAAAACGAGGTGCTGGACTTCGGAAGGCTAAAGCAGAGAGAAACAAAAACCGGGGAATTTATTTTCAGAAATGTCGGCAATAAAGATTTGAAAGTAAGCGAAATCAGATCTTCATGCGGCTGCGCTTCAGGTAAACTCGATATTAAGAACAAAGTGGTACCTCCCCGCGGCGAAGGAAAAATCATAGTTACTTTTAAATCCGAAAATTATATGGGCGGCATTACCGAAACTATATACCTTCATACTAACGACCCCGAAAACAGCAGAGTCCCCATAAAGATAAAAGCGATGGTCGAAACTCCCTTACAAATTCCACCGGTGAAGATGTATTTATTTTATTCGGAGGACTGCGAAGACTGCGACTTTGTAGAGGAGAAAATACTGTCCCCTCTCATAGAAAAATACAATTTAACAATAAAGTCTTTTGAGATATCGGATCCTTCCAATTACGAAATTTTAGTTTCTATAGAAGAAGAGTATAAAGACCCAAACAACGATATTCCTATTATAGTTATAGGAGAATACATTCTCGGAGGTCGGAGTGAAATAAGAAGGTGGCTCGAACTAAGGATAGCAGAATATGCGGACTCGGGATGTGATTTTCCTGAACTGAGCTCGCGTAATATATTTGCCGAAAATTCTTCCGAAAAAGTAGAAGCAGTTTACTTTTATGAAAGCAAATGTAAAGTATGCGAGCGGATAAATTACGAGATTTCTTTCCTGGAGAAAACTTATCCGAATTTAGAAATTACAAAATACAATATGGAAACAAGAGAAAATAAAAAAATCAACGAAGCGTTTTGTGAGGTTTTTAATGTTTCCGAAGAGAAAAGATTAACAACTCCCATGCTTTTTATAGGAAAAGATTATTTCACCGGAGAAACTCTGGCAAAAAAAACCTTAAAGGAATTTATTTATAAATACAAAGACAATGGGGCTGAAATACCCTGGACGAAAATATTCGAATTAAGAGATAAAGCGGAGGAAAGCATTAAAGAAAGATTCAAAAAAATGGGCGTACTTACAATAATATTGGCGGGTTTAATAGACGGCATCAATCCCTGCGCTTTCGCGACCATAATTTTCCTCATAGCTTTTTTATCTGCTGTAGGCAAAAAAGAAGAAGAAACGCTCTTAATCGGTATTACTTACAGCGTTGTCGTATTTCTGGTGTATTTTTCAATTGGACTTGGGCTAATTAAATTCATCGGCATTTTAAAAATTACCAGCATCATATGCAAGTTTATTCTTGGAATTGTAGCATTACTGGCAATATGTTTTGGGATTCTCTCTTTTTACGATTACCTTAAGTTAAAAAGAAATGAAGTAAAGGAAGTCAAGCTGCAACTCCCTCGATTTATCAAGAAAAAAATACATTCGGTCATCAGAGAAAAGATGGGAAAGAAAAATTTATTTATTGCGACAGTGGTAAGCGGCTTTTGTATTTCTTTGAGTGAATTCATCTGTACCGGTCAGATTTATCTGCCAACTCTTATCTTCGTAAGTAGAGTTCCCGAACTTCAGATCAGGGCAATCTCTTATTTAATTATCTACAACATCGGTTTTATCATTCCTCTTATAATTGTGTTTACAGCCACGTACAGGGGAATGAAATCTTCCGCAATAAATAAATTCTGGAGAGAAAAGGTTAAGTTTGTCAAATTGGCAACTTCTTTCTTTTTCATTTTTTTAGGTCTTTTTATAGGCTTTTATATCTTCTTTTACTAAGAAGAATAACTACAGAGAACCCAGCGCGGCAAAGCCGCTATCCCCGCCCTAATATTCACATGTAGAACCTGTAGGAAATGTAGTGTTTTATTTTTATCAATATATGAAATTTCATAATTCCGGACAAACAATTATAACACAAACAACAACCGTTTGATAGGCATAACTGAGAGGGGGGAGATTTAATCTCGATTAATAGCGGATATACATTCTCATACGACAAAAAAGAAAGACTTCAAGAGATAATAGAAGCAGTCGGCGAAGATACCAACAAGTTTATCTTCTCCTACACCTCCGAAGGCAGGAGGTTCATTCTTTCGCTTTCCACCGTTGGGGATAAACCCCAACGCTACGTTATTTTTTAAAGTTTGTAGCGCGGGGGTTAATCCCCCGCCTATAGAGAACAAAGGTTCTAACTACACATATATATCCTGGATATATATGTGTAGTTAGAGATGTATGCCTAAATCATCTGTGTTCTCCGTGCACTCTGTGTGAGAAAAATTTGGTGTAAGGAGGTGGGTTTTAACCAATAAAAAATCTTGTGATAATCTTGTGAAATCTCGTGGTTGCATCTTTGTAATAAATTTTTTACAAAAGGAAAATTTTTGCGTTCCGCGAAAAAAATTTGCAGGCTGCGAAAACTTTAAAAAAATATGTTCTTGTTAACCAAGGACTTGCATTCTGGAACGATATTTGTACATTCCTAAAGTGGTTCTTTGACAATTAGCGGACGTTAACTGAGTGGTTAATAAAAAACGTTTAAACCTTAAAGGAGGTTTATTATGCGTAAACTTTTATATACCGCACTTTTAGTTTTACCGGTTTTTGTTTTTGGGGCAAGCGACTTTGAAGAAGCCGAATTTAACTTTATCATACCCGAGATTGTGGCGATTGACATTAGCGACGCGAGCATTACCTGGGATTTTAGCTCAATGGCTGGTTTTCCTCCTGCCTCTTTCCCCGCCTACTATGAACCTACTACCCCCATTGCCCGTCCACACCAGACAATAGATTATCTGGTCTGGGGTTTTGGAAGCACAAGCTGGGAACTTACGGTGAAAGGTGATGACCCATCACCGGCCTGTGGAATTCTTATTGGTGATATAGAATACGCCGAAGACGACGGCTTAGGCACTTTAACAAGTGGATGGACGGTTTTTACCACCTCCGCCGTAGCAGTTAAATCTGGCTCAGCAAATACTACAGATGGTTGGACGACGATGTATCAGGATTACCAGGTAAACATAGATGGCGATGAAATTCTTACTGGAAGTTCGAGCAGCACTGTCACCTACACCATTCAGACTTTATAATGAGAACCACTTAGAACTGACGTTCTGCTAAAGGGAAAGGGGGTGTCTGACACCCCCTTTCTTTTTGTATTAGCTTGACAACAGAATCTTTTATTTCTATATTTATAACAAAAACAGGAGGTTACAGATGTTGTGGCTTTTATTTTTCTTAATCGCCGATCAGAACGCTTCAATCGAGGTCGGTTTTATCAATCAGGAAGTTCTCTCCATAGATATAAGAGCTAAAAAAATAGACGTAGGATTTCTCGACCCGGATTCTTCTCCCATCGAATTTCCGGGAATCATTCAGGGAACGATACACGCGAACACCGACTGGGTACTACTCTGTTCGGCAAAAGAGGATTTCTTATCCGCCGAGGGAAACAGGATACCCATCGAAAGATTCGCCTGGAGAATCGAAGCCGGTGAGTGGGTTCCTTTCGAACTGGGAGAGGATAAGAT
>CAZSEX010000050.1:0-10112 GCA_964606065.1 uncultured bacterium | reverse complement strand
CTAACTCTCTTCAATAATTTTTTCCAGATGCTCCAGATAAATCCTGAAGGCTTTTTTCCCTTTTTCCGTTATGCTGTAAACAGTATTGGGTTTTTTATCTACAAAAGATTTTTCTACTTTTACGTAACCCGCTTTTTCCAATTTTTCCATATGGCTGCTGAGATTTCCATCCGTTACCACAAGTTTTTTCCTTAGATAAATAAAATTTACTTTATCGACCGAATTCAAAATAGTCATAATCCCAAGCCTTATGGGAGCGTGAATTAACTTATTAATTTCCGAAGGATTAAAACCTCCCATTTAAACCTTATTCCCTCTAAACTTTATTTTAGCAACGATACCCGGTACAACCATAGTCGCGAAAACAAGAAAAGCAAATACCATATTAGTAAGATCCGGGAAAAAACCATCAATTAAAGCTGCTACCCAGTAAAGAACAGCCGCTATAATAAATTCTCTCCAGGAAACAAAAGATTCAACAAAAAAACCAACGCCTACAAGCAAAGCTATAAAACTCTCCAAATAAGGAGTGTATCCGGAACGCCAAACAATAAACATCATCAGGGCAACACTTATTGTTATTCCAAGCCAGACCATACCTATCAACTTACCGGCAAAGGACGTAATACCGGTCATTAGAGGTATTCTTTTGGCGAGCCTGTATCCGAAGAAAAAACCAATAACAAATACGAAGGACCAAACCAACCATATAAGATTATACAACGCTTTCCCGTGAAGAAAAACCGTGAAGCCGAGACCCACAAGTACAAGAACCCCCAATAAAAGCTGAATGTCTAAAGCATAAACCCCGGTTTTTCTTAAATCTTCCTCCGTTTCTATCAGATAACGCTTGATCTCCTCAAAGTTTTTTTTCGCTTCCTTCTTATCCATTTTTTATTCCTCCTTTCAAAGTCCTTTGTTATACAAAGATTATAAGGTTATTTTCTGTTTTGTCAACCCTCTTTTTTGCCACGAAGGCGCCAGGACACAAAGAATAACAACAAATTGCACAAATTACGCGAATGGTTTTTCTCTCCCAGCCTCCAAGCCTTTTAATTCCTTAACAATTTTGATCACATACAGAACCTTTAGTTTTAACTATTTGACGATTTTAACAATTTTACTATTAACTAATCCGAAAGATTTATTTCTATTTGACTATTTTTTAATTTATTCTTGGACACTTGAATCTTAAAAGTTATATCCCAAATAATTTTTTTGTGTTATTGTACGTTTTATTCGACACCTCTGAAAAAGTTTTTCCTTTTAGCTCCGCTATTTTTTTTACCACATATCTTGTATACGCAGGTTCGTTCCTCTCTCCTCTATGGGGATTAGGCGTTAAATAAGGCGCATCGGTTTCAACCAAAATAGAATCGAGCGGAATATCTTTTATACACGAAAATATTTTACTACCCGGGTATGTAACAACCCCTCCGACTCCCACGAAAAAACCCATTTCTATAACCTTCATAGCAAAATCTATGGTATAATCGAAAGCATGAAAAACTCCTTCGCAATCGAAATCAGAGACTATTTCTATTGTATCTTCAATCGAATCTCTGGTGTGTATAATCACGGGAAAATTCTTCTCCTCCGCTATTTTCAACTGTCTTTTTAATACATCTTTTTGTACATTTCTCGGCGAAAGATCTCGATAATAATCAAGACCTATTTCTCCAATACCGACCACTTTTTTGTTTTCGGCAAGCTTTGTTATCTCTTTCTCAACATAGTCATTATAAAACTTAGCATCATGCGGATGAACTCCACAAGCAGCGAAAACATTATCAAATCTCTCAGAGATAACTACCGCTTCCTTACTTGAACGCAAATCCCAACCGGGAACCAGGATTTTCCCCACACCGTATTCCCCGGCATCACGAACAACTCTTTCCACCTCACCTTTAAACTTTCTCTCCTGAAGATGACAATGTGAATCACATAACACAAAACTCATAAATTACCAATCTATGCGCTTTAATTGCTTCGCCAACTACTTTTCTGAACCTTTACTATTTTTTTCCCGGGGAGAATTATACTCATCGGAATCCATATCATCTGTTACATCTTTAAAGGATTTCTTAAATTCTTTGATTGCCTTCCCCATCGATTTACCAATTTCAGGCAATCTTTTTGCTCCAAATAACAAAAGAGCTACAATTAATATAATTATTATTTCGGGCCATCCAATCGGTCCAAACATTAATCTCCTCCTTTTCTCTATACTAAATTTAGGAAACGAAAAAGTCAAGAGTTTATTGCAAAATAAACCACGAGATTTCACAGATTGACACCAGATTTCAAAAAAATTCCTTATTTGTTTTTCAGTTAACCCTACAGGAGTCTAAAGCAAATAAACATAACAGGTAATCTTGTGATAATTCAGTGTAATCTGTGATTAATAAATATTTTTAACCGTTGACAAATTTCAATAGTTTTTTAATATCCAGATATGAGTATAATTTTACTGGTTGGCTTTAATTTATTTATAAGCTCTTCGGTACCTCAGGGTACCGCGGCAATAGATACGCCCTCCGGTTTTTCGCTGCTTGCGGGAGGAAAACACAAAATTAATTACGACTTTATAGCCACATACTACAGAAGAGATAACTACGAAGTAGATATTCATGGAATACTTTTAGGCAAAGAACTTTTGTTCGGGCAAAAGTTTTCGATTTTACCGGAAACAGGAATAGTAAAAGCTAAGAGAACCAGAGAAAATGCTTCTGAGAGTGGATACTCGCCGCTTTTTGTTATTCGTTTTGCATACCTGTTTTCAGCAGAAAATCCAACTTTCCAAATTGGGTTTTCCTTAAGAGAGGTTTTCAATGAAAAAATCGGTACTGATTTTCTTGATTTTGGGATTGGCTTCAGGATGTAAAAATCCTTTTTCTATAAGAATGACCGCGGATTATTTCCCCTTAAAAACTGGGAACAGGTGGCTATTCAACGTAAAAGCAAGTAAAAACTACCAGCTCAAAATGGAAGTAACAGGAATCGAAACAAAGCAAGGAGATAGTTTATTCATAGTCGACATAGGTGGAGAAATATGTCACTTTCAAAGGGAATCGGGTATCGTAAAAAAAGCCAGAGAACTATACACCACCTACGAAGGAGAAATAGTAAAGTTTGGAACGCTTTATGAACCATATCTCTTTCTCCCTCTAATAGAGGGAGAAAACTGGGAAAGAGAATTCAATTTTTCTTCAGTAAACAAGGAAGAAACGATCGAAAAATTTCTTTTCATATCGTTAGATTCGATAAAAAAAACTTCAATAGTTTTAAATTCGGAAAATTATGAAAATGTGTATCAAAGAAAACGTACTGTCATAGAAGACAATGATTCAACAGTTGAATACGAATGGTTCGCGCCCGACATAGGTCTCATAAAAAAAGAAATACCCTCCGACTCAACAACCTGGGAACTCGTGTCTTTTGAAATAAATGAATAGTACTCAACAAAATTTTGTACAGGATTTCATTTATTATTTACAGGCAGAAAGAGGACTTTCCATCAATACTGTAGAAAGTTACAAAAATGATGTGATTTCTTTCTTAGAAAAAACAAAAAAAGACATTAAAGAAATAAACAGAGAAGATATCGAAAAATATCTTAACACTTTGAACAATTCGGATTTTTCAACCGCGACCATCGCGAGGAAAACATCATCGCTGAGAATGTTTTTTCTCTTCTGGGTAGGAGAAGGATTTATAGAAAAAACACCTATGAACAATATTCAATCTCCAAAAATGGAAAAAAGATTGCCTGAATTCTTATCAGTAGACGAAGTCACAAAACTAATCGAGAGCGTAAACGGTGATTTCAAATATTCATTAAGAGATAAGGCGATTTTAGAATTACTCTATGGCTGCGGGCTAAGAGTTTCCGAACTTCTCAATCTCAGAAAAGAAGACATCTTTCTAAAAGAGGATTTTATTCGAGTCAAAGGAAAGGGCAGAAAAGAAAGAATAATACCGTTTGGAAGTAAAGCCAAAAAAGCTTTGATTAAATATATTAATGAAGAAAGACCAATTCTCGACAAAAAGAGTTCCACTTTTCTTTTCCTGACCAAAAGAGGTAATAAGCTATCCAGAATGGGTATGTGGAAACGTTTTCAAAATTACCTGGTAAAGAGCGGAATAAGAAAAAACTGTACTCCTCATACCCTGAGACATTCTTTTGCAACCCATTTACTGGAAAGTGGGGCATCCCTACGAACCGTGCAATTGCTATTAGGACATTCCGATATTTCCACCACTCAAATATATACTCACATCGACAGAAATTATCTCCGGGAAATATTATCTTCTTATCATCCTCGAGGTTAAAATGATTCTTTTTTTTCTTTTTTCCCTGATAAATCCTTCTATAGTAAGAATCAGATACTCCGGGGGAGATTGGTATAACGATCCGGGCATTATTCCGAATCTCGCTAAAGCAATAAACAAAAAAACCGATCTCAAAATATCGGAAAAGGAAACAGTTTTGTCCTTAAACGATCCCGAAATATACGCTTACCCCTTCTTATTTATTACCGGACACGAAAAAATAGAACTCTCACAATCCGAATTGCAAAATTTAAGAAATTACCTCTGGCACGGTGGATTCATATATGTGGACGACGACTACGGAATGGATAAATATTTCCGAGAAGTAATAAAAAAAGCTTTCCCAAAGCACGAATTAGTACAAATACCGACCGATCATGAAATTTACAGAGTATTCTTTGAATTACCAGAAGGTTTACCTAAAATACACGAGCATTATAAAGGAGCTCCCAGAGGATACGGGCTATTTTTAAAAGGGAGACTCGCACTCTTTTACACATACAACAGCAATATATCCGACGGATGGACAGATCCTTCAGTATATGGAGATCCTGAAGAACTCAGAGAAAAATCTTTTAAAATGGGCGTAAATATTTATATTTACGCGATGACACACTAATGAAAGAATATAATTACGAAAAAACCCGTGATTTTTTTTCCATAAATGAAGAAAAACGATTGTTTGAGAAATTAATTCATAAATGGGAAGAAAATTCTTCCGGTTTGAAAATCTGCAAAAAAAGCATTCCCGAAAAACCTTCCTTCCCGTTTTTCTTTTCAATGGGTATAATCGGTAAGGACTGGCCTGGATTTTCCACCGCCATCCTCGGAACTATTCACGGAAAAGGCTGGAATATAACTTACGAATCAGCGATTACAATAGAAAAAAACGGAAACAAATTAGGAATTATGATACTGGTAATAAAAATTAGAAATGCACCCGCTCTCAAAAAATTTAAGAAAGACAAAAAAGAAATCGTGGATAACATTATAAATGTATCGGAGGGAAGTCTGGCAAAAAGACTTCTTCTGACAAACGGGTCGAAAAGACTTGAAGTTTATTCGAAAGTTACAAACATAATAAAAAAAGGATGCGAGGAAGATTTCGTATCTGATCTTTTAGGTCCTGAAGGTGAAGCATTTAAATTCTTCGCCTCTCGCACAAAAGCTTATATAACCGAAAGGACTCCCCTGAACCTGGCGGAGCAGATTATCACCAATTATAAAACTCGACAGGACGTAATTAATAGTAAAGGGGAAATTCAAATTTACACAAAAAACATAAAAACCATAAAGGAAAATCTCACCTGTATAACAGTCGGTGTTTACGAAAAAGATTTGCCTCTTAAAGTTATTCTCGGCACGATATCTTTTGTCCTGCCCGATTCGAAGATCATATACAACAAAGAATTTACAACCCCCGAGGGAGTGCTTATCGCGAGAATCGAAATCAGCGACAGAGAAGGAAAATCCTATCCTCCACCTTCTCACAAAAAAATAAAAAAAGTGCTAAAAAGAATACATGAAAAAGAAAAAGAAGAAACCACAAAAGGAACCAAAGGCATTATAGGATTGGAACTTTATGTCCGCGCCATAATTCCCCTGCTGGTTAAAGAATTCCAGCGGAGTCGTTTACCTCAAGTATACTTTTTCCTGACAAACTCAACAGAATTTTTCCTGGAATTCAAAATTATAGTAATAACCCAAAAAGAAGAAGCGGAACTCAAAAGCAGAAATATAGTGTCGGGGTTTAACAAAATAACAGGACTTAAACTTTTATCTACTCATCAAACGAGAGAATTAGAAAACGCGAGTTTGCTTATATTCGACATAAAAGCCGATCTCGACGAGTTTGAAACTCTCTCCGAACTATACCAAAAAACTAAAAAGATACTTTGTGAAACACTGGGGAATTTCCGCGACTTCGACGAAGGTATGCGGGATATGGATACAAAAAAGATAGAAACGATCATAAAAAATTCACCGGACATCTCCGAGAAAAAAATAAAGAAGATTTACTTTTCTTTAGAAGATTTTTGGAGGTTAAGCGCGTCCTCTTCCGACATAACAAAAACAGTGACCACAATATATAATTTACTAAACAAGCATAAAGAAGGTGAAATATTATTTGATATTATAGATGTCGAAAAAGGGACATTGCTCATATTTGTTTCACCCAGAGAAAAAGTTTTGTCTGGAAAATTACTAAATTTCTGCAGTAGATATAAAATAACTCTTTCCAGAATAGAAATGGCGAAAACAGATATTCTGATAGCTCTTATTTCTAAAGACGATAAACCTGTTGAAAATGAAAAAATTAGAGAAATTGCTTCGAAAATAATTCACTAAATTGTATTTATTTTTTCTTTTCCTCTCCGGAATTTTATCAATCCTTTCTCAAAACATATTGATTAGAGAGATCTATATGACTTTTCACGGCAACGAATTAACGTACGGATTGGTGGTATCACTCTGGCTTTTAGGAGCAGGAGTTGGCTCTTTTTGGGGCAAAAGAGTTGACAAAGAAAAACTGTATCTGCCTTTTTTAATTCTCTCTTTGTATCTACCCATTTCAATATATTTACTACGCTTTTTACCCGGAATTTTAGGTTACAAACCCGGAGAAATTCTCAGCCTTTCCCTACTGCTCATTCAAACTTCTTTGATTCTTTTCCCTATCTATTTGAATTTCGGGTTTATATTCGCACTGGGGCAAAAAAAATTTTCCAGCCTGTCGAAAAACAGGCTAAAGGGAATAACAAGACCCTACATAATGGATTCAATAGGTGACCTCCTGGGAGGAATTTTTTTCTCTTATATATTCGTTTCCTTTTTCTCTCCCGCAAAAAAGCTTATCCTGGTAAGCGTTCTTTTTCTTTTACCGGTGGTATTATTAAAGGGTAAAAAATTTATCCCTTTGACTTTGATTTTCCTCTTAGCTTTACTTTTCCCCGGTCTTGAAAATTCTATAAAGAAAGCATACGAGAAGTTATATACCGGATTCGAGGTCGAAAAAATCATGGAAACGAAATACGGCAGATACATGGAAATTAAAAAAGACGGACAGTCTTCCCTTTATTCAAACGGAGTCTTATCATACACCTTCCCCGATAAGACAAACTCAGAATATATTCACATACCTTTATTACTTTCCTCCTATCAAGAAAAGGACATTCTTCATCTTGGAGTGGCGGAACCCGAAGAAATAATGGAACTTTCCAAATACAAGAATTTAATAATAGTCCACGCTGACGCAGAACTTCAAGAAATATTAAATAAACACCTCGGCAACGAAGCTTTAAAAAAAATAAATTTCATAGCTACAGACCCCAGACTTTTTCTCAAAAAAACCGACAAAAAGTTCGACGCTATATTTATCGGAATAGGTGACCCGCTTTCTATATCCAGTAACCGTTTTTACACACAGGAATTCAGTAAACTCCTGAGAGAAAAAATCAATGATACAGGCATAATAACTTTCTCTATTTCCTCAGGGGAAAATTATCTGAATGAAACCACTCTCGATTATAACTCTCTTATATTCTGGACTTACAAATCCAATTTCGACAATCATCTTCTAATACCCGGCTATAATGCAAGATATATTTTTTCTAACGCACTTCTATTCTATGAAGAAAAAAGAATTAAAGAAGAATTGGAAAAATTAAATCTTCAATATCTCGATGAATATATTATAAATTCTTATCTGCCCAGGTTTAGAATCGAGGAATTTGAAAAACAGTTAACTGATAATTTCATAGGATTAAACAGCGATAAAAAACCCAGGGCATTTCTTCTCGCATTATTTCACTATATGGAAAAACATAACAAAGCATTCAGACATTTAAAACATTTTCTAAACGCTCCTTTTTTCCTTTTATTATTACTCTTTCCTCTACCGATAATTTTCAGAAAAACCGGTTTCAGAGTCTCCCTTATAGGCGCCGTATCTATCGGAATTTCTTACTTCTGCATCTTAAGTCTTCAAATAATATATGGAAATGTTTATCACCTGGTAGGTCTTATAACCGGTCTTTTCATGTTCGGAGTCGGAGCGGGAACTTACTTCACCGAGAAAACAAAACCGCAAAAAAACTTAAAAGCTCCATTCCTAACACTAACGATTTTACTGTTTCTTCAATTTTTAACCATTCTCGCCAAAAACCCCGTATTCTGGGTATTTCTGCTTATACCATTAATAAGCTTCATTTGCGGGGGAACTGTTGGATGGACTTATACCAACGCGGGAATAATATTTGAAAGAGAAGGAACAAAATACAACGCGGCACCTTCCATTTACGCTTTCGATCTTATTGGAGGAAGCGTCGGCGCCATGCTCACTTCATTTCTTTTCTTACCTGCATTCGGAATAATACCGACAATCATTTCTTTCGCGGGAATATGCCTGTTGGCTTATCTCTTCGCATAACTCCACTATAAAAAAAGAAACCACAAGACCACACAAGATTATCACAGGATTTTTTTGTTAATTCTACCTACCCCTTGACCACAGTTTCGGGTCAATTTTCTTGATAATCCAGTGTTTAGCTGTGTAATCTCGTGCTTCCTATTGGAGGGTAGGAATCGGGTTTAGTGTGTTTCGCGGTTTAAGTTTTAAGCAAAAAAATATTACTTTTCTTTTCGTCCTCAGAAATTTTAATATTCCCGAACGAAAATAATCGTTCGGAACTATCACATTACTTTCTCTCTATTCACCATAGCAAAAATCGCTATTTAACAGCAACCAACACCTTAAACCAATTGAACCCCGGCAAAGGCTTCATCGCAATATTCTTAAAGCCGGCTTTTTCGCATAATTCTTTCCACTGCTTAAAACTCACGCAGTATTCACCGTCGTTTAATATGTGCTTTTTCCCGTTATCGTACATTCGACTGAAAGCCTGTACTCCGCTTCCTTTTAAAGCCAGAACAAACTCATCTTTCAAAAAATGGAGAATCCTCAACAAACGTTCCGGATCTTCTAAATCCCCGGTCGTATCCACATCGATATCTCCTATAAGAAATTTCCCTCCAGGTCTTAAAATTCCATAAATTTTTTTTATTATCGGATGTTTATCCTTTTTATCTGAAGTATTATCATATTCATTAGACCAGGCTTTGAACCAATCCTTCGTAACAGAATTTTCTTCTTTCATTTCCAACCTCTACATTCTTAAAGTTTTAAATATCGGAAGTTTTCAGAGATTACCTGTAAATCAATCTAATTTATGGTCAACCGTCCCGGGCTTCCATAAATTTCCCGTCAAAACAAGCTCGTATAAACACCTGAGCGAAAGATTAAAATATTGGTTGTCCTCTCCCACACTATCAAGATAGATTAATCTCAAAGCAAAATTATCTACTATAGCCCGACTGTTACACATCGCCCCCACAGCGAAACCCCCAACAAAAGAACCATTGTTGTACCGACCCCTCGGCGTACCATCCAGACCGTATCCATCAACTATATTCGCAGCTCCTATGGAATCGGCAAAATCGGAAATTTTAACGCACCAATTTTTAGCCTCTTTATTTCCGTTCCAGAGATAATCCAGGGCAAATCTCCATGGAGTTCTACTCGCGTCATAGCGATAATAATCTATCCATTCCCAATTTGAAGATGAAGTTCCCCCGGGAACGCCGTCCCACGATTGCCAGTCCGGGACCAATCCTGTAGCCTCGTTAGCTCCGTTGTGCAATATTGTATAGGAATCATCCGCGACCGTATCCCAGAAAGAGTCTTTCGTCACATCGGCGAACACTCTGAAGTAAGCGGGCGC
>CAZSEX010000049.1:0-10229 GCA_964606065.1 uncultured bacterium | reverse complement strand
TTACCTCCTCCCGCGGAAGAAAGAAGACGTATTAATCTTTTGTTTTCACTCATTTTCACCACCCCATTGCCAGTAAATGAATCCAAGGGGACCGTTTACTATATGGTCTACTTCTTTGAATCGAAATGTTAAAATTGCTAACTCCATCCTGAAATTTCTTAACATACCGTTTTTATGCCCGTAAAAAGGTGCGAACCTCGCGCCTACATTAAACTGTTGCTTTCGAGGAACATTGTCGAGATAAATAAACGTAGTTCCGTAAGAAGCCGCGGCATGGAGAGATAACCACTCAAAAGCTCGAAAATCGACGCCGGCGGAAATATCAGGAGTAACACGATTTTTGTATGTTTCTCCTGTATAATTAACGGTATCGGCATTATCGATTGTCAAATTCCCCAGATATGTTGCTCCTCCCGAAACATTTAAATAAAAATTACTCTTTATTTTCCAGCTTAAATTAAGTCTATTATACCAGAGATTTCCTTTTCTCTTCACAGATAGAGAATCATAAGCATCGAGTTGATCGATTTCCCTGGGCAGATATTGATACATGGTTTCGAAAGCGATAGTTGGAAATAGTTTTTTCTGATTTAAAAGTTTAAATCTGAAGTTAAAACTCACGACACCCCCAAGCCAGCATTCTGCATCCAGTTCGGTTGTGATATTATCAGCAATTCCCCACCAGAACCAGCTGGGATAGGGGGTAAAAGCCTGATTGTAAATCCACTCACCTTTTTTTAGTGTGTAAGCTGTAAACGCGTCGACAGGATGAAGCATTATTTCGGACTTAAAACCATTTATCTTATTACTGCTTCCGTGTAATTTTGTTACATTGGTTTTTATAAAGCATAAAGTTAATAAAAGAACAAGAATTTTTTTAAATTTTCTCAGTTTAAACCTCTTGCTATGGGGATAACGAATCCATTGTTTAATAATCCGGAGTCGAGTAAAATACAATCTTTTAATACGTATTTTTTTTTATTTTTAAAAAAGTTTTGGAAAAGTTCTTCTGCATTGATTTATCGAATTTTTTCAACCAATTTTTAATGTATTTTTCATCATAATCGGGGTTTTTTAAAAGCATTGTCTCAACATCTTCCAGATCTCTGGCTCTTCCCGCTATTATCTTGTGAATAACTACATCTTCAAGAGACGCAAATTTTACATCGGTGTTAATAATTTTAACAGGATTTGCTCTTTTTATAGCTTGTTTCTCGTATTCCGAAAAAGAAAAAATAAAATCGATACTTATACCGGTTTTTTCATCTTCGACCGGCAGTACCATTGTTTTTTTTACAAAATCTTTTGGTTTTCTTACAAGAATTCTTAATTTTAATTTTTTACTGAGACTTTCAATCTCCGACAGTTTTTCCGGAGTCAAACCAAGAGTTATATCGATATCTTTTGTAAGTCTCGGCTCACCGTAAAGCAGAACAGCCTGTCCCCCTATTATCATATATGGCGTTTTCCTTTCCTCTAACTCTTTTGAAACTTTAGAAAGTAGTTCTTTAAACACTATTTATGATTTTAGCTATTTTTTTTACTGTTTCTTTATCTTCCAGGGGATTTTCCCTCGGAAGCACTCCCAGTTCTAAAGCTTCCTTATAAAGAGCCTCGAAGATTTCGAAATTTCTACTTATATCGACCTTACTTTTTCTTTTAATCTCTTTTTCGAACTTTTTCAGTTCCTCTGGATTTTTTAACATTTGATATCCCCTTTTAATTATAAATCGAATGGAAACTTTGTCAATGATTTTCGGTTAATTCTCACACGGAGCCACGGAGGGCACAGGGGAAACGATCGGTATTAGGGAATCCTCCTACATCCTTCGTGAATAGTAAATCGTGAGTTGTGGGTTGAATCTTGAAAGCAGCATATTTTTCTTTGCGACTTCTACGTCTTTGCGGTGCAAATCCTCTTGAGATTACTTCGCCCGGGTCAGGCAAGAAGATGAACTCGTAATGACGAATTCGTACGGGTTCGTTGAGTTAGAAAAAAGTAAAAGACATTCGTGTTATTAGTGTGATTTGTTGTTTCTCTTTTTCGGTGGGGTGATGGGTTGAAAACCTGTAAATCTGTGCTCTCTGTGGTTCAATTGTTTTTCGGGTTGGGAAGGGTTTTAAATAAACATATATAAATTGTTGTTTTTCTCTGCATCCTTTGCGTTTTTGCGGTAAATATTGGGGGATACGATTTTTTCACTGAAGTTTCATGGTTTTTTTGCTACATACTCTTTTTAACCCTTTAATTACAAGTATTTATAGATTTTGAGAATGGATAATATCTATGTTTAGAATAGAAAAACTGCAGTCAGTTTCCCCGGCGGGTGATTCGCAAGGAGTACTGTCCGAGAAAGATGTGGTCGATTTCCCCGGCGGTTATCGTTCAGGGATACCGTTCTAAAAAACCGAAATCAATTTCCCCAGCGAGGAAATTGTTTCTTGTCTCTCGACTTCGCTCTTTTTTACTTCGTAAAAAGACCATGCCCGCTCAGTCTGCGAGGCATTTTTTGTGAACAGTACCCCTTCACTTTTAGTTTTTTAAAAAAAGAAATCGAAAAACCGTGCCCGCCTGCCTCATGAAATAGAAGAACTTCACGCTTGAGCTACTATTTCATGGGGTGAAAGCTCCGAGGTATTTTCCTGAACAGTACCCCTTACTCATTTTTTAGTAGCGTTGGGGCTTGTCCCCAACAGGTGATTTGCGGGAGATGAACTCCCGCGCTACTTATGAGCGGTCAGTTCTCGCTTTTAATTCTTGCTAAGAAATAGTGTTTTGTGAGATTTTTAAGAAAAAATCGTGAAACTCCAAGATTTTCTCACTATTGACTTATCAGGTAAACAACTTATTTTTTACAATAACACAGTTAAACAGGAGGTATAATAATTTTATCCAAAGACCTGGAGAATTCTAAATTTGAAAAAATAAACCTGGAGGATTTTAAACTAATTATGGAAGTTCTTCCTATTCCGATAGACATTGTCGACACTGATTTAAATATTCTCTATATGAATGATGCCTTGAAGGAAAAAGTAGGCAGAAATGCCGTAGGGGAAAAGTGCTTCGAGGTTTATAAGGATAAAAAAGTACAGTGTGAGTACTGCCCTTTAAAGAAAGAACTCGTAACCGGTGAAAACAAGGTAATCGAAGCAGAGGGAGCTTTCGGGGGTAAAACGGTTAAAATAATGCACAAAGCTATCGAACTTCGAGAAAAAAAATATATTCTGGAAATTTTCGAGGACATAACAAAATCTATTACCGATGAACTTACAGGATGTTTTAATCGAAGAAAACTAAAAGATGACCTGAAAGAGGAGCTTGAACGGGCTGAACGCTATAATAATAATTTGTCGGTTTTAATGATCGATATCGATTGGTTTAAAGAATATAATGATTTTCACGGGCATCAGAAAGGAGATAAACTGCTTGTAAATTTAGTGAAAACTATTTTTCATAACATCAGATCATCAGACAAATTATATCGCTACGGAGGAGAAGAATTTGTGGTTCTGCTTCCGGAGACCGATGAGAAAGAAGCAAAAGAAGTCGCTGAAAAAATCCGCGGTAAAGTCGAAAAAAAGAAATTTAAAGGGGAAGAAACAAGTCAACCTGATTTAATCATAAGTGTCAGTGTGGGAATCGCATCTTATCCTAAAAACGGAAACACTTCGAGTGAAATTATATTTGCCGCTGATTCCGCCATGTATGAAGCGAAGACTTCAGGGAAAAATACTGTTAAACTCGCCAAAATTAAAACTTAATTATTCCAGAGCTATCCAGTCGGTCTTTACCCTGCTCCATTCGGATATCGTGTGTCCTATATCTATAAAGAATTTTTTAATCTGCTTTTCTTTATAATCCAGTATGTCTTCCAGAATGGGAGTGAGAATACTGAGGGCACTGTCCGAAAGTACAGTTCTTTTAGAAATGTGCCCGAGATAAGGCGAAGAAGAAACGGCTATCGGATATCCACCGTATGCGTTCACATGCAGCATTACATGCAAATCGGATGAACCGTCACCGACATAAATTATCCTGTCGCGCGGAATTTTATTTTTTTCTCTCAAGAAATCCACATTGGTTACTTTACCCTGCCCCGCCCCGGTTCTTTCGATACTCTGCACACACCCTTTACTATCATAAATAAAAGTAGTGCCGAAAATATGTTCCGGAGGAAGAATCCTTTTTAAAGCTGTCTTTATTATTTCGACCGGACAGGCAGATGCGACATAACAGTAAAACTTATTTTCGCCTATACCTTTATCCAAAACCTTAAACAACTTCGAAACATCTCTTTTAAGTTTTATATCCTTAGCGACTTCCCTGAAAAGTTTCTTAGAAACCTTTCCCTTATAATCGGGGTCAGTCACTATTAACTGAGCGAGCTCTCCCCCCAGCTGAACAATATTTCTCTCTCTCACCCTGGCGAGCTTTTCCTCGAAAGTTTCCTCGTTGATTCCTATTTTTTCGCTTAAAATGACACCCGAATCATCGAAACTTAAAGTTTTATCGAAATCGCATACAAAAAGATATTTTTTCTGCTTTTTGCTCATTTAATTAAATTCTCCTTATATTCTTTATGCACTATAAATAAGCCATTATCGGAAAAAACGCAAGCTCCATATTAAAGATTTCTTAAACCTTTGTTAAATAGTTAAAATTGCTAATAATTTTTTTTAAACAATCTAATTGTTATGCGGCAGATTAAGGTCTTGGTTTATCGAGTTTAGAAACATATGGGTCAGTCTTCCGGCTTGGTAGAAGAGCATTAGATAGAAAGATAATGGAATATGGTTTGGAAATACGCAGGAAGAATAAGTGTTATAAGATGAATTTATCCAGCGATTTAAAAAGAGAAAGAGCGCATAAATTTTACGAGAAATTAGGATTCAAAAAACATGGCTATATTCTTTTGATTGAATTATAATATTTATCTATTCAAACACCAAGGTTTTCAAGCTACAGATGAGTTTAATTTTTAGAGGATTTTATTATGATTAGAAGAGATTATTTGATGAGACTTATAGAACAGTTTGCTGAAGCTATAGGCAAAATCTTAAAACTAAAAAAGGAGAAGGATTATAAAAAGTCACTATCTGCCATCAATCAAACGTATTTATTAAAAGAAGAAGGGGAAGTTTATGAGGCTCAGAAAGAATTAGATTTAAGTTGTAAGAGATATTCAAAATCTCTCGATATTTTTCTAAGGGGTACTCTATCCGAAGGAGAAATAAAAATGGACACCAGTTCCTATGATTTAAAAAGGGTTGTACAAAAATTGGGAGAAGGAAACCTTCCCTCCGACGTCAAAAGTCGCCTCACCCGATATTATGAAAAGATCGATAAAAATAAATAAACACGTTATTACGGTATTTTGTATCCTGTTAATTGTAACTGCCGACGTGATTACCGGGCGTAACGCGCAGGTTTATTTCGACCCGGATAAGACATTATGGGTGATAATTGGACTTCATTTATTTCAGAGAAAAATTAATAATAAGGAAACTTAGAGAAAATTTTTGAATAAAAACGCCGGATATTTATATATATAATAAAAGGAGCCAAATTTATGAATAAGAAAATTATAATAACTGTTTTCGCATTATTGCTTTTATCGTTCGCCGTAAGTTTTTATTTTTATCCGCAAATTCCGGATAAAATGGCAACGCATTGGAATGCGAAAGGGGAAGTAGACGGTTATATGTCTAAATTCTGGGGAATGTTTTTATTTCCTTTTATTCTGGTTGGATTGGTATTGCTTTTTATTGTTATTCCATTGATAGACCCGTTGAAAGACAACATAAAAAAATTCAGGAAATATTACGAGGGATTTATCGTCTTCTTTTTAATATTTATGCTGTCGGTGCACTTGTTTATACTTCTATGGAACACGGGAATAAAGATTAGCCCAAATGTTCTCATGCCCGCCGGAATAGGTCTTTTGTTTTTTTACATTGGGATTCTCAGCGAGAATGCAAAAAGAAACTGGTTTATAGGAATCAGAACGCCCTGGACATTAAGCAGTGATAGAGTATGGAACAAAACACATAAAATCGGAGGAAAATTATTCAAAATTGCTGGAATTATCGCTTTTATAGGAGTATTTTTCCGGAACTACGCGCGATTTTTTATTCTTATTCCGGTAATTTTGGCTGCTGTTTATGTGGTTGTTTATTCATATATTGAATACCGGAAGGAGACGATCGAATCATAAAATAGTGTATAGAAAAGCGAATCTTTTTAATTGGCAATCTTAAATTTGTCTGTTAATACTTGACAAGTGACATTCAAATCTTTACAATTTAAAAGAGAAGAGAAATAGAAAGCATATGATAAGGAGCCTTTAATAAAAACGACGTTTTGCTTGGTGATTTGAAAGTGAAAAACTTATCCTGAAGAAAAGGAGGTAGGAATGAGGAGTAAACGTACGAAGTTGTTTGTTTTATCACTTATCGGCTTACTGGTCTTTGGACTTGCAGGTTGTGGGGGACCCAAAGAAGAGGAAGAAGCGCAGGCACCTGAAGTAGAACAGCCCGAAGAAATGCTTGAAGCTCTTTCCCCAGAAGAAATGAATGAGTTGCTGCCGGATTCATGGCCTGACGGTTGGACTCTCTGTCCGCCCGGCTATGTTGGAAGCGAAGGTGAAGCCCTGGTAGATACCGGGAGCATAGCTCTTTTTCTTGGAAAAGGAGAGGGCAAGATTGGACCGGCACAAAAGGTACAGATTAATATAGAGGACTTAATGGATTTAAATGCCGAAAAGAGTTTTGAACCGATGGAAGAAGGGACAACTAAAACTCCGACAGGAACAGTTATTGTGGAATCAACTACCTTAAAAGGGCACACAGCCCAGCTTTCAAAAGTTCCTGAAATGATGAACACAATCACTTTAAAATTCTGCGCCGGTCGATTTGAGATAGAAGCAATAGGTCGGGGAGACGAAGGCACCTCGGTGAACGATTTGAAAGCTCTGTGTGGCGCCCTTAAGTTACCACAAGAGTAAACGCCGAAAAAAGTATATAAAGTAAACACCAAGCAAAATGTCTTCCAACGTAGGTTTTCCGGGGGAGGTACGAACTGCCTTCTCCTAAAACCTCGTTTAACTCGAGTTTTCTAAAGCCCGGTAGCTGAAAGAGAAATCGTTATCAGTAACTATGAAAAAAATTAAAAGAGATGAAACCTATTATATAGCAAAAACTTTTGACTATACGGCAAGGTTCTATGACCGTATTTTGAACAAGAAATTAGGGCTTGAGTTTTATCCCCTTGCAGCAAAATTAGCCGGCGTTAAAGAAAGTGATAAAGTATTGGACGTAGGTTGCGGCACGGGAACTCTTACTCTAAAGCTCAAAAAACAGGCAGGAAATAAGGGGTTTGTGGCAGGAATCGACGCATCCAGAGGTATGCTTAAACAGGCAAAAATCAAATCAGATAAAGTGAACATTCAACTCGACTTAGGAGTCGCGTCAATTGAAAAAATACCTTTTGCTGATAATTTTTTCGATGTTATTACCTCTACATGGGTATTTCATCAACTATCACTTCCCTTGAAAAAGAAAGGGGCTAAAGAGGTACTTAGAGTTCTGCGAGAAGGAGGACATTTCCTGTTGGTTGACCTTAATAAAATCACAAATCCATTTCAGGCGTTCTATAATTTGCCTTTTTACTGGTGGAACGAAGGATATAAAATTCATGTTAGGGGGAAGTTGCCTGAATTATTAACTGAGGCAGGGTTCGTAGAGGTTAAGATTGTAGACAGAATACGAAATAAGATAGATTATATTAGTGCTTTTAAACCCCCTCTCACTCACCCCAATCGTCGGTTCTGAATGAAGAAGCAGGAAGCCCTTCTTTATTGAAGAGGCTTGCCTCGGATGCGTTTTTAAAAGCGTATCTCACGGCGATCGGATCATAGGCTTGCTTGCTGTAAACTCTGATTGTATTGCCATCAATGTAGGCTTCAGCGTCTACAAAAACACCGTCCTCTCCAGCAACCTGAAATCCGGTGAGTTTTCCGTTTTTAGCTACAAGACCGCTTCCGACGTGGTCAAAGTACAATGTTATTCTGCTTCCCTGTTTTAGCATATCTTTATATATCGGACCTGAATATACGACGTCTTCTTTACCGTAATCTTTAGCAAGGGCCCATAGGGAAAGCCTTTTACCGACATCTTGCTTGTTCGCCGGATGAATGTTGTCCGCATTTCCTATATCCAGAGTTACAGCCATTCCGGTATTGGGAACAGATAACATTGTTTCCATCTGCGCTTCACGCAGTTTGGCCGAAACCGGATCCTCAGGGCCATCATATCTATAAGGGGCTATCTGAACGAAGTAAAACGGAAATTTTCCCGGCTTCCAGGCAGCTCTCCAGCTTTCAATCATTGTGGGGAAGAGTTCTTTGTACTGTTCGTGTCTGCCGACATTGGATTCTCCCTGGTACCATATCGCCCCTTTTATTCCATAAGGAACGAGAGGCGCGATCATGGCATTGTATAAAACCGTTGGTGTGTAATGATCGATTCCTTTGAAAGCTGGCTTTGTCGTATAAAAATCATTTTCTTCCACACCAAAAACGTAAAACTTACCGTTTCTATACTGTGCCACAGGCAAATATTTCCAAACACCTGTCAGATTTATAGACTTTGCTTTTCCTTCGTTTGCCCGATAGATTTTCATCCGTTCTTCTTCTCCGTAAATCCCCCCTCCACCCTGTAGATCTACAACTCTCACTGCTATTACATTTTCTCCTTCTTTAACCAATTCAGAAGGTATTTCATATTTACGATTGGCTTCCCAGAAACCCATACTCTCATAACCGCCAATTCTGATACCGTTAAAATAGGTTACATCTATGTCATCTATGGGACCAAGTTCGAGTATTAAATCCCTGTTCTTCCATTCGGCTGGAATATAGATTTCTTTCCTGAACCAAACTACGCCGTCAAAAACCCCCAGTTCTTTGCTCTCCCATAGAGTTGGCAGATTCATTCCTTTCCAGGCGGAATCGTCAAAATCCGGAAGCGGGCAATTCGTATCACAAAAAGACACTCCTTTGCCTGCGAGTTTATCATCCCCTTCCGGAACAATTACGGGATGAGAAGATAACCATTTATTATATTTTTCGTCGAGTGAGACGAGCTTGTCTATATTTGCGGCAAAGTCCTTATAATCGTCAACTTTACCGATATATCTGGGGCTTACCCACGATTCGGCGGGAGTTCCACCCCAGCTTGAATGGATCAACCCTATAGGAATATCAAGTTCTTTGTACAGTTCTCTTCCGAAGAAATAAGCTGTGGCGCTAAAATTTTTTGCTGTTTCAGGAGTACAAACTTCCCAGGAACCCTTACAATCCTCTTTGGGCTTCACAGAAACCGCCTTCGATACGGTAAACATGCGAATTTCAGGGTAATCGGCATTTTTTATTTCCTCCGCGGAATTTTTAATAGTGTCTTTAGGCAACCAGCCCATAAGCGGCATTTCCATATTTGACTGACCCGAACATATCCACACTTCTCCCAACAGCACATTTTTGAAAATTATAGTGGTATCATTTCCCTTTATTTTTATTTCGTAGGGACCGCCTGCCTTGGGCGTTTTGATTTTAGCAGTCCAATCACCGCCGGATCTTGCTTTAGTGTTGGTTTTTTCTCCCCATGACGCAATTATCTCAATATCTTCGCCGGCAGCTGCTCTGCCCCATATCGGATTTTCGGTTTTCTGCTGCATTACCATGTTATCTCCGAATATAGCCGGAAGTTCGAACGCCTTTGATTCAAAGACAGAGATACTAAACAGTAAAAAAGAAATCAACAATAAAAATTTTTCCGTCATTTTGTTCCCCCTGTATAATTTTGATTATGAATGTTTTAAAAAATAAATATATGCAATTTTCCTAAATTTTCAAGCGGGTAATCTTAACCAAAAATTTCAAAGAAAAATGCACCGCAAAGTCGCAGAGAACGCAAAGAAAAACAAAAAAGTATATATTTTGTTTAAAAACTCCTCCCATCCCCTACAAAAAAAAAGTAACAACAAATCACACGAATAGCACGAATAATTTTTTACTTTTTCCTAACTATTCAACAATTTAACGGCTCAACTAAAATTTTAAAGTATTTAATTACGAAACCACCAATTAATTTTAGTGGTGCCTTAGTGGCAAAATCTTTATTTCTCACTGCAAATAAAACCCCAATGAAACAGAAAAAGTTTTAAGCCAGTT
>CAZSEX010000048.1:0-10400 GCA_964606065.1 uncultured bacterium | reverse complement strand
GCCATCATTATCTTTCAAAAAGAGAATCTGATAAAGCTCTTAAGTATTTTAATGAGGTTTTAAAAATCGATTCGACAAGAATTCAGGTTTATGAATTGATCGGGCAGGCACATTTACTTAAAGGTAATCACGATCATGCTATAAAATCGCTTGAAAAAGCGTTGTCTATCTCAAAAAATGATACGAAAATTCTTTACAATCTTATGCTTGCGAATTATAGTGCTAAAAAATATGACGCAGCTATAAATAGAGGAAAAGAGATTTTAGAACTCGAGAATGTGTCTCCGTTGGTATTGACAGGTACTTACAATATTATAGGGCAGATTTATAACGATAAGGCAGAGTATAAAAATGCTGTAGCTATTGTTAAGGAAGCTATAGAAAAGGGTGTAAACAACTGTGATTCTTATTCTGTGGCAGCATTTGCTTCATATAAATTAGGTAATGTCAACGAATCCGCCGATTGGTCGAAGAAAATGGAGGAGTGTGAAAAAAATCAGTAGATATTTTTCGTAAAGTTGAGAAAAATTAAATTAGGGGGTAAAAAAATTACCCCTTAATTTTTTGTATCACATTAAAATTTTTTTCGAAGGTATTTTTCAACTCTTTTATTGGATTCTTTAATTATTTGGAAAGCCTCTCTGCAGGCTTTTGTGCCTTTGCCCGCAGGATCGATAATTACACGTTTTCTTTTTTGAGTGTTGAAGTTACGAAGGAATCGAATTTTGTTTTTGTTTTCCGGTGAAAGGTAAGTTATGTAATTTTTGTGTCTGTTTTCCATCACAAAAATCAAGTCTGCCCAATCCAGAGTGTGTTTTGTTAATAATTTAGAAGTATGTTTTGTTTTTAAGTTGTTTTCTTTAAGTAATTTTTTTGATTCCTCGTACAATTCCATTCCCGTTATCGCATTCATCCCCGCTGAACGGATGTTAACTCTTTTAAGGTCTTTGGTCAGATATTTAAGATGTATTTCCGCCATAGGGCTTCTGCATAGATTAGCTGAACATACAAAAAGGACATTGGAAACGATGTCCAATCCGAGTTTAACTTCCTGTCCGGCAGTTTTTTCTATTTCCGGTATAGAAACAGCTCCTTTTCTGTAGATAATGGGGAAATTACCGGAGATATCTAAAACCGTGGATGGTTTCCCGGATCCGGGTCCACCGTTTATTATTCTATCTACAGGAAGATCGACTTCTTTTAAACTTCTTGGCGTGTTCGCTCCTGAAATATTCGCGCTTGTAGCTATCAGGGGCTGTTTGTTTTTTCTGATGAAATCTCTTAGTCCTTTGTGATTTGGAATTCTTATTCCCATCTTTCCTTCACCGGATAAAACGCCTTCCGGTAGATTTTTGTTTCCTTTGAAAATCAGGGTAAGTCCCCCCGGGAGAAGCTTTTCTACTTTTTTATATATGGGGGGTATTTCTTTTACCCATTTTTTAATATCTTTTTTATCGGCGAGAAGTAATGGAAAGGGCTTGTTAGAGGGACGTTTTTTTATCTTTCTTAATCTTGTCACGCATTCAGAGGACAAAAAACAACCGATTCCCGGTACGGTATCGGTGGGAAAAAGAAAAATTTCCGTTTTATTTTCCTTCCCGTTCATATATTAAATGGTACAGGGATAAAAGTCAGTATAAATATTATAAGAGCGATTATTCCGATTATTTTATGTCTTAATGAGAGTGGGGAGAGGCTGTCCAGCGGCGGCGGATGTTTGAATCTTATTACAAGAAAAAAGATAGCCCATATGGCCCATCCCGGCCAGAGAGGGATAAGTAAAATAACCGAACCAAAAATTATATAGCCTATTATTCGGTGTCTTTCTCCGAATAACGCGTACAGGATATGTCCGCCATCGAGTTGACCAACGGGAAGAAGATTTATCGCCGTGACCAGATAGCCGAGCCAGCCCGCAAAAGCGATAGGGTGAAACAGAACGTCTTTGGTTTCTGGTAAATCCGAAAAAAACAAATTTGTTAAGAATTTAATCAGAATCGAGTTTCCAAGCATAATTCCTTCTTTGCCCGTAGGAGTTATTATTGTGGAAAGAGAGAGCCCGATTAGCATGGCTGCTGTGGCAAAAATGAAACCTACTATAGGTCCCGCTGCCCCTATTTCCACCAGCGAATTTTTGTCTCTGATAGGTGATTTTATTTTAATTACGGCTCCGAAAGTTCCTATAATGGTTGGACCGGGTATAAAGTATGGAAGAGTGGTATCGACTTTGTTTTTTTTTGCCATAAAATAATGCCCGAGTTCATGACTCCCGAGTATTATCATTATGGATAGAGAGAAAGGTAATCCTTTGAGAATATTTGCTATGGGAATGAACGGGTTGATTCCCTGTTGTAAGGCTCCCGCCGCGAGAGTTGTAAAAAAAGTGATTGCCAGGAGCAAGAAATTTATCCATTTTTTTGATTCTTTTTTTTCTGGTTTTGGTCTGAAAGCGATAGAAATTTGAGCATCTTCTTCTTTAAACATAACGTTCATATTTAAAGCGTCGGCTTTTTCTTTTATGAATTCAAGAGCTTCCTTTTCGGGTATTTTGAAAGTTCCTTCCCATACAAGACTGAAATGCTTCATTGCGGAGCGCTTTATATACATTACTTCTTTTAAGAAGTTTTCTATTTCCGAACTTAAAGTGGTCATTACATTCTATCCGGTGCCTTGACGCCCAATAATTGTAAGCCTTTTTTGATAACGTTTCTGACGGCGTTGGATAGAAAAAGCCTGGGTTCTATTAAATTTTTGTTGCCGTCCAAAATCCTTATATTCTGGTAAAAATTGTGATAAAGTTTTGAGATACTGAGTAAGTAATGGGTGATGAGATGCGATTCTCTGATTTTTGCGGCGTCTTCGAGAGTTTCCGTAAATACGGGTATTTTTTTGATCAAGTTCCATTCTTCTTTTTGGTTTAATCCCGGAAGATTTTTATCCGAATTCACCGGATAACCCTGTTTTTTCGCAAGTTCAAGCAAAGATGCAATTCTCGCGTGACAGTATTGCACATAATAAACGGGATTCCTGTCGGATTCCTCTTTCGCAAGTTCTAAGTCGAAATCCATGGGGACGGAAGATTTTCTTAAGAGATAAAAAAATCTCGTTGCGTCCACTCCTACTTCGTCTATGAGTTCATCTATGGTTATGAATGCCCCCTGTCTCTTTGACATTTTTACATTTTCTTTTCCTCTTTTCAAGGTTACCCATTGGATGATTTTGACCTCAAGATTTTCGGACGGATATCCCAGAAGACTGAGGCTCTTTTTAAGCTCAGGTACATGGTCCTGATGGTCGGGCCCGAGAAGGTCTATTAGTAAGTCATAACCACGGTCAAACTTAAAACGGTGATAAGCGATGTCGGGTACAATGTATGTCCATGAGCCGTCGGTCCTTCTAAAGACTCTTTCCCTGTTGCCCGGGGTAAACCACAGGGCTCCTTCTTTTTCCGTGAGAGGTGTTGGTTTTAATTTTTCCAGGTCCGATATTACCGCATCTGCTTTGCCTTCTTCGATTATTTTGGATTCTCTTACCCATTTGTCAAAATTAATACGCAGCCTCTTGAGAGTTTCATTGATTGTTTTTAGAATACGGTCTGCAGCAAATTCTCCGTAGTTGTCGATTTTTTTGTCCATAGCCTCTTTCGCAATTTCTCCGATATAATCTCCCTGGTATGTATTCGGGGGATAATTTACTTTTTTGCCTTTTAATTCTTCAATTTTTAAACGTACCGAGATGCCCAGATTTTTAATTTGATTTCCGCTGTCGTTGATATAATATTCTCGTTCTACAATATAGCCCTGGGATTCAAGAACTCTGGCTAAAGAGTCGCCGTAAGCCGCGCTTCTCGCATGTGCAACGGTTAAAGGACCGGTTGGGTTCGCGGAAACGAATTCAATTAGAACTTTTTTATTTTGTCCTGAGTTTCCGTTGCCGTAGTCAGGAAAAGGGGAACTTCTCAATTCGTTTAACCATGATTCCCTGTTTAAACGGAAATTTATGAAACCTTTAATTTGGGACGCAGATTCGATTATTTCGGAATCTATTCCGTCGAGCATTTTCTTCGCTATTTCTGTCGGGTTCTTCCTTAGCTTTCCTGCCAGGAGAAAAGGAGCGTTTATGCTGTAATCGCCCATTTTCTCGTCAGGTGGGTGCTGGATATCGAAATTAACTTCTTCATTGTATAGTTCTTTGATTGTTTCTTTTACCAATTCTTTAATTTTAGTCCTCATCTTCAAAGTCCTCTCTTTTTACATCTCCCCATAGACGCTCCAGATTATAATATGCTCGTTGCTCCGGTTGAAAGACGTGAATTACGAAATCAATGTAATCCATCAAAATCCACTTAGCCATTTCGTAGCCTTCAATGCTGTGGGCGTATTTATTTTTCTTCTTAAGTTCTTCAGAGATGGCGTCCACTACTGCTCTCGATTGAATATCTGAATAAGATGTGCAGATTATAAATGATTCGGTTAACTCGGTTACTTCGCCCACATCTAATTTAACCAGATTCCGGCATTTTTTTTCTTTTATCTTTTCTATAACTGTTTCAATTATATTATTGCAGTGCTTCAAGGAGCCTCCTCTCTAATAATATCTTTTTTGGCATGACTTCTTTGTAATCTTTTCCGAGAAGAACAAGTACATGTATACATAGACTCGAATCAACTATTGAGGAAGTTAATTTTACATTGAGGGCTGAAGCTACAATTTTCGCCCATTTTTCCTCGAGGGATAGACGATCTATAACTACAGTTTTTTTTTGTTCTTCTGCGGCGTTGGCGTAATTAATTACATCAAACCCCTTTTCTCTGAGATAATCTGTTGTTACCCTGGCAAGATCCTGAACGCCACATCCATTCAACACTTCGATTTTTATTTTTCTGTATTGAACCGGATTGGCTATTTTGTAACCGTAGGAAACTATATATGCACCTGCGGTTAATATTAAAATTATAGAAAGATAAGGGATTTTCTTTTTAGTTGCCACTCTTTATTATCGTTTCCGGAGGGATTTTTTTATTCATGAGATAAACAAAAGGTTCAACAATACAATCGGTTCCGATGACCGTGTTTCCCCTTATTACCGTGTTGGGATAAACGATCGTGTCTTTTTCGATTTCCACCTGTGGTTCTATAAATACCGTATCCGGCATAAGTATGGTTACTCCTTTTTCCTGAAGAGCCTCTATTTTTTTTCTTCGCAAAGTATTTATTATATCGGAAAGATCTTTTCTTGTGTTAACTCCTTTTAATTCCCAGGCGTTTTCGTTTTTAAAACCCCCTATTTTTCCTCCGTCTTTCCTTATAAGGGATATAACATCGGTTAAATAATATTCTCCCTGAGTATTGTTCGGTTTAATCTGTTCTAAGGCTTTTTTTAAGTATTTTATAGAAAACGCGTAAATACCACCATTTACTTCTTTTATTTTCTTCTGGGGTGCGGACGCATCCCTTTCTTCTACGATTTCTATTATTTCATCGTTTTCTCTTATCACTCTTCCGTAACCTCTTTGATTATCAGGACAAAAAGTCATTACGGTAACATGGCAACCATTTTTTTTATGATGCTTTATGAAATTATTCAATGACTCTTTACTTAAAAGTGGTATATCACCCGAGAGGATGATTAAGTCGCCTTCCGCATCTTTTATTTTTTTAAGGGCAATACTAGCCGCCGCCCCGGTTCCCGTTGGTTTTTCTTGAAAGGCATATTTTAATCCGGGAAATCTATCTTCTAATTCTTCGCCCTTTTTTCCGTAAACAAGAGTTATAGATTTTGGAGAAATACTTTTAGCCAGATCGATTACCCATGATATCATGGGTTTACCCATGATATCATGGAGAACCTTGACTTTTTTTGATTTCATCCGTTTCCCGATACCGCCGGCAAGAATTATTACGTGAAATAACATTATTTTTCCTCTTTCAGTTTTAAACCCGATATCGCGAGTTTTGCCGCTTCTTCGATTTGGCTTACGAAATAAAATTTCAATCCCTTTTGATGTTCTTCAGGGATAACCGCGAGGTCTTTTTCATTATCTTTGGGTAATATTACCTTTTCTATGCCCGCCATTTTTGCGGCAAGAACTTTTTCCTTTACCCCGCCTATGGGTAGTATTTTACCTCTCAGGGTTATTTCTCCGGTCATTGCATAGTCGGGTGAAACTGGTTTTTCGGTAAAGGTAGAAATAAGCGCTACAGTTAGTGTTATTCCCGCCGAAGGGCCATCTTTTGGGATCGCGCCTTCGGGTATGTGTACGTGGATATCCTTATTCATTAATTTTTTTGTTTCGATGCCGAATTTTGTAGCATTTGATTTAATATAAGAAAGAGCCGCTTTTGCTGATTCTTTCAAAATATCTCCTAACTGACCTGTCAGTATAAGTTCTCCTTTCCCTTTCATTATTGTTGCTTCCACGAAATGGATAGTTCCTCCGGCAGGTGTCCAGGCAAGGCCAGTTGCCACTCCTGTAGAAGGTTCTTGCTCTTTCGCCTCACCGTGAAATTTAATGGGTCCAAGATAATCTTCAAGCGATTTTTCATCTATTTTAAATTTTTTTCCTTCTTCCTTTGCCACCTTTCGCGCTATTTTCCTGCAAACTTTGCCAATTTCTCTTTCAAGATTTCTGACACCTGCTTCTCTTGTATAATTGTTGATTATTTTTCTTATAGCCGTGTCAGTAAATTCTATTTGGTTTTTATTTAAGCCGTTTTCCTTGATTCTTCTTGGAATAAGATATTTCCCGGCTATTTTGAATTTATCCGGAGCCGTATAACCGGGCATGCGGATTATTTCCATTCGGTCTAAAAGCGGAGGGGGGATTGTGTCCGTTATGTTTGCAGTGGTTATGAACATGATAGAGGAAAGATCAAAGGCAACTTCCAGGAAATTGTCCCTGAAAGTATTGTTTTGTTCGGGATCGAGCACTTCAAGCAGAGCTGAAGCTGGATCTCCTCTGAAGTCTTTGCCTATTTTGTCTACTTCATCCAGCATGAAAATCGGATTTTTGGTTTTCAATCTTTTTAAATGTTGTATTATTCGTCCGGGAAGGGCTCCTATGTATGTTCTTCTGTGTCCCCGGATTTCCGCTTCGTCGTGAACACCTCCCAGAGACAGTCTGGTAAATTTTCTGCCGAGAGCTCTCGCGATCGATTGTCCTACTGAAGTTTTCCCTACTCCCGGAGGTCCTACCAGGCATATTATAGGCCCTTTCGCGTCTTTTTTAAGTTTTCTTACAGAAAGGAATTCTATTATTCTTTCTTTAACGTCTTCGAGGTCGTGATGATCTTCGTCGAGTATCTTTTCCGCTTTCTCTATGTCCATATTGTCCTTTGTCTTTTTTTGCCAGGGGAGATCGCAAAGCCAGTCGATATAATTTCTGATAACATTGTATTCCGGGGAATGGGGAGGAATCATTTCCAATCTTTCAAGTTCGCTTTTTGCGGTTTCTTCGGCTTCTTCGCTCATTTTCGCTTTTTTTATTCGTTCTTTATATTCCTTAATCTGTACGGCTACAGCGTCCTCTTCTCCCAGTTCCTTTTTTATCTCTTTTAATTGTTCCTTGAGTATTGCTTTTCTCTGGACTTCGGTCAATTCTTTTTGTACTTTACCTGTTATTTCTCCCTGTACTTTTGCCCTTGCTAAATCGTCTGATAGTATTTCTATTAGTTTTTCGTAACGTTTTTTCACATCTTTCATCATGAGAAGTTCCTGCCTTGCTTTCAGGTCTATTTTTAGATTCCCGCTTATAAAGTCGGCAAGATTTGAAGCATTATCAATATTGAGAGCGACAGTCGTTATTTCGTCGGGAAGATAGGGAGAATAATCCACAAATTCCTTGAAGATATTAAGAAGCTTATTCTTGATAGGTTCTATTTCCTCTTCACTTACAGCAGCATCTTCAACTTTTTCCACTTCTGCCGCGATATAAGGTTTGTCCTTTATAATTTTTTGTATCTTAATTCTGTTTAATCCCTGAGCAAGAACTCTTATGCTCCCGTCAGGTACTTTTATCATCCTTATAATCGAACCCATTGTTCCGTATTCTTCTATTTCCAATGGTGAAGGATCTTCAGGAACTTTACTTAGAAAAACCCCGATGAGCTTATCCTTATTCAGGGCATCTTCTATTAACTTTATATGATGTTCCTTTTCTACAGCGATTGGTAGAACCATTGCCGGAAACAGCACAATTTTTCTAAGAGGAAGTATAGGCAATGTTTTAGGAACCTGATAATCTAAATCTTCTAAAGTTGCTTTTTCGTTTTCTCGCATATCCACTCCTTATTCTATATCTATTATTCGTTCTTCTTCTTTCTTGATTTTTGGTAGTGTTATTTGGATAAAACCATCCTCTTTCTTTACCATGGCTTTTTCGGGATCCGTTGGATAAGGCAGATTAATTCTCCTTTCAAAAGACCCAAAAGCGATTTCCATTGAGTAGAAACTTCTCTGTTCATTTGAAAAGGGGTCTTTTCTTTTTCCTGAGATGGTTAGAATATTCCGTTCAAGTGTTATTTTTATATTTTCAGGTTTGACTCCTGCCGCTTCAATAAGTATAACCAGAGAACCCCCTTTTTCGAATATGTTTATTAAGGGTTTCCAACCTCCTTTAAAGGGTATACCTCTGGCGGAATTCATGAAGTCATTAAGTAGTAATTCCATATCTTTTTCGAATTTTTTTATTTCATCGAAAATATTACCCATTTTTCCCCCTTACAATAATTTTTTCTCCTATTTGGGAGTTTAAAAAAGAGGAGGCATTTCCTCTATTTAAACATATTTCCAGTGTTTTGAAACCGGAATTTATAAGCGCCATAGGTTTATTCTTTTCTCCATCCGAGTATTTTTTTGAAAGATTTTGGATTTTAGCTGCCTTTATAGTAATTTCGATTTTACCTCGAGGAATCTGATTTTCTTTAATGTTGGAAATCAGATTCCCGAATTTGTCTATATAGATTATTTCTCCTTCCACTCTGTTGTTTTTTACTTCGGGAGTGAATTCTTTTGTTTTAACCGGATCTGTTATTTTTTCACCCAGATTTTCCGGTTTTTCTCTGGAGGCAAGCCGCGCGGCGACTTCAGCAAATACATCTCTTCCATCGAATGTGCAGGATTTTCTGCCTATTTCTTTTTTTATTTCAAAGGTTTCAGAAAGTACAGGAGTCAAAACCCCATTATCGGGTCCCACAAAGAAGTGTTCCCCTTTAAAGGAAAATATGGCTCTTCTCTTGCTGCCGACTGTTGGATCCACTATCACGAGATGTACGCTTCCGGGGGGAAAATACTGATAGGAACTCTTTATTATAAAAGAAGCCGTTGATATATTTCCGATATTTATCTGATTGGCAATGTCTATACACGTTATATCGGGATTTATTTTCAGTATAGCCCCCTTCACCATTGCTATATAAGGGTCCTTAATACCAAAATCCGTCGTTAATGTAACAACTGGCATATGTAAAATATATAGCATAAGAAATTCTACGCAAGGGCGTATTCATTTAACCCATCCCTCAAATTTTACGCATATTTATCAACAAATAATTACTTTATGGGTATAATATTTTTTACACAAATGAATAAAAATTTTATTAAATTCCAGGATCTTTTTGTTTGATAAAGAGCTTCGAAACATAAGATTTTGATTATCAATAACTTTTTTCTCTTGAAAAATTTTCTCTTTGGAAGATTTTTTGCCGAAGACATTTGTTTTATTTGTACTTAAAAGAGATTTCGCGTTAAAAATTGTAATTAAAATTTTACATTGACAACAAAAAATAACACCCCTTATATACTAAGTTCTTGCGATGTGGTAACTTATAATATAGGAACGTTTTTTGTATCTGTAAATGTGAGGTGACAAATTATGTATATTTTTATTGTTTTATTGTTAACTGGAGTAAAGGCGAGCGGGACGGCGACCTTGGGTTTTATATTTCCGTCTTTTGATGAAAAAAAGGTGATTCAGGAAGTCGGTGAGCCTTTAATCGGAGTTAATTGTATCGAAGAGAAAGAAGGTAAACTGGAAATAAGTCTTCGGTCTCGTGAGAGGATCGATTTTGTCTTTGACGTTCATTATAATGATGGTTCGGTAGAAAGCTACGATGGTGGTTTTATAAATGGTGTTAAAAAATTAGAAGTCCCGATTGTTCTCAGTGGTTCAAGGACAAAGATAAGATGGGTAAATATTTTGTGGGAAGGAGATGGTTTGGTGGTTTTTAATGCAGTTTTTGAAGATTTGTCTCTGGTTTCAACCGGAGAATTAGAAAAAAATTAAGCCCATCTTATCTTTGTTTATTCCTTTGTATTTTCTCTGTATAGTTGTTTATCGTTTTATATTTTTTCGCTTGTTTTACCATTGACAAAACCTGTTTTTTTTTTATATTTAAAATAA
>CAZSEX010000047.1:0-11314 GCA_964606065.1 uncultured bacterium | reverse complement strand
AATTTAATATGATTAATATTGCTAACTATTTTTTTAACCCATAACAAAGTCTATATATACCAATACTAACCGCTCATATTTAATATTTTTTGTTGAATTTAATATAAATCGATAATCGTAAAAGTAACCTTATCTTTATCTTTTGTTAACATAAATTGTATTTTTATGATTCGGCTATTTTTCAATTCAGCTATTCAACTGATTAAACGGCCTTGCCGCCTAATATCCCCTCTCCCTTACCTCTTCCTCGTTAAAACCGAAATAATGGGCTATTTCGTGAACTAAAGTCCTGTAAATGTGTTCTTTCATTTCTCCGGTGATTTCACTGCCAAAAACTCTTTCAAAACTTTCTTTGTAAATTTCTATTCTTGTAGGCTGTGTTTGTACTGAAAAAGTCCTCTTTTTATTTTTAGAAATCCCGGAAAACAAGCCAAATACAATTTTCCCGGGAAACTGATGCCTTACACCGGCTGGAACATTTTCCCTGCAAAGAATCTCGATGTCCTCATCCCGCAATATTTTCCTGTATCCTTCGGGTATATCTCTTGCGATTTTATTTACTTCTCTTTCAAATTCTTCAAATTCCATATTTATTTTTTTTGCCACAAAGGCATGAAGACACAAAGAACAAAAATTCTATTTATATTAACCATAAAATTATTTTATGTCAAGCAAGTATTCCTTTGTAGTTCTGCCGATTAATTTGTCTTTTTGTAAAAAAATTAGCCACGGCAGTTGGTGTTGTTTCCCTTTTCTTGGGATGATGGTGAATTCAATCGATTATATTAATTTTCTTGTTTTTATCTGTGTTCTTTGCTTGCCCTATGGAATAATAAATCGTATTACATGAATGGCGTCTTTGCGGTGCATAATCGCTTAGTTTTAATCTATCACTATTTCTTCGAAATCACAGAAAAGATGGAATAGACTTCTCACATAATAAAGGAGAGCCAACCTGTTATTCTTTAATTTTTCATTATCCGTCATTACCAGAACATTATCGAAAAGGTTATCTATATAAGACCTTATTTTTTTTAATCTATTTATTCCTCCAGTATAATCTCCTTTCTTTATTAATTCCCTTAAAACAGGTTCCGTTTCCTTTGCCTTTTCGAATAATTCTTTTTCTTCTTTTTCTTTTAAAAGCGATTTATTTACCTTGCCGGGATCTTTACCTTCTAAGATATTAGAAACTCTCTTTTGTCCTATAACAAGTTTTTCAAACTCCTCGTGATCTTCACGTATGTTCATCATGGCTTTAGCGACAAGATATGCGTCATAAATATCGTTCCATTTCTCAGAAAGAACAGCGTTAGCGATATCGTATCTAATGGCTCTGCTTTGAAGATTCCCATCTACTCTTTCTATGATAAATTTTTTAATTTCTTCAAATACATTTTTAGACTTTTTAACTTTAAACAATTCAAGATTTTTTTTAATCAATTCTTCCAGTGAAAAAGAAAATTTAAACTCCAGCAAGATTTTGATTAACCCATTCATAGCCTGGCGCAAACCGAACGGGTCTCTGGAACCTGTAGGCTTCTCTCCTGCTAAAAAACTACCTACGACAAGATCTATTCTATCTGCAATAGAAACAATCGCCGCTTCTCTTGAACGCGGAAGTTCATCCTCCACATTCCTTGGTTTATAATGGTCTTCTATGACTTTACAAATATCTTCCGATAAACCTTCCGCTTTACCGTATTCGGAACCAATGTATCCTTCAAGGTTTGTAAATTCCTTACCGTCTCTTATCATTAAAGTAGTAAGGTCTACTTTAGAAAGTCTTGCTCCTTCCTTAACAACATTTATATCGACTTTACCTACATTTTCCCCTATCCATTTACTTAATTTTTCGAGTCGTTCGGTCCTTTCTAACAAATTACCCAGATTCTTATGCCACATTATACCCGATAATTTTGGTATTCTCTCCTTAATGGGAATTTTTCTGTCTACTTCCCAGTAAAACTTCGCGTCTTCAAGTCTCGCTGTAAGGACTTTTTCATTTCCCCTGATTATTTCCTCATTCGGTTTATTGTTTATCGCTGAAATAAAATACGGCATGAGTTTTGAGTTTTTCCTTACCGGAAAATATCTCTGATGAGTTTCCATAGCTGAAACCACTACTTCATCAGGCAAATCGAGGAATTTCTTATCGAAGGTACCGAGAATCACGAAAGGATATTCTATTAAATTCGAAACTTCGTCAAGAAGATAGGGAGAAAAAATCGGTTCAGCGTTGATTTTCTTAGCTTCTTCCTCTATTAGACTTTTTAGAAGTTTTCTTCTTTCTTCATGGTCCACAATAACATATGATTCTTTTAGTTTCTTTTTGTAATTCGAAGGATCGACCTTAATCTTTTCGGGTGAAATTAAACGATTACCTCGAGTAAAGTGCGAGCTCTTAATACCGGCAACAGAAAAGGATAGAAGTTTATCATCCATCATTGCTATGAGCCATCTTATTGGTCTCGCGAATTGGAAGTTACTTTTCTCCCAGCGCATTTTTTTAGGGAATTCTATGCTTTTTATTAAAGAAGATAAACTTTCTTTAATGATTTCTTCTGAATTTTTTATCTCTTTTTCTATTTCGGCAATTACGTATTCTTTTCCATTTATTTTTTCGATTTTCAAGGAATTAACAGAAATACCTTTTGATGATGCGAACCCTTTTGCCGTTTTCGTAGGCTTTCCATCTTTATAGGCAAACGCCGCTGGTGGTCCTTTTACTTTATTCACAATTTTTTCCTGTTTTTCAGCGATATTTTTTATAATAATAGAAAGCCTTCTCGGTGTATAAAGCATTTCTATTTCTGAAAAATTAACTTTGTTTGAAATCAATAAAGTTTCTAAATTTCTTTTAAAAGAAGAAACAGCGTCCTCTAAATATCCCGCAGGAATTTCTTCCGTACCGATTTCTATGAGTATATTTCTATCCATTTTTTAGCTGCCATATTTGCCAATTTTCTTATTTCGAGTATGTGATTATTTCTCTGTTCAACGGAAAGCGCTCCGCGTGCATCGAGAAGATTAAATGTATGTGAAGCTTTTATAACAAAATCATACCCAGGATAAAGTAAATTTTTATTGATTAATCTTTTGGCTTCTTTTTTACATTTATCGAAGTAATAAAAGAGCGAATCCACATCTGCCTCGTCGAAGTTATAAACGCAAAATTGATATTCGTGTTCCTTATTCAAATCCTTCCAGCTTTTATTATCCGACCACGGTAAATCGAAAACCGAATTTGCCCCGGAAAGGATAATGGCTATTCTTTCCAGTCCATAAGTTAACTCCGCGCAAACAGGTTGGAGATTTATGCCTCCTACTTGTTGAAAATAGGTAAACTGAGTTATCTCCTGACCATCCAACCAGACTTCCCAACCAAGACCCCAGGATCCGAGTGTCGGAGATTCCCAATCATCTTCAACAAAACGAATATCATGTTCGCTGATATTTAATGAAAGATATTCAAGACTTTCAAGGTATCGATCCTGCACATTATCAGGAGGAGGTTTTAAAATTACCTGATACTGTTGAAACTGTTGCAAGCGGTTTGGGTTCTCTGCGTACCTGCCGTCTTTAGGCCGTCTCGAAGTTTCTATATAAGCAACACTCAAGGGATCCTTCCCCAATGCCCCGAAGAACGTCAGGGGATTGAAAGTCCCGGCTCCGACTTCAGAAGTATACGGTAAACCGATAGTACAACCCTTTTTTGCCCAGAATTCCTGTAATTTTAAATAGGCTGTTTGAAAATCTATTTTAATCTCCTTTCTCTGGACAATATATATATTTTTTTTTATTTGTCAAATAAAAAATCCTTTTAAAAAGACTTTGCAAAAAAATTGTATTTTATTATGATATATATAAGTAAAAATACGGGGATCAATTCAAGCGTTTAGATATGCGTATTATAAACCTAAGGATTACAAAAATACTAAAAAGGTTTAGGTGTATTTTTTTTTAAACGGACCTAAATTTAACAGTAGTTATAATTAGGTTAAAGCTTCCTAAAATAACGTTTATACTACCGGTCAACTTTTTTGTAAAATATTAGCCACGAAGTTACCAAAACACAAAGTTTTTAATTTTTAGTTTTATATATTTTTCTTTATATCCTTCAGCGAATGTTGGAGACAAGCTCCAACGCCAAATTTTTTCTTCCTTTTTACTCAAATCAGGCTGTAAAACCCTCAACTCCGCTTGTAGGGCACAGCTTTAGCTGTACAAGCATATTGATAACCAGATGTTTTGAAGCCCTGAAGGTTAACCCAATGGTAGGTTTTTTGTATCTTTGTGGAAATAATTTTCAGGAATGGGAAACGAGGATTGAAAAACAGGTATTGACAACCAATCAAACAATATTATAATTGAATAAATTATGGGAAAAACTTTAGTAAAAAAAATACTCGAACACGCGAAAATAATATTAGATATCAACGCTCAAGAAAAATTTCAAATAATTAGAGAATTAGTAAAATCTTTGAAAATAAGCAAAGATAACGAAGAAATGCTTATTAATGCGGTTATTCAGCGAGAAAAAATTGGCTCTACTGGCATTGGCAATGGTATAGCAATACCGCACACAAGAAGCCTGGTGATTAAAGAATTAATGGTTGCTATAGGACGCCTTATAAAACCTATAGATTTCGACGCACAGGATAAAAAACCTGTGCGTCTTGTTTTTTTGTTGGTGGCTCCCCCATATACATCTAAAAGAGAATACTTGATATTGCTTGGTAAAATTGCAGAAACTTTTAATGAAATTTCGTCTGACGAAAAATTGTTTTCGGTAGAAAATGAAAAAGATTTTAAAGAAGAACTCAGTAAACTTTTTGGAGTTTAAATGGACAAACAACTTTTGCTTTTAATTTCACTGCAGGAACTGGATATTTTACGGAAGGATAGAATTAAGGAAGAAGAAGTCGGTTTTGAGATCGACAACATAAAAAAAATGGAAGAAGCGAGGACCAGCATTGTGTCTCAGTTGAAAGACCATATATACCGAAAATACACGAGACTGACCAAAAGGTATGGCAGTGCCGTAGTACCTGTTGTGAACAATATATGTCAGGGTTGTTATTTACTCTTACCCACACAGATGATATCTCCCGATCAGGAAAACAAATCCGTAGTCACCTGTCCTAACTGCGGTAGAATATTGTATTGGGTTGACTGATTTTATTTGTAATTGAGTTCAGTTAATGTTAATACCCAGAAGTCTTTTCAAAGAAAGACCGTCTTTCAACAAAACGAGATTAAAAGATAAACTTTTCGAAATTAGATTTAAATCTGAGGTAAATACTTTTAATAAAAAAAACGACAATGTTTATCTTTTGCTTAAAAACACACAGGACAAATCAAAAGCCTGCATACTTGTCCATGGACTGGGCATGGAAATCGGTTCTAAATGGGACTCTTATTTAAGGGTTATCCCTGAAACTATAGGAGCTTGCTACATTGATCTCCCCTATCAAAGGCACAGAAAAGTAGACAAAAATTTATTAAGTTCATTCAGTAATGGACTTTTTACTTTCAACTTTTTCAGACAGGGAACGCTCGATATTATCAAAACCGTAAGTATATTAAAAAATCTTGGCTATAAAGAAATCTCCATAATAGGAATAAGTCTCGGGAGTATTTTTTCAATTATGTCCATGGCTCTCGACAAACGAATAGAGAAGGGAGTTTTCATCTTGGCCGGAGGTGACTACAGTATAATTACCTGGAAAAGTCCGATCATGTATAAAGTCAGAGAATCTTACAAGAAAATAAATATTACCCGTCAGAGTTGTCTTAAAGCCAGGGCTCTTCTTCATCCTTTTACCGATTCCGTGAAAAAATGTGAAAATCCATTTAATGTAAAAAGTAACATAATATGCCTTTATTTCGATCCTCTCTCTTTCGCGCCATTAATAAATTCGGAAAGAGTCCTTATGATAAACGGATTATTTGATTTTATTATTCCCCGACAGGCTACCCTCCGTTTACACAGGGCTTTAGGTAGACCTAAGATAATCTGGTTCCCAACAGACCATCTTTACCTTTATATTTTCAAAAACAGAATAATTTCCTATATAAAAAGTTTTTTAAGATAAAATCAGCCACAAAGGTACCAAGACACTAAGTCAGACCCTCTATCGGGTCAATTAGTGTATTAACAGCATTTTTTTGCTTTGTGTAAATTCACCAACTTTTAAGGTACAGATATAAACACCACTCGGTAACCCATTTCCATCAAATGTGTATATTTTTTTACCAGTACTTTGTAACTCGTTGTTCACAAAAGTTCTTATTTCCCTCCCTGTAACATTAAAAACCGATAGTCTAACATAACTTTCCTGATCCAAATAATAACCTATTGTAGTGACCGAATTAAAAGGATTAGGGTTATTTTGTTCAAGATGGAAATCACCTACATAAGCAGATGATTCTATAAGTTCTGGTGTATTCCAAGTAATCCAGGCTGAGAGATCTGGGTCGTATGGACTAATTGCTATGCCGTTAGTATCCACAGTATCGTTTCCAAGGAGGAATTTTCCCACAAAGGCGATTATCTCCGGTTTTTGACTAATAGGAAGTACACAGTGGTCACCGTGACCGACTTTGGAAAAGCCGAACCTGTCGGGTACCCCGAGTGCTTTCCAAACTTCGTGCGCAGCCTTGCAAGCTACATGCCCGGATTCTTCAGCCAGCCATACCATGTCGGGATTTCCGATTAATAATAAAGCGCGGGGAGCTATCATTGCCATTACCTCGTGATGATCGTATGGTAATTTGGTGACCGCATTGTTGAATTGGGAAAGATTCTGGTAATACCAGTATTGCCCCTGAGCGTTCCTCAGGGTTTCTACACCGCTCAATGTCTCCGAGACTCGCCATGCCGCGTCCCCTCCGCCGCCGGGTTCCTGCGGAATAGTTAGGGCGATCCGTTCGTCTAATGCGCCGGAAAAGAGAGCGATTTTACCGGCATAGGAACAGCCGGTGACGGCAAGATGTGACAAATCAATGTTGGCTTCAGGACATCTCTCCAGCCCGTCTATGATACGGCTTATGGCCCAGGCAAAGGCGACAAACTTGCCTCTTTTTGAATCCGGATAAAGCTCGAAGAAAGGTCCGTCGCCGCGGACGTAGGACCATGCGTCAGTTACCTGCCAATCCATAAACTGGATGGTCGCGATCCCACGGTCTGTAAAAATATCGGATGGAAGACTACCTGTCGGAGAAAATCCCACCCCGATTACAGCCGGAAAGGGGCCTTCACCATCGGGCAGGCTGATAGGCGCGTACAGCGTAAGCGAGTCTTCGCCCTCAAATATAGTCACTATGAGCAAGTTACCGGACAGCGGGATAGTGTATTCTCCTCCAAATATTTTTGCGAGCAAAGTGACCGATGTATCCTCGGCAAAGATAGCTTTTATTCTGTCCGGAGGCTCCGGCTTTGTGCCTAGTTCGTAATACTGAAGCTCGGCGGCGATTTCTGCTCGGCGGCACCGCCACTCGTCACGAGTTGCAATACGACCCAGGGTTGTATCGGACCACATAAACGGGTCGGGTAAAGCCTCGATAGTAGGAAGTTCGTCCTTCGAAGGCAAGGGAGGCTCCGCACAGTCCGCGCCCGTGTTTTCAACTCCATAGACAAGTGGCATTTCCTGAGCTAATGCTGAAACGACTAACAGCATATTCAATAAAAACGTTAATAGGATTGTTTTTACTCTCATTTTAATTTACCTCCGGATATAAAATATTATTAATCTCTTACTATTTATTATAATGTCAAATCACATCATTGTCAACATTGTTGTTATTAGTGAGCAGAGAGTAAAGAGCAGTTAGCAGTTAAGAAAACAACATGAAATTTGGTGTGTAGTTGGGCTTTGTGGTCTTAGTGGTTTTGTGGATAACTGCGTCATGCGTCGAGCGTCACGAGTCAAAAAAACAATAAAACAAATCAGTGTTAATCCGTGTAAATCCGTGGCAATAAACACTTACCACTTAATCCATAATCCCTGAACTTCTGACTGGCACTACTTCTAATCCCCTCATGGTCTCTGTGGCCTCTGTGTCTCCGTGTGAGAATAATTTTTAGTGTGTTTTTTTAAGAACAAAGTCAAAAGGGTCGGTGGGGTTTCGTGTATTTTGTGTGTTTCGTGGTTTGAATTTTTTAATATCATTTCGGAATGATTGTTAATATTACCCTTTTATATCGTGTTAACGGCGGGTTACCTTTATCCGTAACTTTCAAAATAAAATGAGCTGTTTCATTTTTTTCGACCTCAGGAGCTCTCAACCAAACACCTCGTGCATTCTCGGCTGAATTCAATGGTATGAATTTTTTAAATGACCCGACCTCAGGATAGTTAAACCACAGGAAGCTTAAATTATCTCCGTCGGGATCATAGGATTCAAAAGCATTTAAACCAAAACCCTCTCCTGATTTTACAGTTATATTTTCGGAATGACCTAATACAGGAACTGGAGGATGATTGGCATCCCCGTAAGATTTGACGCACCAATCCATCCTTGTTGCAAAGTCGTTTTGAAAATCATCTCTCCATCGCCATAAAGTGATTTTGTTACCGGTAAATGTAACCGTATCCTTTTGTACAGACCGCCCATATTCATTTTGTATATATGGGGTAAATCTGTCGATTGCGTTTGTCCATATTTCCCTTGTCTCGGGTTCAATTTGAACATCCGATTCCCCTTCCCTGATAGTAGCAAAATCCGGCTTGTAGAATTCGTAACGACCACCCCAACCTCCCCAGTCAGGATGTTCTGGCACACTTAACCCATTAGGAATCAAGAATAACCAGGACGGTGTATCCCCCTCCATTCCGTATGCTACATCGGGATATTCTGCTCCGAGAGGACCATGTCCCTGTTGAATGTTTTCTGCTATCCAATTATTGCTGATTTCATTATTGTCTATACCTTTTACGTATGTATTAATTGCGTTCCATGTCGCGCTTCCGTAATCGTCACCCGGACTTACAATGTAAAACAAATCGGGAAAATTATTTCTGGTCCAAATGCCGCTATCGTCCTGGTCGGATATGGTATAGACTCTGAGTTTACCGATTAACCTTTTAGCCTCTTCCCCACTTTTTGTTTTTTTTATATCATATAACGCCTGAGCAAGAGTATTGACTCCTCCCCAGACAGAAATCCATAAAGGACGCTCGTCATCTTCTTCAAGTACTTTTATAATCCAGTCAGAACCCTCTGAATCTTTCCCTTTGCCTACCCCTTTCATTCCGTATTCAGGTAAACCCTGTTTTACGAGCTCCAATAAATCTGATGCCTCGGGATGACCGTCTTCATGCTTTTTGAGGTTAGGCTGTACTTTACCGTAGGCTTTAATTAATTTTTTTATCGATTCGGGAGCCACTCGCGTTTTCTGCCAACAGGATGTTGTTGCAATTAAACCTTTTATGTCTATAACGTTCGAGTAAAGCAGTAATCGAATCAAAGTTTGAGTGTCGTCCGGATCCGCCCCGATATCCGTCAGCACTATCATTCGATGTTTTTTGTCGGATTCATCCTGTCTGAATTGTTGTAGTGAGTTTGGTAGCTCAAGGTTGAAAGTCGGAACGCACGCCCAAAGCATTAATATTGACATAATTACTATTGAAGATAATTTTTTAACCATTATTAAATATTTATCGGTATTATAAATAGGAATCAGACCATTGTCAACATTTTATAAGAGTTGGAACGTTAATGCGTAAAAACAAAACAACAAAAAATCAGTATTAATCAGTGTTTATCCATAGTAATTTAGTAGATTCAAAGAATCTACCACTTCACATTTCAATGTCTAACCCTGTTAATACTCTTTTACTGCTTAAGTTTCACCCTTTGCGACAAATCTTTGGATAGTATTGATTGCCTCGCTTGATAGCCTAAGACCTCGATCTGCCTTCTCATAAGCAGCTTGCGTACGGACAACTTCGGCTGTGTCGCCTAAGGCTTGATAAATATACATAAGATACATCGGAGCTTCGTAGCTATTGGGATTTATTTGCAACGCTGTTTCAAAATAGCGTATAGCGTCATTAAGTCTCCCCATATTATTATAGACACACAATTCCCCTAACTCTAGAAACAGAAAATGTCCCCGAGGATGTTTCTTAAGCTGATCCTCTCCCACAGTAGAAACTGCTTCCTTAAGGGTATTCCAAGCACCTTGAGGGTCGTTAATTCTCTGTTTTTGAATTCTCGCTTTCCAAACATAGGCATCAATAAGTGACGAATCCAAAGCAATGGCCTTGCCAAGTCGCTTTACACCTCTCTTTGCTGTATCGTAATTTTGATAGTCAAGTATTCCAAGACCAAGATGACAAATGGCACATGACTCATCCATTGTAACGGCTCGCTCAAACAATTCCCGTACCTCATCACGCTTGAAGTTGCTGCCAAAGATATTGATTATTCCAAAAAGGGCGATTGCTTTCGCGTTTGACTTACCTTTACCCTCTATGTAAAATTTAAGGGTCGCAAATGCTTCCTTCATTTTGTTAAGACTTTCCGCTCTTGATTTAAAGAATCTATCGAGTTCTTCGTTCGCATCAATGAGAATTTGTTCTGGTGAAAGTTCTTCTGCTCTTATTTCCGCCTTCTCGAATTCTTCAATACAACGATCGTGTTCGCTAAGCAATTGTCTCACTAGTTCGACGTCTATGCAATCTTCTGCAACCGTAACACAAGCATCTGGAGGGATATCTCTTCCCCAAAGTCTGAACGTATCACTTGGAGGAAATTCCCGATCACTATTTACCTCTACATTTTTACCATACCAATTCCAGCGATTTCTGTTTCCATAACGATCGATATCCCATTCAGCAACCAAAGACCCGCAGTGCGGACAAAATGCCTTTGGTCTTAAGTTTCCATGACCAGGTGGATTATGCATATGGGAACCTGGTGTGTAAGATTGTTTATAAGCTTCGTTCCAGTCGAACTCTTTCATACATTTTGCACATTGTACCAAGCTCATTTTTCTCCTCCTTTTATATTTTTTTAATCACGGCTAACATAGTTCATACGTATTAATACTCATCACAAATACTCTATTATTACATTGATTTCAACATTTCTAGGTAACTTCATTATACATGAAAATTGTAATAAAAATTCTATCATTGTCAACGTTTATGGTTTGGGTCAAAATGGGCTCACGGCAGAGACTGTGTCAAAAGTCCAAAATTAACAGATTTCTAAAAAATAAGCCTTTGAAAAACAAGAGCTTAGTTTTCGGCAATTTGTGGAAAAGGAGGTTCTGTCACAGTCTCGGCTAACAGCTCACGGCTGA
>CAZSEX010000046.1:0-12111 GCA_964606065.1 uncultured bacterium | reverse complement strand
GTGGTTCCTGTTTAGTATTTGGGGGTTGGGTTTCAAACAAAATACTTTCCTCTGCGGTCTCTGCGACTTTGCGGTTAATCAGGATTTCGGATTTATCAGTTGGGATTTAGAAAAAACAAAAAAAATTTGTGGAGCGGTGGGGCTCTGTGCTCTCTGTGTGTTTTTTTTCTCTGTGTACTCTGTGTCTAAGTTTTTCTCAAGATTTCTTTCAAAAACTTCCCTGTATAGGATTTTTTTATCTTCGCTATTTCCTCAGGAGTTCCCTCTCCTATAAGCTGTCCGCCATCCGTTCCTCCCTCAGGTCCAAGGTCTATAATCCAGTCCGCGCATTTTATAACGTCCAGATTATGTTCGATAACAACGACAGTGTTGCCCATATCCACCAGGCGTTTTAATATTTTTAAAAGCAATCTAATATCGTGCGCGTGAAGACCGGTTGTGGGCTCATCCAGAAGATAGAGAGTGTCGCCCGTGGCGACTTTCGAAAGTTCTTTCGCCAGTTTTATTCTCTGGGCTTCTCCTCCGGAAAGAGTCGTCGCGGATTGACCGAGTCTTATGTAACCGAGCCCCACATCCTGAAGGAGTTGCAGCCTTTGTTTTGCCTTTGGAATATCGGCGAAGAAATCGAGCGCTTCGGAAACGGTCAAGTCAAGAACTTCAGCTATATTTTTACCTTTGTATTCAACCTCGAGCGTTTCTTTCTTATACCTTTTTCCCTTACATGCTTTACAGGTAATGTAAACATCGGATAAGAAATGCATTTCTATTTTTTTCTGACCCTGACCCCTGCATTCCTCGCATCTCCCTCCTTCCACATTAAAAGAGAATCTTCCTTTATCATAACCTCTAACTCTGGAAGCGGGAAGTTCAGCGAATAAATCTCTTATAGGATCGAATGCTCCGGTGTAGGTCGCAGGGTTGGAGCGGGGAGTTCTGCCTATAGGGCTCTGATCGATATTTATAACTTTATCTATGTTTTCGATTCCTTCGATTTTCTCATGTTCGAGAGGGAGATATCTTGAACCGTGGAAGGTTCGGGCGAGAGCTCTGTATAAAATATCTATGAGAAGAGTACTCTTTCCGGAACCCGAAACACCTGTTAAACAAACAAAACAATTTAGAGGTATGTCTATATTTAAATCCTTAAGATTGTTACCTCTCGCGCCTTTAATCTTAATAATTCTATCTTTATTTATCTTACTTCTCTTTTCAGGAATCGGAATCTTTTCTTTGCCTGATAGATATTTACCAGTTATGGTTTTCCCGTCTTTTTTTAAATCGCTCGGCGTGCCCGCAAAAACCACTTTTCCCCCTTTCTCGCCCGCTCCCGGACCGAGGTCGATAACCCAGTCCGCGGATAAAATGCTTTTAAAATCGTGTTCCACCAGGATAACGGTATTTCCTATATCTCGAAGAGATTTTAAAGTCTTAATCAGCCTTAATATATCACGTTCATGCAAACCGATTGTGGGCTCGTCTAAAATATAAATAATACCCACAAGACCCGAACCTATTTGAGTCGCCAGATGCACCCTCTGAGCTTCTCCCCCTGCCAGAGTTTGAGTAGACCTCTCCAGGGTTAAATAATCTACTCCTACATCTTCGAGAAAACGCAAACGACGAAGTATTTCTTTTATTAATTCGGTCGCGATTTTCTGTCGCTCGTCATTGAACTTAATGTTTTCTATAAATCTTCTGGCTTCAGTTATATTCATTTTTGCTATATCATGTATATTTTTACCCTGTATTTTTACCGATAAAGCTTCCTTTCGCAGCCTCGCCCCCTGACATTCCGTGCAGGGCGCGAAAATCATATATTTTTCTATTTCACTTCTTATCCAATCGGACTCCGTTTCGCGATGTCTTCTATTTAAATACGGGATCACTCCCTCCCAGTAATCACCTCCGTATAAAATTAAACTTTTCTCTCTTTCGTTTAATTTCTTCCATGGCGTATTCAAATCTAAATTATAATTACGTTCAAGCGAACTTAATTCCCTTAAAAACCTCCCTCTGGGTTCTCCCACCGGAGCGATAGCTCCTTCAAAGATAGACCACGAAGCGTTAAGTATTATATTATCCGGATCTATCTCCATCTCCGTTCCTATACCCTGGCATTTAGGACAGGCTCCGTAAGGAGAATTGAAAGAAAAAAGTCTGGGAGAAATTTCGGGATAACTAATTCCGCAGTCCGGGCAGGCGAATTTCGTTGAAAAAATTCTGCTTGAATTGTTGTCTATATCTTTTATTATCAATATCCCATCGGTTTCTTCAAGAGCGGTTTCGACGGAATCCGCCACTCTGCTCCTGATTTCTTTTTTTACCTTTATCCTGTCTACCACTATTTCTATATTGTGCGGTTTGTTCTTATCGAGTTCGGGAACGTTCTCTATATCGAAAATTTCTCCGTCTATTATCATTCTCACGTATCCCTTTTCTTCTATTTTTTTAAGCTCGACAGAAAAAGTCCCTTTCTTCCCTCTGGCGATAGGGGCGAGTATGTAGAGACGGGTGTTCTCCGGGTATGATAAAATTTGAGCAACGATTTCATCGACTGTTTGAGAAGAGATTTCTTTCCCGCAATTATAGCAGTACGCGGTTCCGGTTCTGGCAAAGAGAACACGCAGATAATCGTATATCTCGGTCACCGTTCCCACCGTGGAACGGGGATTTTTTGATAGTTTTCTCTGTTCTATTGAAATTGTGGGGGAAAGGTTTGTTATGGATTGAACTTCGGGTTTATCCATAACTCCCAAGAACTGTCTGGCGTAAGCCGACAGCGATTCGACATATCTCCTCTGACCCTCGGCGTAAATTGTATCGAAAGCCAGTGAGGATTTCCCTGAACCGGAAATACCTGTTATGATAACTAATTCATCGCGAGGTATTTCGACGTCTATTCCCTTCAGATTATGAACAGACGCCTTCTTGATTTCAATATTTCTTTTCATACTCGGATACTATCCGTGAAACCTCTTTGGGATCCGCTTTCCCTCCGGTTTTTCTCATTACCTGACCGATAAAAAAACCGAGTAATTTACTTTCTCCGTTTTTAAAGCGGGTCGCCTCATCCGGGTTTTCCCCGAAAACTTCCCTGACCGCCTGTTCTAAGATTCCGGAATCCGATATTTTTGAAAGATTTTTCTCTTTTACTATTTCTTTCGGAGATTTCTTTGTTTTTACCATTTCGGTGAATACTTCCGCTCCGGCGTTTCTCGAAATTTCACCGTCGTTAACCATTTTTATCATTTCACCGAAATCTTTCGGGGAAATATCGGGTTCTCCAAGACTTCTGTAATCTCTTAATATCCATTTGCTGATTTCTACCGGTTCATCGATAATTTTCAGGGTTTCTTCCATCAGGCGAGAAGCCGTGACGGAATTAGATATAATAGACGCATCTTCCTCGCTCAATCCGAGTTTCATAAATTTCTCTTTCTTCTTTGATGGTAATTCTCCTATACCGGTCTTTATTTTTTCTATCCACTTTTTATCTAACAAAAGGGGAGGTAAATCGGGCTCGGGGAAATATCTGTAATCGGAAGACTCCTCCTTTGTTCTTGCCGCCCAGGTTTTATGAGTTTCCTCCGAATAATGTATAGTAGCCTGTTCGACCTCTCCTTCTTTTTCAAGAATTTCTATCTGCCGTTCGATTTCAGAGAGAAGGGAGTTTCTTACGGCTCTGAAAGAGTTGAGGTTTTTAACTTCTGTTCTGGTTCCGAGTTCACCTTCTTTTTTACTCACGGATATGTTGGGCTCGCATCTGAATTCGCCTCTCGCCATTACGGCTCCGGAAATGTTCTCAAATTGTAGTATTTTCTGGAGCGTTTTTAAATAAGCCACAGCCATGTCCGGTGAATCTATATCGGGTTCCGTTACTATTTCAATCAAAGGAACTCCGGCTCTGTTGTAATCGATCAGAGACTTATCCTTTTCATGTATCAACTTCGCCGATTCCTCCTCCAGATGAACTCGCTTTATTCTTACCTTTTTCCCTTCTACAAAAATCTCACCCGAAGAAGCTACAGGAAACCTGTACTGCGTAATCTGATAACCTTTAGGCAAATCGGGATAGAAATAATTTTTCCTTGCAAAAATAGATTTCGTATTGATTTCACAATTTAAAGCAAGACCGGCTTTTATAGTAAGTTCCACCGCCTTTTTATTCAATGAAGGAAGAACTCCCGGGAGTCCGAGACAAACGGGACAAACATTTGTATTGGCTTCTCCTCCGAATTTTACAGGACATCCGCAAAACAATTTTGTGACGGTTTTAAGCTGCGCGTGAACTTCGACACCGATTGTGGGTTTGTAACCGCTTCTTTTATACCTCATTTAAAAATCCTTTAAATGGTACTATATTTTCGACCAGTTTAACGATCGAAAGAAGCTTTTTTTCATCGAAGTGCTTACCCATCAACTGGTAACCTACGGGTAGTTTCCCGACCATTCCCGCCGGTGCGACTACAGCAGGAATACCCGCCAGATTCGCTCCGGCGGTCAGTCGATCCGGTACGTGCATCCTGATGGGGTCATCGGTTCTCTCACCTATTGGAAAAGCAGGTGTTGGGGTACCGGGAGTCAGAAGACAATCCACATCTTTAAAAACCTCATTAAACTCAAGCGTAATCAACTTACGTATAAGATCCGCCCTTTCGTAGTATTCGGCTATGGCTTCTGAAGAAAGAACAAAAGTGCCGACCAGAATTCTTCTTTTAACTTCGGGCAGGAAACCTTCATCTCTGGATTTTCTTATCGTGTCGCGAAAATCCCTGCCGGTTTTCCGCAAACCATATCTGACTCCATCGTATCTCGCGAGATTCGAAGAAGCTTCAGCGTATGAAATAACCTGATAGGTGGGTATAATATAATCGGTGGTGGGCAGAGACACAGACTTAAAAGAAATTCCTTCTTTCTCCAGCGCCTTTTTTATTTCCATCACCGAAGAGTGAACTTCCGAATCTATCTGTTTGAAGTATTCTTCAGGCAAACCTATTTTTATGTTTTTAAAAGGTTTACTTAGATCACTGTAATTTTCGACTTCTTTTTTAGAAGAAGTAGAATCTTTCGGGTCGTAACCAGCTATTACTTCCAGCATAATTTCCACATCTTCCGCGTTCCTTCCTATAATTCCGATCTGGTCGAGAGATGAACCGAAAGCTACAAGACCATATCTCGAGACTCTTCCGTAAGTTGGTTTTAATCCTACCAATCCGCAGTAAGAAGCGGGCTGGCGAACGGAACCTCCGGTATCGGAACCCAGCGATATAACCGCGCTTCCCATAGCCACGGCGACAGCAGAACCACCGCTCGACCCTCCGGGTACTTTTGTTGGATCGAAAGGGTTTTTAGTCGGTCCATAGCAAGACCTCTCTGTGGACGAACCCATCCCGAACTCATCCAGATTGGTTTTCCCCGTAAAAATTCCTCCGCTTTTTTCTATTCTCTCGATTACGGTGGCGGAATACGGCGGTATAAATCCTTTTAAAACATTCGACGCGCAGGTTGTGGAAACACCTTTTATGTTTATGTTGTCTTTAATGGCAACGGGTATGCCCTTCAGTTTCCCTTCTGTATCCTTTTTAAGTCCTTTTCTCGCCAATTCTTCAGTAACCGTAATATATGCATTCAGAGACGGATCAATCCTATCAAGGCAGCTTTCAAGTAAATCAAAAGGAGACATTTCTCCTTTTCTAAATTGTTCCCGATATTCAAAAATCGTTTTCATTTACAATCCTGTTTATGGTAAAGTGATCTTTTCTCGGATTTTGCGTGTTTGATAATACTTCTTTTACAGATAGTGGTTTTTCTATTTCATCTTCCCTTAAAAGCAAATTTACCGAATGGAGATGGGTGGCGGAGGGAATCGAATCCACATTTACCTCCTGAATTTTCTTAATGTGTTTTATTATTTTGTTCAGATCTTTCTGAAGTATCTTTTCTTCTTCCTTATCAAGCTCTATATTGGCGAGCCGGGAAAGATGTTTTATATCAATTTCTTTCATTAAAAAAACTCCGCTTTATTTTTTTTGTCATTCCATTAAAGGATATTAATAATTTGTCTCCGTCTACCGTGTCCAGTATCAATCCTTTTCCGAACACAGGGTGTTCAATCCATTTGTAACTTTCCTTTTTATCTCTCAAGATATGACGCTCTGTTTCATTTAATCCGGTTGTGTAGTCCTCGCATTTCTCTATGGCTTTCGTAGGCAGCTCTTTTAAAAATTGTGAGGGGATAATACTTCTTCCGCTTCCCCAGCCTGCTCCATGGGTTAGAAAATAAGAGAGGTACAACTTCTTTCTGGCTCTTGTTATACCCACATAAAAAAGACGCCTCTCTTCTTCTAAATTTCCTTCCTTAATGCTTCGATAATGCGGGAGAAGTCCATCTCCGATTCCCGTTATAAAAACGACTTCGAATTCGAGACCTTTTGTGTTGTGCAGGGTCATCAAATTAACGGAATCGGATCTATTCCAGCTATCGATATCGGTTTTCAAACCAACTTCTATCAAGTATTCCTCGGGGGAAAATTTACCCGTGTTTTCCGTAAATTCGAAAACAGCAGACAGCAATTCCTGTATATTTTCAATCCTGCTTTCGGACTCGATAGAGTCCTTTTCTTTGAGAGTTTCCATATATCCGGTTTTCTCGACTATCGCCGCCATCAATTCATCGACCCTCTTTATTTTATCGAGTTCCTCTATCAACTCTACAAACTCTTTGATACTCGAATCTTCAGCAGCTAAACTAAGGGAAGCTTTCCACAGAGATATATTTCCCTCTCGTGCTTTTTTTTCTATTTTTTCTCTCGTCGCTTTCCCGATTCCTCTTCTGGGGGTATTTAAAATTCTAAAAAAAGAGATCGAATCTTTTTTGTTGACTATGAATTTGACATAGGACAGGATATCCTTTATTTCCTTTCTCTGATAAAATTTCACTCCTCCTATAATCACGTAAGGAATATTTTCCTTTAACAGAGCATCTTCTATCGCTCTTGATTGGGCGTTGGTCCTGTAGGCAATAAGTATATCCTTCCTGTTGCATTTTTTCAACTCCTCCCTTAAAAAACCAATCAGCCTGCTCGCTTCTTCTTTCTCTGTAAGACTCGAAAAGAGAATTATTTTTTCACCTTCATCCTGTTCTGTCCATAATGTTTTCCCTTTACGATAAAGGTTGTTCTTAACAACATTCGAAGCCACTTCCAGAATTCTTTTCGTAGATCTATAGTTTCTTTCGAGTTTATATACTTTTGAATCGGGAAAATCATCCTCGAAATCTAAAATATTATTTATTTCCGCGCCACGAAAACCATATATGGACTGATCGTCATCTCCCACCACAAATATATCTTTATACTTCTCCGACAATTTTTTTAATATTTCATATTGTGAAACATTCGTATCCTGATATTCGTCAACTAATTTATATCTAAATCTATCGTTTAACTCCTCTCTAATTTTCCTGTCGGAATCGAGAAGTATATAAAGATTAAAAAGCAAATCATCAAAATCCATCGCGTTGTTTTCTCTAAGTCTTCTCTGGTACTCTTCGTAAACATTCTTAACTATTTCCGTTTTGTAACTATAGGGCTTGAATTCGTATTCATCGACAAGCCTGTTTTTAAGATTCGATATATAACGATGAATATAATATAAATCGGCTTCTTTTTCATTAACGCGAAAATCTTTCATAATATTCTTTATTAGATTATGCTGATCTTGAGTATCGTAAATAACGAAATTCTTGGTATATGCGGTCCGCACTGCAAATTCCCGCAGGAGACGTGCGCATAAAGAGTGAAAGGTTCCCAGCCACATTCCTTTTATAGAACTGCTCACCAATGTATAAAGACGTTCCTTCATTTCATCGGCTGCTTTATTTGTAAAAGTAACCGCCAGGATATTATAAGGTTTCGCGTTTTCGTGTTCTAAAAGATAGGCGATTCGATATGTTATAACTCTCGTTTTACCACTTCCGGCCCCGGCTAACACCAGAGCGGGGCCTGAGGTGTGCTTAACAGCCTTTTCCTGTTCCTTGTTAAGTTCTTCTTTAAACCTAAAAATCAAGAAGTCAGATCTAAGTTACTCTTCAGTTATTCTGTCGAAAGAACTCTAAATTCAATTCTTCTATTCTGACTTCTGCCTTCACGAGTCGTATTTGGAGCCACAGGCTGATATTCTCCGTATCCTCTTGATTCGAGACGGCTGGCATCTATTCCTCTTTGAATCAGATAGTTCCTTACAGATTGAGCTCTTCTTCCGGAAAGACTTTGATTATATGTTTCCGAACCGACAGAATCCGTGTGTCCGCCGATTTCCACCCTAACTTTTTCATTGGCTTTCAGAACCTGTACCACCTGATCTAAAACAGGATATTCGGAAGGAGGTATAACTGCCGATCCACTCGCGAAATTAATACCTCTTAAAACAATTTTTTCTTCCTTTTCTAATTTCTTTACCAGCTTTACATTCTTTATCGCGGTTTCACCTTTAACTATTTCTACGGGGAAAGTCTCAGGAAGATAGCCTTCGGCGGAAACACGAACATTATAAGTCCCTGCTTCAACCTCCTTCATGAAAATACCTTTAGCTGGATCAGATGTTACTTTTCCGATATCCGTTCCCAAAAATTCAATTGTCGCCTGCAGAGGGTTTTCATCCCTGAACGAACTTACCGTACCGGAGAAAACTCCCGTTTCCTTTTCCGCTTTTCTAAGAACGGTGTTAATATTCAGAGTAGAAGCGGGTTTTACCGTAATGGCGGCTTCCCTCGTAACATAACCCTCTTTAGAAAGCTCTAAATTATAAACACCCGGAATAATTTCTATGGTGACCTTTCCATCCTCCCCGGTTTCATAACTAAGCGGAGAATCTTTGAAATTTACGTTTGCGACTAAAGGTTCATTCGTAGCCACGTCGTTCACTGTAAGAACTATCGTTCCTTTCTCGGGTTCCTTTTCTTTTACTCTCTCTATAATTGTGCTCTGCCATGTAAATCCGAGTTTAAACCTCCACTGACCTTTTTCATCGAACAGAGCATCGGGCACAAAGTCGACCCCATCGTTAAAAGTGCGGTCCACTGCTATATCGAATGAAAATTTCCTGGGCGCTATAAACCGTATGCCGAAAGTACCGATTAAAGTATCCTGATAACCTTCTTCCGGTTTGAGATATTTTGTCTCGAAAACAAAACGAGTAAACGAACCTGCCGCAATTTCAAAACCTCCTCCCATACGAATAAGATTGGGAGGGTCTACCCCAGGCGCGTCCGAAAGACTTCCTTTCAAAACATAACCTAAGTTCAGATGAACCAATAGAGGGTAAATTTCAAAATCGTTTAATAGATCTAACGCCAGATCGGGATTATGCTTATAAGCAGGATAGAAAAAGTGCGGGTCCCCTACTATTTCGGTCTTATTCGCAGGGGAAAAAGGATTCAATTCTGTTCCGAGATGCGCCCCTACTAACCAGTTAAAAGATCTTTCCTCTTCAATCAGCGATCCTGCAACAGGTAGGCAAAACTTAATCCCGCCGTATAAATTCTGCCAGCCGAATTCGCTGTGGGCATCGTCACCGAAGAAATCATCACCGTATCCGTATTTCTCGTATACCGTAGTCCCCAGATAAATTTCTAAAGGATCAACTACACCATAAGTAAAGCCGAATTTTGCATTAGCTCCGATGTGTGTGTAAGAACCATAGTCCTGAACTGCCCCTCCGAAACTTGAATTAAAATTAAGAGTCGCGAACGGCAAAGTTCTTGCCGAATACAGATTAAAAGTACCACTGCCCGAGTTGAAAGACGAAAAACCTAATAACAATATCAATGTTCCTAACATTTATTCCTCCTTTTCATTCCAAATTTTTTGTAAAAAGTTCCTGAATTTAGGGTTCCTCAAGGTGGCTCTATTTATATGATAATAAGCCTCTAACGAAATATTCGCCTCTGAAATCCTCTGACACAATTCGGTACATAAACCCAGGGCAAATTCGCTTAATAATTTTGGATTACTTTCACCAATCCTGTCGATATCTTCCCTGGTTATTTTTAATAGCTTCAAATCCGTTAGTGCCTGCACCGTCGCGCTGCGAGGGTTTTTACCAAATAGACTCATCTCTCCGAAAAAATTACCCTTTTCAAGAGTAGCAAGAGTAATCTCTTTTTTTCCTCTTTTGAGCATAACCTTTACCTTACCTTCAACTATAATATACATGTGATCATCGCGATCGCCCTCTTTGACCACAAATTCACCTTTACTTTTCGCGATTAAAGACAGTTCGTTTATGAAAATCTCTTTATCACGAACATAGTCAAACAAACTTATATCCCTCCTAATAAAAAATAGAATTTCTTTTACTATTCTGGGTCGTGAAGGAATCGAACCTTCGACCCCCGGCTTAAAAGGCCGGTGCTCTACCGATTGAGCTAACGACCCTCACTATAATAAATTAATATATGAAAAATTTAGAATTTATCAACCCTTTTTAATCTAATTTTTTATTTTACCGACAACGAGTGAAGCGATTTTTTTACGCAAAGATTCAACCCTCTCGAGAACCTCTTCATGCTCTCTACTTATCTTTTCCGAATATTCGGGATCATTTAAGAAATTCAAGTTAATAAGCACATTATAAGACGCGCTCCTGCACGCGGCAAGAGCCATCTCTCCGGCGATTCCCGCATCGCTAATTGCGTTTAAATTGCCGATTTTTGCCATGGCAAAAGCTACTTCTGCCGCCCTCTGACTTTTTTTCATAACATTGAGAGGAACCTCGATCGCCCTTTTCGTTGCCTGTTGAATAGCTTCGGCTTTTTTCTCTTTTTCTTCTTCCGTTTTCCCCGGAAGACCAAAAGTCGCCATCAATTTTGTAAAAACTTCCATGTCTTCGTAAAAAAGAGAAAGAAAATCCTCTCTTAGCTCTTTCGCTTCTTCGATTATCTTTTTAGCTTCTTTCCAATATTCTTCGTATTTCTTTTTACCATAAGTTAAACTCCCCACCATAGAAGTAAGAGAACAGGAAAGCGCTCCTGTGAGCGCCGCCACAGAACCGCCGCCGGGTGTGGGAGCATCGGAAGAAAGTCTATCTAAAAAATCGGTAATTGAAATATTCATAATATCTCCTTTTTTATTTTATATTCAAGAATTTTTTCCTCCGGATCAAATTCACATTTGTCTGAAAGCCCAAGTTCGGACACGGCAGCGTCGATTATTCGGCTTTTAGAAATTTCACTGTTTAATAAATTCCAGGACAGATAAAATTTTCCTGTTTCAAGCAAAGCTTTTTCCGGTATAAGTCCTACCAATTCGCTACCCGTAACTTCGATACTTAATTTTTTCGCTTCTTTTTTTACTTTCTCAAAAAGAATATACAGAGGGGTTGTCTTGAAATTCATTACATTAGTGGAAACCTGCGCGCAGCCCAATTCCTCGATATACCAGCCTATCGCTTTTATTCCTTCCAGAGTACGGGACTTACGAATTCTTCCGGCGATTGCGCCCGCAAGGTCTTTGTCTTTCGTGTTAAGATTTATATTAAAAGCAATCAAAAAATCACGCGCGCCTATCACACTCGCTCCGGATTTTTCGTTAAATTCAGCTTTTCCGAAATCCGGTTTCCACTCGGGTTTTTTCAATTTTTCTCTGAGTCCTTCGTAACCCCCCTTGCGTATATTTGTTAAATTTTTCCTCTTCTCAACTCTCGCGGATTCACCATAAAGGTAAACCGGGATTCCTAATTCCTCGGCAACTTTTTCTCCCACGAACTTTGATATATCGATGCATTCCTTCATTGTAATATTTTTAACCGGAATAAAAGGACAAACATCGACTGCTCCGATCCTGGGGTGAGCTCCTTTGTGCTTACTCATATCGACGAGTTCCGAAGTTTTTTTGAATATTTTATAAATTGCTTCTTTAATGCTTTTCGGACTTCCGGCTAATGTAATCACGGTTCTGTTTGTCGATTTTCCTGTGTAGACGTCCAGGAGATAAACTCCCGGAATACCCCTGGCTTTTTTTATTATGGATTCGATTTTTTTCTTATCTCTTCCTTCTGAAATATTAGGAATACATTCGACAATTTTCATTTTTTAAAGAATACGGAAGATGG
>CAZSEX010000045.1:0-12129 GCA_964606065.1 uncultured bacterium | reverse complement strand
CCGCAGGATACAGCGGGCTCTATCGCGACGCGGTCGTTCGGTTTTACTCGTGTGACTCTGTTGCCCGTTTTTTCGACTATAGCGGAACACTCATGTCCTATTGTAAAAGGGAATTTGATAACCTGATCGCCTATTTTTCCTTTTGTGAAATAATGAATATCTGAGCCGCAAATTCCGACGTTGCGAATTTTTAATAAGACATCGGTAGTCTTTTTTATATTGGGTTTAGGTTTTTCTCGAAGTTTAAATTTACGAATGTCCGTTAAAACCAGCGAGTTCATAAGTTGTTGACTGATTCATCAAAACGGATTTTCGCCCGTGTAAAGCATGCCCTCCGGCTGGTTGAAAGAAACATTTTCGATGCCCAGTACCTTCATGGCGGCAAACAATGTTTTGCCGACGTGTTTGAAGGCAACACCGGTATGGTGCGCGAATTTTTTACCTATAAGAACATGACGGTAAAATCTTCCCATTTCCTTTATCGCGAAAACACCGATACTGCCGAAAGATTTTGGGTCGATGTCGAGTACTTCTCCTTCCGCGACATACGAACGAAGGATTGTATCACCTGTCGATTGCAGGCGAAAAATTGTAATATCTCCGGGTTTAATCCGACCCTCGAGAGTACCTCTTGTAATATCCGGTTCTTTTTTGTCCGGTTCCATCAGGCGATTCATAATAAGCTGGAATTTCATCGTTCCGTTTAACAGGCAGGAAGAAGATACGTTTCCGCAGTGAAACCCCATGAATAGATCTGTATGTTTATATTTTCCGATTTTACTCTTTTCTTTTTTGTAAATATCTGTCGGAACGGTGTTATTTATATCGAGAATGGCTGGGGGCAGTTCCGTTGCGCAAGCCGCTATATACTCGCTTAACGTGCCGTATATATCGGTTTCGCAGGATACGGGTATACCGCGTGCTGCCAATCGAGAATTTACAAAACAGGGTACAAATCTAAAATATTTTTCGAAAGCAGGCCAGCATTTGTTGGCGAATATTCCGTATTCCGAAGCTCCCAGGTTATCTTCCATAAAGTTTGTTAACGCGATCTCGTACTGAGCGAGTTTGTTTATGAGGTCGGGGTAGGTATTACCTTTGCCGAGTTCTTTTTCCATATCGGAAGCAACTTTTTTTATGTTAGGATTACCTTCGGCGGATTTATATATATCGTATAAATCCAGTTCACTATTTTCCATAATTTCGACACCAATGTCATAAAGAGGTTTTATTGGAGCGTTGCAGGCGACAAAATCAAACGGTCTTGGACCGAAAGCGAATATTTTTAGTTTTTTCAGAGCGATTAAGATTCTCGCGACGGGGATAAAGTCCTTAATCATATCTGTAATTTCGCCGGCGGTACCTAAGGGATATTCCGGGATATAAGGTTTTAAGCCCCTTAACCCGGAGTTATAAGACGTGCTTAATAGACCGCAGTACGCGTCGCCTCTTCCCTGAATAAGGTTTTTCCCCGTTTCTTCCGCGGCGGCGGCAAACATGACCGGTCCTTCAAATTTCTGAGCGAGCATTGTCGTTGGACCTTCAGGTCCGAAGTTTCCCAGATATATGACAAGCGCGTTAATATTTTTCTTATTTATTTCTTCAAGCGCTTCCAGCACGTCTTTTTCATTTTCTATTATCGTTTCAACCTCGATTATCGGTAGTTTCTTCGATTCGCATTCCGCCACGACCGCTTTTCTTCTTTTTCGGGATAACTCTATAGGAAAGCAGTCTCTGCTTACCGCAATGATACCGGGATTGATTTTTGGTATGTTTTCCATTTTATTTCTCCTTGTTTTTTTGTCCGTAATAGGCATCCGGACCGTGTTTTCTGTTATAGTGTTTCTTTAAAATATATTCGGGTAAATCTTTAAACTCCTGATTAAGCTGATAAGTTCCGAAAGCCATTTCCGCAGTGAGTTCCAGAATATGACTGTTTTCTGCCGCATCGTGAGGAGTTTTTCCGAATGTGAAAGGTCCGTGACCTCTGACTAAAACAGCGGGCATCTCGATAGGATTTGTATCTTTAAAACATTCGGTAATTACAATTGCTGTATTTTTTTCGTATCCCTCTTTTACTTCTTCTTTTGATATAAATCTTGTAATCGGTATGGTCCCTTTGAAACTATCCGCGTGTGTCGTGCCGAGACAGGGAATTTCTTTCCCGGCTTGCGCGAACATTGTGGCATACTTGCTGTGCGTATGTGCTATTCCTCCGATTCCGGGAAATGCTTTATATAGTTTTAAATGAGTCGGGGTGTCCGATGAAGGATTATGCATTCCTTCGGCCACATTACCTTCCAGGTCGACGACCACCATATCGGAAGACCGCATCCCTTCGTAAGACAAACCGCTTGGTTTAATTACGATCAATCCCTCTTCCCGATCGATTCCGCTGACATTACCCCATGTCAATGTAACAAGTTTATATTTTACTAAGTCAAGATTTGCTATAAGTACCTTTTCTTTTAAATCGTCTAACATTATTTTCTCTTCCTTTGCCGGTCCCTTAGTATGAGTAAATCTTTCATAACATTGTGCATTTTTCCCGACCATTGTTCTGTTCCGAACGCGTCGTGTAATTGTTTGTATAATGAGTATAGTTTTTTATAGATTGAATTATTGGCTGAATTTGTTTCGAAGCGTTTTTTTATTCCGGTTAGTTTACCTTGAGCTTCCTTGATATTTGAAAAACCGCTTATCTCTTTTCCCGCGGCTATGGCTCCGAAGATTGCCGCTCCGAGCGCAGGAGTTTGTTCGCTTCTGGATATTTCCATAGGGCGTCCGGTGATGTCCGCGTAAACTTGCATTAAAAAAGGATTTTTAGAAGCCAATCCGCCGCAGTTTACTATCTCTTTGACGGGGACACCATATTCTTCTATTCTATTTATAATTGTTAAAGCTCCGAATGCGGTTGCTTCGATTAAAGCTCTGTAGATTTCATACGGTTCGGTATGAAGTGTTTGCCCCAGGAGCAGTCCCGTGAGCCGTACGTCCACAAGAATGGTACGGTTACCGTTATTCCAATCGAGCGCAAGGAGCCCGTGTTCACCTACTTTCTGTTTTTCCGCTTCGCGTGATAGATTTTCGAATTTTTCATCGACCGTTTTCCCGTATTTTTCAGGAACCAGATTATTTACGAGCCAGAGAAAAATATCTCCTACAGCGGATTGTCCCGCTTCGATTCCGAAATAACCCGGCATTACAGAACCGTCCACTATTCCGCATACCCCGGGTATATCCGCAAGTTTTTTATCGTTTGGAGAAATCATTATGTCACAGGTGCTTGTACCCAGAATCTTAACAAGTGTGCCGGGTTTTATTCCGGCTCCCACAGCTCCCATGTGCGCGTCGAAGGCTCCAACCGCGATAGCGATTCCTTCTTTTAAACCCAAATCTTTCGCCCAATCATTTGATAGCTTTCCTGATAACTGATTAGAAGGAAAAGCTTTTTCATATAATTTGTCCCGGAGACCCGCCAGTTTGGGGGATAGGGCAGATAGGAATTTCTTATCCGGCAGACCTCCCCACTCCGAATTGTACATAGCCTTGTGCCCCGCGGCGCATATACTTCTTTTTATTCTTTCAGGACGAGTTTCTCCTGTCAGCACCGCGGGTATCCAGTCGCAGATTTCCACGAAACTTTCTGCCGCGTTGAAGACGTCCGGGTCTATATTATTACAATGCAACGTTTTGCTCCAGAACCACTCGGATGAATAAGTGCCGCCGATTTTACTCAAGTACTCAGGGCGAATCTTCTTTGCGAGTTCCGTGATTTGAGACGCTTCCGAGTGTCCCGTATGATCTTTCCATAACCACACCATCGCGTTTAAATTATTTTCAAATTCCGGCAGAAAACAAAGAGGTTTACCTTCACTGTTTACAGGCATTGGGCTGCTTCCGGTCGTATCTATGCCTATACCGATAATATTTCCAGGGTCAAATTCAGAATTTTCTTTTTTTGCTTTCGAAATCGCATTTGTGATTGTTTCTTTTATTCCCTCTATGTAATCCTGCGGGTTTTGTCTTGCGAGATTTGGCTCTTTTGGATCGAGCAGTATTCCATCTTTTCCTGAAGGGTAAGGAAAAACGTTACTCGCGAGTTCGGTCCCGTCGTCTAAATCTACAATCAAACTTCGGCAGGAATTGGTTCCGAAATCGAGACCTATCGCGTATTTTTTCATTTTTCGCCCTTCATGAATAATTTTCTTCTCATACTTCCTCCGGCTACGGCGACAATTATAACCACTCCTAAAATTACCTGTTGCCAGAATGCTGAAACTCCTAAGAGTACCAGCCCATTATCGAGAACACCCATGATTAGTGCGCCAATCAGGGAGCCAAGAACGGAACCTTTACCTCCCATAAGGTCGGTTCCTCCGATTACGACTGCTCCTATAACACTTAGTTCATAACCGGTTCCTGTTATTGGCGAGCCCTGAGACAGACGCGATGCGAGCATTATCCCGGCCAGACCGCTCAAAAATCCCGTTATCGTATAAACCAGAATTTTTATTTTATTTACGTTTACTCCCGACAGCCAGGTTGCCTTTTCGTTACCTCCGGAAGCGTAGATATATCTTCCCCAGATGGTCCGGGAGAGGAATAAATATCCCAATATATATATTATTATCATTATTATAACAGGAATGGGAATACCGATAAGTCGTCCTTCGGCGAGGCAGCAGAAAGATGCGGGGAGCCCTGTGATTGGCCAGCCTTTTGTTATTACCATTGCCAGCCCTCTCGCGATATACATCATGCCGAGAGTGACTATGAAGGGAGGTAAGTCCCATTTTACTATGGTTATTCCGTTCGCAAAACCGAGAAAGGCACCGCAGAGTAAAGCTGCACCAATTCCGGGAGCTAAACCGAATTTATTGATAAATAATGCCGCGAGGACATTTACCAATCCGAGGACAGCTCCGACCGACAGGTCTATTCCGGCGGTAAGAATAACCATGGTCATTCCCACGCTCATAATTGCGATAAAGGAAACCTGTTTCATCACGGTGGATATATTATATATAGATAGAAAGTTGGGAGTGGCAAAAGAAAGAATTGCGCATAATGCCAGGAATGCCACGAATATACCGAATTCGGTACTTTTTAGAATATCTTTAAAATCCATTTACAAATCTCCTAATTTCTTAGAGCAGCGAGCCGCATAATTTTTTCCTGGTTCGCGTCTTTTCTTAAAAATTCTCCGGTTATTCTTCCTTCTCTCATTACCAATATTCTGTCGCTTATGTTTATAATCTCCGGCAGTTCCGACGAAATTAAAATAATCCCTATTTTTTCTTTTGCCAGATTATTTATTAGCGAGTATATTTCCTTTTTCGCGCCAACATCTATTCCGCGTGTAGGATCGTCTAAGATAAGTATTCTTGGACCTATAGCCAGCCATTTGGCTATAGCTATCTTTTGCTGGTTTCCGCCGCTTAAATTCTGGACTATCTGTTTGGTATCGGGTGTTCTTATCCTGAGACTTTTGCAATATTCATTTGCTATTCTTTCTTCATCTTTTTGTTTGACAAATCCATGAAAATTTATATGGGGTAATTTTGTTATATTTATGTTATCTTTTACAGAGCGGCTCAAAATAAGCCCTTCTGCCCTTCTATCTTCCGGTACGAACCCCATTTTCATTTTTATTGTTTCGAAAAGAGAATGCACTTTTACCTTATTCCCTTTTATGTGGATTTCGCCGCTGTCCGGAGCTTCTATACCGAAAATACCCCTCATAACTTCCGCCCTTCCAGCGCCGACAAGTCCCGCGAAACCAAGTACTTCTCCTTCATGAAGTTGAAAGCTTATGTTTTCGTATTTTGATTTTTTTGTCAGGTTTTTTACTTCCAGAACGACTTTTCCTCTTTTAGCTTCTTCTTTTGGGTAAAAGTCTTTCAGTTCTCTTCCGACCATCATCTGTACTATTTTTCGGGGATTCGTGTCCTTTGAATTAACGGTATCCACGTAATTTCCGTCGCGCAGGACGGTTATCCTGTCGGATATCTCGAGGACTTCTTCGATTATATGGGAAATGAAGATTATAGAGACTTCTTTTTCCTTCAATTCTCTGATGATCTTAAAAAGAGTCTCTTTTTCGGATTCCGTTAAAGCCGATGTTGGTTCGTCCATAACTATTATTTTAGCGGAAAAAGAGAGGGATTTCGCTATTTCGACCATCTGCTGTTCCGCGACACTCAATTCGCTCACAAGAGTTTTCGCATTCTTTTTCATTCCGATTTTTTTTAGAAAGAGTTCGGATTCTTTGTATAACTTCGTAAAATCTATAAATGCTGAGTTTTTACGCGGAGCTCTTCCCATAAAGATATTCTCGGCTATGCTGAGATTGGGAATTAAGTTGAATTCCTGATATATTACGCTGATACCCAGATCGAGGGCTTGTTTGGGATCTGTAATTGTTACTTCTTTTCCTTCCAGAGTTATAACCCCGGTGTCTTTTTTATAAGCCCCAGCGAGGATTTTTAACAGTGTGGATTTACCCGCGCCGTTCTCACCTACAAGGGAATGTACTTCTCCCTTTTTTAGATTGAAATTTATCTTATTTAACGCCTGTACTCCCGGAAAAGTTTTAGATACATTTTCCATCTCTAAAATGTATTTATCTGCGGTTTTCTTTTTCATCCGGGGTACTTTTATATTTTTATATTTATTACTCAGGGAAGTGTTCGTCTATATTTTCGGGAGTTATGAAAAGTATTCCGGTATCTATTATATCGTCTTCGGCTTTGAACCCTTCCGGTAATTGAATCTCTTTACCCTTATGAATGTCGTAAAGGACTTTAATGCTGATATATCCCATCATGTAAGGTCTTTGTCCTACCGTTCCCTGAATGTATCCCTGTCTTATAAAATCTCTCGTAAGAGGGACTGTGTCGAAACCTACTATTTTAACTTCGCCTTTTTTACCTAGGGCTTTTACCGCGCGTGCAGCTCCCGGAGCCGCAGCCGCATTCACTCCCACAAAAGCAAGAAGATCGGGATGAGATTGCAGGATCGCTTCTGATTGTGATAGAGCAAGCGATTCGTCGTCATTATTAGCCTCTAATTGTACTATCTGAAGGTCGGGGTATTTCTCGATTTCATCTTTAAATCCTTTGATTCTTTCGTTTAGGTTCATCGCTCCCAGTCCGCCTGTAAGCAGAGCTATTTTCCCCTTTGTCCCTACTATTTCTACGAAATTTTCAGCCAGGGTTTTTCCTGCCTGATAATTATCTGTTCCTATGTAATAACTTCTGAGGCTGTTGGGTGAATCCGAATCGAAAGTTATTACAGGAATACTTTTTTCTGTGGCGCTCTTAATGATAGCTTCCACAGCTTCGGGTTCGTTAGGGGAAATACCTATGCCGGCGACTTTTTTCGCGATAGCCCCTTCTATAATCGATATTTGCTGGGCGCTGCTTCCTGTCGGGGGCCCGTTGAATATGGCTTTCACTCCCAGTTCTTTTGCCATGTCTTTCATTCCTCTCTCCACTTCTGTCCAATAAGGCAGTCCCACGGACTTAGGGACGAGTGTAAAAGTAGGAGTTACTGATTTTTTCCCGCAGCCGGTATTCATTATACCCATAAGTAAAACGGATAAACTAAAAAGACACACTAATACTCTTTTCATTTTTATACCTCCTTTGCAATTATTAATTAAAGTCCGTTGATAATTAATATACTTTATATCAATCTCTCTAATGAATAAACTTTAATGAAAATTTAATCTATGTCAAGAGAGAATCCCCACCCGGCCCCTCAATTTTTAACACAGAGGACACAGAGGAACAAAACAACACACAGAGTACACGGAGGAGAATTTTAATTTTGTTTTTTAAAACCCTCCTCAACCCACCATAGAGGAACAACAAATTATACCCCGATGCAGTCATTCTTCCCTGCAGGCAAGTGAGTGGCACTAATAAGATGTTTGATATTTTATTAGATTTCTCGACAAAGCCTTAAGCGAAGGATTTTGCCCTATCTGATTAAAGTCATTTTCTTTGTCATTGAAATGCCTGTATCTTTTGCCTTAATTTCACAGAAATACGTTCCATTGGCAAGACCTGACGCATCGAATGTGACGGAATGCATGCCCCGGGAGTACTCTTTTTCAGCAAGTACGGCTACTTCTTGACCGAGAAGATTGTATACCTTTAAGGTAATAAAAGATTTATCAGGAACTCCGAATCTGATGATTGTAGATTGAGAGAAGGGGTTCGGATTGTTCTGTTCTAAAACGTAGTTTTTCGGGATATGTGAAGAGGAGGATTCCTCTATATATGAAAGAGAATCACCTTCAATTAAAAACTTCAGCCATCGAAGTCGAAAAAGTTCGTTCTCGCCGCCCGTAAATTTCAAATACACATCGTGCCTTCCCGATACCGAGTCCACCTCAGATGTAAACACCTCAAAAGTTTCCCAATCGCCGGTATTACTGATATTGCATTCCGCGATTTTATTACCGGTATCGATAGAATCAAGCCATACCTCTATTATACCGCCTGAAGTTTCACTCGAAGCGACGACTGCAAACGAATCAGGAGCTTTCAGATAATCGGCATTACCGCCAAATTCAACCCCTGCATACAGCGCCCAGTCGCCGTTTTCAATGTTTCTCAAATAGGTGCTCGCAGAACTCACCTCAAATTTATTGGCAGGGTTTTGCGCGGCGATACGTGTATAAGCGTCCCTGTAAATATAAAGGTCAAAAAAGGCTGATTTCCCTTCAACATAAAGCCCCTGTTGATTTCCGGTAAAATCATTGAATGTGGTTTGTTCTATATCGACGTGTGTTGCGTTTATAGGTTCACCTATCTGAGTCCAGGTCAACCCGTTTGAACTGTAAAAACCGTACATTATGTGCTCATCTCGAAGTAATTTCAACCAAACTGCTGAACCGACCGTATTTTCTACTTCGTATGAAGTGTCCTCGAAGCTAAATTTTAATACGTTTTCACTTTCGCTATTTAATGTGCTAAACACTTTTACATAATGTGTCTCAGGTCCGTTAATTATCCATAAACCAGCTTCATCAGATGGGGATTCGGGCTCGAAATCCACTTTTGTGATTAAAGAATAACTGTGCTCGCCGTCATTCTGAATTATAGTATTGCTTCCATTATAAGGTTCCAGATATAACCAGCCCGCCCTTTCAGTTAGTGAATATGTCCCGTCGGGCGTATATCCCAGGAACGACCATTCCGGTTTCAATGTGGATTCATTGAACATGTCGGACTTTGGTACCATCCAGGGAATACCGCTGCCGGGAAGGTCCGGAGACTGAACAGCATTAGTGGGTGGATATTGTATGACGGGAAAATCTTCTTCATCGTAAGTTAACTGGCAGAGCAAACCCTGACGTCCATGTGCATACCAGCTGTTGCTGCTATGATAACTGTGCACAATGGTCCAGCTTGTGCTGTCATCGAGTATGACTACCGGTGATATATGATTGGGTCTGTTGAAGGTGCCCGGAGAACCGGTAAAAATGTTACTTGAACTTGCCACAACCGTCCAGTCCGACTCATCGTCGGTTAGTGTGTCGCTGCGCATCACGTATTGTTTGCCAACCAGATGTTCCGCGAAACTGTAATAGTAATAGTCCTTGTGTTTCCACATAACCGGTCCTTCCGCCCAACCGTACGCAGAATCCGGGTTAAGCCAGGTTAAATCAAGTACTGTCCCGGTGGGCTGACCATTCTCGCCCAGTTCCACCATGTGATTATTTGTGGGGAGGTGCTTTGTCAGTAGATACCATTTGCCGGTTTCATCATCAATAAAAATGGAATTATCCACACCCAGGCTCGACATACCCCCCGGAACTGTCATCTCGGTTGGATCACTCCACGGACCTTCCGGCTGATTCGCTGTGACGAAATACATACTGCCGCCTCCTCTTCCAAAGAAATGCCAGTAGGTTCCGTCGTATGAAACCATATGTCCCCCCCAGATGCCGCCACCGGGTTCATCTCCATATTCGGGCCAGGAAGCTGAAACCGGCTGCGCGATTACTTCCCAATGCACCAGGTCGGTTGAATGATAAATTTTCGGTGTGGGATTGAACGAAGAACCGGATGTGTAAAAATGGTCGCCGATTTTTGTTAGTGTGGGATCCGGATGGTCTCCGGGAATAATTGGGTTTATATAGGTTTGAAACGACGGAGATTGTCCGTAAACGGAGTTTCCCATTGTAAAACAAAAACCAAGTAATACTAATATTTTTTTCACTTTTTCCTCCTTATATTTTTTTGATGTAACGTTTCATAAATAATAAATTTTTATATTTGTAAAAAACACAACTCTTAATCCTACATTCAAAATAACATTACATATTTAAATGCCTTATTATAATATTTATTTAAAAGACAATAAAGTCAAGGTGCCTATTCTCCTATTTTCGGGTAAGAAAATGGATGGTTTCGTCTGTGCGGTAATATTTTACGGAACCACTTTTATTTTCTTACTTGAAATAAAGAGCTAATTTCTGTTTCGCTTTTTTCTATTTAACAGCTTTTACTCCACCGGTTGTTTGTACTATCTTTTTTATTGTTCCGTCGGGGTTGTAATAGAGGTAATCTATGCATATTGAACGTCTATGGTCGCCTCCGGTGGGGAGCGCGCCGTTATGGTAAAAGAAATATGAATTACCATGATAATCCATAATTGCCGTATGAATAGTGGTGCTGTTATATGCGGTGTCGGCAATTCTACCCCGGTAAACCCACGGTCCTGTAGGGCTATCAGATGTCGCGTAATCGATACATTCCGGAAACAAAGCCGCGTAAACAAGATAGTAGATATCGTTCCGTTTGTAAAGCCATGGTGCTTCCTCAAAATTTTCCAGGTCGACAAGAGAAATCGGGCCATCGAGCTCGATCATGTTGTCTTTAAGTTTTACATATCTACAGCTTTTATTGCCCCAGTAAAGATACGCCTGACCGTTATCGTCCACAAATACGGTTGGATCGATATCATCCCATGAATGTTTTTGGTCGGTTGTCATCTCGTTTATAATGAGCGCTTTACCGATGGCATCGGTAAACGGTCCGGTCGGGAAGTCGGATATGGCTACGCCTATGGCAAAGCCTCCGTCGCTTAAACTATCTTTTTTGTGTCCCATCGGCACATACCAGTAGAATTTACCGTCGCGATAAACGCACTGTCCGGCGTAAGCGTGATCGCCAGCCCACGAAAAATCCTTGGCAGAGAGACACGCGCCTCTGTCGGTCCAATTAACCATATCCGTGGAAGAAAATACATGCCAATCGTGCATCACGTACTCCGCTTTTCCTACCGGAGCTTCGTCGTGTCCGGCGTATAGAAATACCGTATCCTTATAGACCAATACTGCCGGATCGGCAGTGAATATATCCGTGATAATCGGATTTCGGGCGGAAGAACCGTATTTTACATTAGTCGACGCGGGTCTTCCTTTGATACTGTACTCGGAAAATATTGAAATATCGACAGGTTTAAAAAGCAGTTTAGTGAACATATATAAATCATTTTTCCAGACTTCAAAGTCGTGCCCACCGGGTTCTACATAATAAATGTGTGGCACATCGTTTGCTTTTAAATACTCGTGAATGCGTCGACTGATTTCGATAAGGTCATCGGTATCACCACACGAAATCCAGAGTAATTTTAGTTTCTTTCTTAGTCTTGCTGGGTCGGGAGCCAGAAGTTCCGGTTCTTTGGTGTTGGGCGCCGAAGAAAATCCTCCCACCCACGCGAATTTGTCGAGATTGCCTAATCCGAAATTCAATGATTGCCCGCCGCCCATCGATAGACCCGCGATCGCCCTATTTCCTCTATCTTTGTGAACAGGGTAAGTTTTTTCTATGAAAGGGATTAAATCGTTAAGCAAATCTCCCTCGAAAGTCTCAAATGCCTGCACTTTAACACTGTCAAAAACATTCCCGACCGCACGGTCGTCCTTCATAGCCCTGCCGTTGGGCATAACAACAATCATCGGCTCGATTTTCTTTTCAGAATAAAGATTATCCAGGATTACCTGAGGTTGACCTCCTTTAAGCCATTCTGTCGCGTCACCGCCTATGCCGTGTAAAAGATACAGTACAGGGTATTTTTTATTTTTCGAAAATCCCGGGGGAGTATAAA
>CAZSEX010000044.1:0-12478 GCA_964606065.1 uncultured bacterium | reverse complement strand
AGAGATTCTTCGATAACTGAAGCCCCCATTCTATATGGGTCTATTTTACCAAAAGATGGGTTTATACCGAATCCGAGAACAACTGCTTTTTTTGAAGAAAGGAGAGGTCTTGTTACAGAGCCGTCAGAGGGACTGTCGGTTCCGGCGAAAGGTTTTAATACGCTTCCACCCTGAACTTCATGGTCGTATTGCCGGGTTACCCATCTTCTGCTTCCTATATTTTTTGATGATAGCGCCTGAAGAAGAGTTTTTTCGAAGTTATCGGGAGCTTTGAAAGAGGAAGGTTTTCTGTTATAATTTTTTATTTTTAATTTCTTTTCCGGAATCGGTACTTTATTAAAGAGAAAATCGGGATCCATGTCTCCCACTACTTCTCCGTTGTATTTTAATACTAATCTTCCTCCGCCGAATTTACCCATGACTGTAAATTCCACGTTTTCCTCTTCGAAGACTTCCTTGATTTTTTCTAAATTTTCGGGCGGTACAGCCAGAACCATTCTCTCCTGTGATTCCGAAACCCATATTTCCCAGTATGAAAGTCCTTCGTACTTTAAGGGCGCTTTTTCAAGGTTGACGACGGCTCCTGTTTTCTCACCCAGTTCTCCTATGGCTGAAGAAAAACCTCCGGCACCGCAGTCGGTTGCCGCGCGGTAAAGGTTTTTCTCTTTTGCGATCATCTGAACATCCAGCATTTTCTTTTCTTCTATCGGGTTACCTATCTGCACGGCTCCACCGGATACGTCCTGGGATTGTTCGTCGAGACTTAAAGATGAGAAGGTCGCGCCATGTATTCCGTCTCTTCCGGTTTTTCCTCCCAGAGCGATTATCAGGTCGCCTTCTTTAACTTGCTTTTTTAAATGTTTTTTCTTAATTATTCCCATACTTCCCACGAAAATAAGGGGATTGTAATTAAAATCTTTATCGAAATATACCGCTCCGCCCACTGTGGGAATTCCCATTTTATTTCCGTAATCCCGCACCCCCGCTATTACTCCGTGTACTATTCTTCGGGGGTGAAGAACGCCGCTCGGAAGGTTTTTTCTTTTGCTTTCATGGTCTCCGAAACAGAAAATATCCGTGGAAGCGAACGGTTTTGCTCCCAGACCGCATCCCATCGTGTCTCTTATTACTCCCCCTACTCCTGTTTCCGCGCCTCCGTAAGGTTCGAGCGCGGAAGGATGATTATGCGTTTCTGCTTTATATGTAACCGCGTATTCTTTATCGAACTCTACAGCCCCGGCGTTATCGGAGAAAGAAAGCAGTACATTTTTTTTGTTTATTTCTTCAGTCGCGCCTTTAATGTATCCGAACAGACTTTTCTTTTTGATTGTATCTTTTTTATCGGATTTAATAGGAGACTTAAAAGTCTTATGGCAGCAGTGTTCACTCCATGTCTGAGCTATTGTTTCTAATTCCAGGTCGGTCGGTTCCCTGCCTTCATTTTTAAAATATTCTTTGATTATTTTCATTTCTTCGAGAGTCAGCGCAAGAAGTCGTTTTTTTGATGTATCTATTAATTCTTTGTCTGTTGCGCCGGTTATCGGAACTATATTTTTCTTAAATTTATATGGCGAAGGATGTGGAAACTCGACTTTAAGTGGGTCTATTGCAATTTGTATTAGATCGTTCATTAAGAGCTGATTTTTAATAGTTTCAAGCTCTTTTTCAGAAATTCTTCCTTTGAAAATATAACGTTTCCCGGTTTTGGTTCTTGTTACTTTATAATTAAGATTTTGCGCTACTTCTTTCAGAGTTTCTCCTTCTTCATCAAAAACCCCGGGTTTATATACGATTGTTAAGTTTTTTCCTTTTCTGTCCAGTAGTTTGTTTATGGAGTATTCTTCGAGCGCGGGATCCACAAGCACTTTATCCGTTAATTCTTTGATTTCCGAAGTTCCAAGTTCTCCTTCAATATAAAATATCTCGTTTATCCATAATTTTTCTACTGAGGATATACCTGATAAATTTATATCGTCTTTGAGAGAGTTTGCTTTTGGATTTTCGAGATCTTTTTTGATTCCCTTTTCCACAAAAAACATAGCAATAAATATATTGCAATACGGAAAAGTCAACACCGTTTAAAAAATTATTTAACCACTAAACACACGAAATAAACTAAAATTTAGTGTTCTTTTTTTAAACCTAAAACCCAATACCTGATACCTAAAACCTACTCAACCACTCGACTAATTAACCACTTAACCGATACGGAGGATCCGTATTAGGGGGAACTTTTGTTGGGCTAAAGGTATCTAAATAGATAGAAAAAAGAAAAAAACAGGAGGATAATATGGTTAAAATGGAAAATGATTTAAAGAGAAGGTTTATGCTTAATATAAGAATAGGTTTTTTAGTAACCCTTGTGACTTTTATTGCCGGTTTTGTCTTTATTCCTGAAATCGAAACAAAACCATATCAACCGGAAATTAATACAATTATCAGGATAGATAAATTGCCTTCTCAGCTTGAAAATATAGTTAAACCTCCGCCTCCTGTAAGACCCAGGATGCCTGTAGCGGCGGAAACAGAAGCGGATATTGAAGCAGAAACCATAGATAAAACAAATCTTATCGCTGAAGATGGTAAGATTTCGACGGTCGAATTTAATCCTCCTCCTTTCGTACCTTATGAAATTCCCCCGCAACCTTTAAACCTCGATAAAGTTCAATTTAAATATCCGGATATTTTTCAAATTGAAGGTACGGTTTTTCTGGAACTCTGGATAGATAAAGAGGGTAATGTGAGAAATGTAGTTCTGATAAAGTCTCTTCATCCTATTTATGATAAGGTGGCGGTAGAGGGTGCTAAAAAGCTGAAATTTTCACCCGCGATACAGAGAGATGAGCCGGTTGACGTTCGTTATTCATTTCCCGTAAAATTTGAACTCGAATAGAACAGAAAGCCATGGACTATGGCAATTTTAAATTTTGAATTTTGAGTTTTTAATTCAACATTAAACATTCAACATTCATAATTAATACTGTGCACTCTGTGGTAAAAAATGAGGGGTGGAAAAATAAGCCCTTGACTAATTTTATATTTTTCTTAATTTTAGAGTAAAAGGAGGCTTCGATGAAAAAATTCAGTTTAAGTCTTTTTTTTATATTGTTTTTTCTGGTTCTGTTAAGTGGTTGCCGGAAAATGGAAGAGTTTCGATACAAGGGCAATAAAGGAGGAACATTAATAGTAGCAATATTGGATGAACCATCCAATTTAAATCCTATATATCCTTCTCTTTCAGGGATCTCTCCTGTTACCGCTCAATTGTTCGTTCCTTTGATTTCGGAAAAACCCGATGGGAAAGTGCGTCCGGCGCTGGCGGAATCCTGGATTTATTCAGAAGATTTAAAATCGATAACTTATACTATTGCGGAGGACGCGACCTGGCATGACGGAAAACCGGTAACGGCTGAGGATGTCGTTTTTACGGTAGATCAAATACTAAACAGTAAAAATAATTCGCCTCTTGCGCAGAAATTGAGTTATATTGAAAGTGTAGAAGCACTGGGTCCGAAACAGGTTCGATTTAATTTGAAGCAGGTTTACGCGGGTGAATTACAGAGCACAAATATTTATCCTATCCCAAAGCATATTTTAGAGAGAGAAGAAAATCTTGCTGATTGTGATTTTAATAATGATCCGGTCGGTTCGGGTCCATATAAGATGAGAGAATGGAATAAAGGAAAATTGATAGAATTGACCGCGAATCCTGATTATTTCAGAGGAAGAGCTCCAGTCGACAGAATGGTTTTCTACATTCCTGTTTCTATGGATGAACTTCTGGCTGAATTGGGAGAAGAAAATGTGGATCTGGCATTCGATATGCCTCCCGGCAACAATTACGATACTCTTAATTCCTATAACAAGGTACTTTCGCCTGGAAGATCTTATACGTATATCGGTTGGAACATTGAACGATTTTCTGATAAGAAACTCAGGCAGGCTTTCAGTATCGCGATTGATCGGGAACAGATAATCTCTGAGGTTTTGGATAATTACGGGCAGGTTGTCAATGGTCCTATAACTCCTGAACACTGGGCTTATAATCCTGATTTGAAAAATATCAGAGAGGATAAAGAAGGTGCTATAAGATTGATTGAGCAGCTCGGTTATTCTAAAAGGAGAGGGCAGAGGTATTATCAGGGATTAAATTTAGAAATACTTATCGAAGAAGGAAACGCTTTGAGGAGAAAAGTGGCTGAAAGAGTGGTTTCCGATCTAAGAAGTATAGGAGTGAATACTTCGATTGTTTCTCTTTCCGGTCTTAATTTTATAGATCGCTTGTTTAAGAAAAATTTTGATGCGTACATAATGGGCTGGGAAGTAGAAAAGGAGTTTAATCCATTTCAGATATGGGGTTCTGAAGGAATGTACAACTTTGTCGATTATCGGAATTCAACTATAGACAGTCTGATAGTAGAAGCCCTTCTTTCTCTCGATAGAGAAAAAGCAAAGAGCGCCTGGTATGAATTCCAGGAAACAATAAGAGATGATTTACCCTATACTTTTCTTTACGCTCCTCAAAAGATAACTCTCGTCAAGAGAAACATTCAGGGTATTCAACCGGATGATAAGAGACCGGTTATTTCTTTTGTCGATGAACTCTGGTTCAGACAGATACCTTCGAGTGCCGTTGATCTTGCTTCTCTGGGGGAAAGTTATAAAAGGTCGCAAACGGTGGTAGAACGAAGGGTAATAGAAAGGGTAAGAGAGGAAACTCCCAGAGCGGAGGAAATACTTCAAGCTACAGCAGCTCCTCAGGTGCCTGAAAGAAGAGCAGCCACTACTACAGCTTCTACCGCGAGAAGGGTAGTGAGCACCGAAACAGAAACGGAACCGGAAGAAGAGGAAGAGACAGGAGAACTTCCGAAGTTCGTTCCCCATGAGGTTCCTCCTAAACCTTTGAATCTCGACAAAGTGCCTTTTGCCTATCCGGAAATAGCGAGAACTCTCGGCCTTAGCGGTACGGTTTATCTGCAGCTGTGGATAGATAAACAGGGAAACGTTACTAATGTAACTGTTGTTAAATCCGTACATCCTATTTTAGATAAGGTTGCCGTGGAAAACGCGAAGAAATTGAAATTTTCACCTGCGCTTCAGGGAAATCAGCCTGTAGCGGTTCCTCTTTCTTTCCCGGTTCGTTTTCAGCAATAGGTTAAATAAGGGTTTAGGTATTAGGTCTTAGGTTAAAGGATTAAATAAAGACTGGCGACGCGGTTGAGGAGAATTATGGGGAAGCTTATAAGATTTGGTGTTTCGATGGATCATGATCTCATTGAGCGGTTTGATCGACTTATCAAAGAAGAAGGATATTTAAATCGTTCCGAGGCGATAAGGGATTTGATCAGGAAAAGACTTGTGGAGGAAGAATGGGAAGAAGACGATAAAGTTTGTGGAGGTATTTTACTTGTTTACGACCACCATAAGCACCATCTTGGCGAAAAAATAACCGAAATACAGCATCATTTTTACAAACTGGTTATCTCCACTCAACATATACACATGAATCATGATAATTGCATGGAAATAATAAGTGTTCGAGGAAAAGCCAGGGATATACACAGGTTTTTCAATAAATTGTGCGCCACAACAGGAGTGAAGCAATGCGATATAATAAAAGCAACTGTTGGGAACAGGATTAAATAATTTTAGGATTTGGGATTTAGGGGTTGGGATTCGGTTAAAACAAATAAAAACCTTGTACCTTGGTGCCTTTGTGCGAGCAATTAGTTTTTAGCTCTTGGATTTTAGGTTTTAGTTTTAAAAAACAACAATAAAAATTTTAGTGTATTTTGTGTGTTTGGTGGTTAAATTATTTTGTTTTCTTCAGTAATTTGTTAGCTGTTTCTTTTACCTCTTCGTAGATTTCCTTTACCGGTAAATTGTTTTTTCTGGCGAGTTTTTCACAGGAATCGAGTTCGGGAGAAATGTTTATCAGTTCATTATTCAAATAGGCAAGTTTTGCTTCTGCTTCGCCATATCTCGTTTTTATTTTTTTGTTTTCTCTGTCTAATTTTTTTCTTTTTATGCTGTGAATTCTAATTCCTATCGTTGTCGTTTCTCTGAAAATTATATTGGTTAAAGTTTCTATATCTTTTCTTGCGCATATTAAAGATAATTCTAATCCTGCCCGCCCTTTTTTCATCTGAATGGGCGTTTTGAAAACTTCGAACGCTCCGGATTTTAAAAGTTTTTCCTCGACCAGGGGCAAGAATTCCGGATTCATATCATCGATATTTGTTTCGATCAGGAATTCTTCTTCGGACTCATTCTTTATCTTTATTCCCAATATTGCTCTTAAGAAATTAGGCGTTCCCCGGAATTCCTTTGTCCCAAATCCTATGCCGATGTTTTTAATTTGTATTTCCGGTATAGAGAATGAATGGACGAAGTGTTTTATAAATAGAGCGCCTGTAGGAGTTACCAGTTCGCTATGCATTCCGGAAGAATATATAGGAGCTCGAGCTTTTTTGAGGAGTTCGGCAGAAGCCGGAACAGGGAGGGGGACCCTGCCGTGTTCTATTTGTGTCGAGCCCGTTCCCACGTTTATGGGAGAGAAGTGTATTTCTTTTACCTGGAGTAATTCTATCGCGATTACAGCTCCCACTATATCGGCTATCGAATCTATGGCGCCGACTTCGTGGAAGTGAATTTTGTCTTTTGTTGTTCCATGTACTTTTGCTTCGACTTCCGCGAGTTCTTCAAATAATTTTTTACTTTTTTCTACAATTTTTTTCTCTAATTTAGAACTATCGAGTAATGTTTCAATGTCTTTTAAGTGTCTTTCTTCCAGGTTGTTTTTTGTTACTTCTACATCGAACTTTGTACCTTTGAAATTTTCTCTTTTTTCTTTCTTTATTTTTATTTTTCCTTCGGGAGGAAGAATTTTGTATAGCTCATCTGTAAATTTTTTCTCGTCTATGCCTAAATCAAGAAGTGCTCCAATGAACATATCACCGCTTATTCCGGAAAAACAATCTATATAAATAATTTTTTCGTTTGAGTTCTTCATTAAGTCTCCTTTTTAAGTATTTTCTTTATAACCGCTGCCGCGAAAAATCCGGCACTGTAGCCGTTATCTATATTAACGACACTTACACCCGGGGCGCATGAGTTTAACATCGTAAGTAGTGGAGCTATTCCTTTAAAGCTTGCCCCGTATCCGATAGATGTCGGTACAGCGATTATAGGAGTATCGATAAGCCCGGCTATCACCGAAGGTAAGGCTCCTTCCATTCCGGCAATTACTATTAAAATATCCGCTTCTTTCAATTTATCTCTTATGTCTAGTATTCTGTGTATCCCGGATATTCCGACGTCGAAGAATGTTTCAACTTTTATACCCATGGATCTGGCGGTTATCTCACTTTCCCTGGCAACAGGTATATCTGAAGTTCCCGCGGTAATGATTATTATTTTTCCAATTGTTTTTTCGGGAAATTTTCCGATGAAAACAAGATTCGCTTCAGGATAAATTTTAGCCTCAGGAAAAATTTCTTTTATTTTTTTGAGAGATTCTTCTGAAACTCTTGTGGCTATTATATTGGAGTCGGGTTTCATTTTTTCTATGATTTTTATTATCTGTGAGGGTGTTTTGTTCATACAGTAAATAGCTTCGGGCGCGCCCATCCGGAGTTCTCTGTGTGTATCTATTTTCGTGAAACCTAAATCCATAAAAGGTAACTTTTCTAATGTTTTTAGCGCTTCTTTTACGCTTTTTTTACCTTTACTTACTTCCTCGAGTAGTTTTTTTATTTTGTTTTTATCCATTTTTAATACCTGTATCCATACTTCCGCTCCGGTAACCCTCAATATCAAGGGTTATATATTCGAATCCTATTTTTTTGAATTCTTCTATTATACTTTTTTTATTGGATAAAACTTTATCGAAATCTTTTTCCTGTACTTCGATCCTTGCTATGTTGCCGTGGCTTCTGACCCTGAAATTTTTAAAAGTTCTGGTTATCAGGAAATTTTCCGCAAGTTCCACTTTTTTAAGACTCGATTTTGTGAGTTTTGACCCGTAGGGGAAACGCGTTGCCAGGCATGTGAAAGAGCTTTTGTCCCATGTGGGGAGATTTAATTTTCTGCTTGATTTTTTAATATCTTCTTCCGTAAATTCGGCTTCTAATAGAGGACTTTTAACGCCGAGTTCTTTTATGGCTTTAAGACCGGGACGATATTTTGATGTGTCGTTTATATTTGTTCCTTCGATTACTTCGTTTAATCCTTCTTCTTTTGCCGTTTTCTTTAGATTTTTTAAGATTATTTTTTTGCAGATGTAACATCGGTCAGTCGGATTTCTTTTCAGGTTATTTTCTTTTAGCATATGTGTTTCAATGCTTTTCCATCTGGAACCGATTAATTCCGCGATTTCTTTTGCTTCCTTAAATTTATTTTTCGGAAGGAATTCGGTTTTTACGGTAACCGCCAGAACCTTATGCGGTTCCAGGAAATCTACAGCCGCCTTCAAAAGAAAACTGCTGTCTGTACCGCCCGAATACGCAACCAGAACAGATTTATAGTTCTTCAGGATTTTTCTTAGTTTCCGGATTTTTTTATTTTTTTCTGCCAGAGTTTTTAAAGATTTCAATTATATCTCCTGTGATACAATATTATAATTAATACTTTTTTGAATATATTTAATTAAGCCTTATTTGTCAATGCTTTATGTGTTTTATTGAGAAATAGTTCATGCGCGTTGCTGTACAAACAGAAGATTTGGAATATATATATCAGAAAAATGTAATTAGAGTTCCTGATTTTTTATGATAACAAACAGAAACAAATTAGGAGCATTTTTGTATAAAAGAACAGAAAGGGATTCATTCCTTCTGGATTTACATTATCCCCAGAATTTGCCGATAAGAGAACCTATCAAAGTGCCGAGAACAACACTGAAGATTCCTCCGAGGCATCCCAATCCGGCACCCCCGATTCCTTCTTCAGGTGTCTGATTTTTTTGGAATACTTCTTCGAACGTCCAGAAATATAGATTTGTAAAGCCCGTTATAACTCCCGTTATGGCACCGATTATAATACCCCATATAAAATTAAAATTGAAAGGGAATATATCTCTTTTAAATAGTGAAAGAAAGCCGAAAATTAGAGATAACCATATACCGATGTAGGAAAAAATAAAACCCCAGAATACGAAGTTTTCTTCGCTCGAGATACGCCATAGTAATATACCGGCAATTAAAATAATTGCACCGATTATAAATCCTAATTCCATTTATTGTCCTTCAAGGAGTATTTTTTCTAACTTTCGGATCTTTTTCCTATGTTTAAAAACCGCCGCAGCCTCCGCCTCCAAGGCAGCCTCCGCCTTTCTCTCTCTTGTAAAGTAAATTTATTCCTATCTTTATAGAAGAATGGGGGCCTTCAGCATCCTCTACATCAAAAAATGATGTTGAAAGTTTTCCGTCGAGAACGAGTCTGAAATCGTATGTCCTGAATACCACTATGCCTGCTCCGGCTTCTAAGGCTAATCCGTCGGAATAATCGTAGAATCCTAAAGTTATGCTTTTTCTTGCCAGACCGAAGCTTAAAAAGGGAGAGAAATCAGTTGTATTCATAAAGTAAAGAAAAGATATGCCAAGTGCCCATTCGCCTATATCAGAATCCCCGATTCCGGAGCCGAAGTACCAGGCAACTTCCGCGGCAAATTTCGGGGTTTCGTACCAGCCTTTCCATTCAAAATAATTTATTGTACCGTTATCGGTATCACCATAGCCCACCGCGGGTGTTCCCATACCGAATCCCACGCCGCTTGAGAAGAAGGCTTTCTTTCTTTTCGCTCCCATTTCTACTTCTGATTCCATAATTTTACCGACTTCGACAGTTTTTTCTACTTCTTTGCCGTATTCTATGGATTTTGCAAGACGAGAAATACACACATCTAAATCTTCCGCGGTTTGCGAAGTTACTTTATCTGAAAATACTATATTACCCGATTGAGATTCGACCACTACTGCGGAAATAATATGTTTTTCACCAATTTTGGTCAGAGAACCGAATATTACTTTTTCAAGCCCCATTTGTGTCCCGATTTCAGCCGCGCATTCCTTGTTGTAACATTGTATTTTTTTACCGAGTTTTTCCTCGATTTCATCTGGCAATAAAACCGTGTAACCATAAGAGCTCAACTCTGATCCCAGTAATTGATGGACAGCTTCGGTTATATTAATTTCGATTCCTACCGGTTTTAACGGAAGTACTCCTATATTTTTGGCATTTAAAACAATAGGGCCAATCAAAAAATAAAACAATAAAAAAAGAACTAATTTTTTAAATCTATCCATGTTCCCTCCTTTTTGTTTACAAAATATTGGAAAAAGCTCGTTTTGTCAAGGGTTTTTTTTAGACCGCATGTTAAAGCCACAAGATTACACTCTGAACGGTTGTTCCTCCCAACCGGGCAAACGTGGGCGAAGAATGCTGTCGAACTCAATGAAAATTTTTTTCATGTATTTTTGTGCGCTTTGCGTGAGATTTTTTTTGGGGGGTTGGGTGGGAAAAACCAGAACTTGACAAATTTAAGGGCTGTTCTTATACTGATTTGAGGACACAAAATGGAAGAGAAAAAAACTGTATATAAAACTTTTATAGATACAGGTTTTTCGGCGGCTCATCTATTACGCGATTATAGAGGATCATGCGGACACTTACATGGGCATACGTGGAAAGTGAGAGTGGAAGTTGAGAGCGATCGTTTAGATAAAATTGGTATGACAATCGATTTTAAAGATTTGAAAATGAAAGCGGATTCTGTAATCAGTGAGTTCGACCATCACTATATTAATCAGATCGATCCTTTTGACAAGGAGAATCCGACGGCTGAAAATCTTGCCAGGTATATTTATAGAAAAATAGAAAGAATTTTGCCTGAAAATGTTAAAATTTCCGAGGTAACGGTTTGGGAATCAGATAATTATGGTGTAAAATATTCGGAGAAATGAATTGCTTAAAGTTAATGAAATTTTTTATTCTATTCAGGGAGAATCTTCTTTTTCGGGAATCCCTTTTGTTTTTGTCAGATTGACAGGTTGTAATCTCAGATGTTCTTATTGTGATACGAAATACGCGTTCGAAGAAGGAAAAAATTTATCCGTAGAACAAATTCTTAAAGAAATAAAAAAATACAAATGCCAGTATGTTGAAATTACCGGTGGAGAGCCGCTTCTGCAGGACGGAACCCCTTTTCTTGTAGATTCCCTTATAGATAAAGGTTTTAAAGTGCTTGTTGAAACTAACGGGACTAAAGATGTTAGTGTTATATCCGATAAAGCTGTAATAATTATGGATATAAAATGCCCGTCGAGCGGGGAAAGCGATAAGACCGATTGGGATAATTTAAAGCGTTTGGGTCCAAAAGACGAAATCAAATTCGTGCTTGGCGAGAAATCTGATTATGATTGGGCGAAGAAAGTTATAAAAGAGAAAGATATAACCGGTAAATTTACAATTCTTTTATCTCCGGTCAGGGGAAAAATCGATCCCTCCACACTCGCGGAAAGGATATTGACGGACAATTTGAATGTACGACTTCAATTACAGCTTCACAAAATTTTATGGCCGGAAATCGAGAGAGGAAAATAATTTGAGTAAAAAAGCCGTAGTTTTGTTAAGCGGCGGCATAGATTCGTCGGCGACCCTTGCTATCGCTAAAGGTTCGGGATATGAAGTTTACGCGATTAGTTTTCGGTATGGTCAGAGACATGCTTTCGAGCTTGAAGCTGCGAAAAAAATAGCCGAGAAAATTGGTGTCGAGAAACATTTAATTATGGATGTCGACTTATCCTCTTTTGAAAGTTCCGCGTTAACGGGCAATATAACGGTTCCAAAGGGAGAGAAAGTCGAAGATATAGGTAAAAAGATTCCCGTTACTTATGTTCCCGCTCGAAATCTTATTTTTTTAAGTCTTGCCGTCGGTTGGGCTGAGATTCTTGGAGCGTTTGATATATTTATCGGTGTCAACGCGGTCGATTATTCCGGTTATCCCGATTGCAGACCGGAATTTATAAAGGCTTTTGAAAGAACCGCTAATCTCGGAACAAAAATAGGCGTGGAAGGCAGCAAAATAAAAATCCATACGCCGCTTATCTCTTTATCTAAGGCGGAGATAATAAGGAAAGGAATAGAGTTAGGTGTCGATTACAGTTTGACTCATAGTTGTTATGACCCCGATGATAAGGGACGTGCCTGCGGCAAATGTGATAGTTGTTTATTGCGTAAGAAGGGTTTTAAGGAAGCTGGTATCGAAGACCCGACTGTTTATAGTGAGTAGAGAGTAGGGAGCAGAGAGTAGTTGAAAAAATTTAGGTCTTGGCTGTTAGGTTTTGGTTTTGACTCGTGACACATGACTGGTGGGCGTGACTATTTTTGTGTGTTTAGTGCGTTTCGCGGTTTTTCTTTTTCCTTAGGGCTCTCTAGCCCTTCCAGTATGTCTTAAATCGTGATGAAACATTGGCCAGGG
>CAZSEX010000043.1:0-12532 GCA_964606065.1 uncultured bacterium | reverse complement strand
AAAAACATTAAAGTAAATAACCATGTGGTTTTCAAAATCGGTAAACGAAACTTTAAAAGATCTGGATGTAGATCCGGGAATCGGTTTATCTGAAAAAGAGGTGGAAAACAGGCTTATTAAATACGGACCGAACCGGCTCGAAGGGCAGAAGAAAAAAACTGTTCTACAGTTGTTTTTTGCTCAACTCAGAGATGCTCTTATCTATGTGTTGTTAGGTGCGGCAGTGATTACTTTTTTTATGGGAGAGTATATAGACACTGTAATTATTCTGCTTGTAATTTTTATCAATGCTGTTCTTGGAGCAGCGCAGGAAGTAAAGGCGGAAAAGGCGATTGAAGCCCTTAAAAAAATGGCGGCTCCTAAAGCCCTTGTTAAAAGAGATGGAATGGTAAAAGAAATCGATTCCGAAAAGGTCGTTCCGGGAGATACAATTATTCTCGATGCCGGGAGATTTGTTGCTGCAGATCTGCGTTTAATCAAATCGGTTAACCTGAAGATAGATGAGTCCGCGTTAACGGGTGAGTCTGTTCCTTCCGATAAGGACGCGAATTTGGTTTTTCATAATCCTCAAACGCCTTTGGGAGATAGGTTAAATATGGCTTTTATGTCCACAATTGTTACTTATGGAAGGGGTATCGGAGTCGCCACAGAAACGGGTATGGAAACCGAAGTCGGAGAAATCGCGGATGTTATCGAGACAGAAGAACCGCCGACTCCTCTGGAAATTCGGCTCGGGGAACTGGGTAAAATACTCGGGAAGATGGCGGTCGGTATATGCGTTTTGATTTTTGTCATTGCTTTGTTACAGGGTAGAGAGTGGGCTGAAATGTTTTTAATGGCTGTTTCGTTAGCGGTAGCCTCGATCCCTGAAGGGCTTGCGGCTATCGTAGCCGTGGTTCTTTCTATCGGTGTAACCAGTATATCGAGAAGAAATGCGATAGTTAAAAGGCTGCCGGCTGTTGAAACTCTGGGATCGGTTAATATCGTTTGTTCGGACAAGACCGGCACTCTTACTCAAAATAAGATGACAGTTACCAAATATTTCAATCTGAGTGAAGGCGAAGTTTCTGTTGAAAAGAAGAAAGAAGTGTCGGAAGATGCCAGGCTACTGGCAAAAGTTATGATACTCTGTTCGGATGCCACTTATGATAATGGAAAAGGGACGGGTGACCCCACAGAAATCGCTCTGCTTGTTTTCGGTGATGATATCGGCATTGACCGAAAGAGTCTTAGTGAGAATAATCAGAGGGTTGGAGAATTGGCTTTCGACTCTAAACGAAAATTAATGTCTGTGCTTTCAAAAGAAGATGAAAGGTTGACCGTTTTTACAAAGGGGGCTATCGATAATCTGATAAAGAGATGCACGGGAGTCCGTGAAAACGGTAAAATCGTTTCCATCACGGAAACCCATAAAAAACAATTCTCCATGGCTGCTGAAAAAATGTCTTCCGAGGCTTTGCGTACACTGGCAGCAGCCTATAAACCTGTTGATAACTTTGTCGGTACAGAGGAGATGGAAAAGGATTTGATCTTATTGGGATTGGTTGGAATGATAGATCCCCCCAGAGAAGAAGTAAAACTTTCCATACAAAAAGCGAAAGGTGCGGGTGTCACCACAATAATGATTACGGGAGATCATAAAAATACGGCTTTCGCTATCGCGAGCAAACTCGGTATTGCCGAATTTGAAGAGCAGGTTATTACGGGAGAAGAAATTGATAGGTATCCGGATACGGAATTTACGAACAATATAAACAATTATCGGGTATTTGCTCGTGTTTCACCCAGACATAAAGTGGAAATAGTTAGAGCTCTTAAGTCGCACGGAAATATCGTGTCGATGACGGGTGATGGAGTTAATGATGCTCCGTCTTTAAACACCGCCGATATCGGTGTGGCAATGGGAATTACGGGTACCGATGTAGCTAAAAGCGCGTCCGATATGATATTGACCGACGATAATTTTTCCACTATTATTTCGGCGGTCGAGCATGGCAGGAATATTTACAACAATATTAAGAAATCGATATTGTTTTTGCTTACCTGTAATTTAGGAGAAGTAATTTCGATGTTTGTTTCCATTCTTATCGGACTTCCGGCTCCGTTAATCGCGACTCAGATTTTATGGATTAATCTTTTGACCGATTCTCTTCCGGCTATAGCTCTCGGTATGGACCCGGGTGATCCCGATGTAATGAAGGAAAAACCACGTGATCCTGAGGAAAGCTTTTTCGCTTATGGTGCCGGAAGGCGAATTTTAGCCGGAGGTATACTTATCGGTTTACTGACAATGTTTGCGTTCTACTACGGATATTATGAACACGGGTATAGCCCATTCGGTAATTTTGTTCCGGAAAATATCTTAGGATATGCCAGGACGATGGCTTTTATGACAATAATCTCGTGTCAGCTTTTTTATTCCCTGGCTTTCAGGAATAGAATAAAATCGATTTTCCAGATAGGGATTTTTTCTAATAAATATTTAATCGGCGCTATTATATTGGGATTGATTCTGCAATTAACGGTAATTGGGATTCCCGGAATGCGGGATGCTTTTAAATTACAGATGCTGGATTTTAAGGGTTGGATAACGGTTGTGCTACTCGGGTTGGCTCCCCTTATATTTAATGAATTAGGAAAGATCTTTTTAAGACGTAGAGAAAGAATATCCATGTAAGTCGTGCTATTTGTTGCGCCATTCATATGTTCTTCGAATATAAGTTTAATAGTTAAATTGAGAAATTGTTAAACAGGAGAAATAAAAACTACAATTTCTACATGTTCTACATGTGAATAATTGGGGGGTGTTTTTTTTCTTTGTGTCTTCGTGTCTTCGTGGCTAAAAATACCCGGAAAAGGTGTTGACTTTTCTTAATTGTGACATATTATAGTTGTGAAAATAAAAGAGTATTATTAAAATAAAAAAAATCAGCGCTCTTGAAAACCACTGTAATTGAAAAACTAAATAGTGGAAAGAGAGTAGATTGTGTTTTTTAAGGAGTATTAATTTAACCATGAAAATTGCTTACATAGAAAAAATTGCGGATTTTGTAGATAAAGAGGTAGAAATTCACGGATGGGTTTATAACAAGAGATCCAGCGGGAAAATACATTTTTTGCTGGTAAGGGATGGTACTGGAATAATTCAGGGTGTTGCGACTAAAAACGATACGGACCCCGAGAGTTTTTCTCGTATCGATTCTTTAAATCAGGAAACTTCTATCATTATAAGAGGCAAGGTCAGGGAGGATAAAAGGGCGCCTATAGGTTACGAGCTTTCCATTAATTCGCTGGAGCTTGTTGGTGAGAGCGAAGATTACCCTATTACTCCTAAATCTCATGGTGTGGATTTTTTGCTTCAAAACAGACATATATGGATTCGTTCGAGTAAACAATGGGCTATTTTACGTATTCGGGCGGAAGTGGTAAAGGCTGTGGAAGATTATTTGTGGGAAAGGGGTTTCCTGCGCTTCGATGCTCCTATTTTTACGCCTTCCGCCTGTGAAGGAACCACGACTCTTTTTGAAGTGGATTATTTTGGTGAACCTGTGTATCTTTCTCAGAGCGGTCAGCTTTATTGCGAGGCGACTGCCGCGGCTTTCGGAAAAGTTTACTGCTTTGGTCCCGCTTTCCGGGCGGAAAAATCAAAAACCCGCCGACATTTAACCGAGTTCTGGCAGGTGGAACCTGAAATTGCCTTTGCGCATATCGAGGATTCTATAGAACTGGCGAGTGGAATGATTGAATATTTAATTGAGAGAGTTTTAATTAATAGAAAGAGGGAACTGGAAGTTTTAGAAAGAGATGTGTCTTTTCTCGAATCGATTAAAGCTCCATTTCCTGAAATAAGATATAAGGATGCCGTTAAAAAAGTTAATGAGTCAGGTGAATCTATGAATTTTGGAGAAGATTTTGGAGCGCCGCAGGAGACTGTTCTGGGAGAAAGTTACGATTCTCCGGTTGTGGTGACACACTTTCCCGGAGAAATTAAAGCATTTTATATGAGGAAAGAGCCCGGGAACGAGGAGGTAACTCTTTCTTTCGATATTCTGGCTCCCGAAGGATACGGGGAAATAGTCGGCGGTGGAGAAAGGGAATTTAAAGAATCGGAATTAAAGAGAGAGATAAAGGAAAGAGGATTACCAGAAGACGCTTTTGACTGGTATGTGGATTTAAGGAAATACGGATCTGTTCCGCACTCGGGTTTTGGTCTCGGGATTGAAAGAACTGTTGCCTGGCTTTGCGGGATTAAACACATCCGTCAAACAATACCTTTTCCCAGAACTCTGGGAAGAGTTTATCCTTAGTGGCTTAAAGGAGGAATCATGTTTTTTTTATCTTTATTATTGTTTTCGGCTCTTTACATAGATGGGGAAAATTATGTTAGGGTATATAGAAGTTCGAACGAGATGGATCTTTTCTTTTTTGAACAGGGGTTTTTCAATCCCTCCGCCGGGTTTGGCATCGTTGGTGCCGATTTGAATCCCGCTGTTCTCGGTAAAACCCGCGATGTTGAATTTTTTACCGGATTATCTCTGCCCGGAGTTAGCTCGAGCAAGGTCGATTCATTTTCTTTTGATGTCGATGCAGAGGATGAAACGGTTACGGAAAGTGTTTTTCTTACCGAGCAGGGTCGATTGTATGGACAATATCGTGCTTTAGGCGGTTTAAATTTTATCGGTTTTTCAAAAAGGTTCGGAATGTTCGGTGTGGGTGTTTCTTACGGAGCCGGTTATAGAGTGGGTGTTAAAGCGAGTTTGAGCGGAAGTATTTTCGGTACCTTTCAATCGGATGAGTCATTTGAATTTACACATGACGATTTTTCCGAGATTCCTGTTGGAGATGTTATAAGAGTAAATCCGGAATTTTCGGGTGGAGTTTCTTTGATTAATTCCGTGCCTTTAAGAGTGGAATATTCCGATTCTCCGATTTTTTTGGGTGGAGGTTATAATTACGGACCTCTGTCGGTAGGCCTGGGTCTTAAGTTCCAGAAATGCAGGCTTATGGGAGAAGGAAGTTTCTCCGCACGTATAGACAGTTTGTCTGTTACGGTGGATGACACCATTGTTGAAGACGAAGGTGGTGATGAGTGGATAATTAAAGACTTTTCGGCTGAGTTAGGAGATTTAGAAGAAGATTTCTTTGACGGTAAAATTTCTTCAACCGGTCTTTCCACAACAAATACGATTTTTACGCTTGGAACAATTTTTGATTTTCCCGGAATGAAACTTTCTCTGGGGTTTGATCTCGGAGGGACTTATGATCTTTCAGGCGATTATGAATGGAGATTTTCCAGGATTTCGGACTTACCCGAAGATTTTGTGAGTGTCGATTCGACTTATTTAACCATTATCGAAGATTCCCTGATTACCGGTATAGCGATTATAGAGATAGACAGCATGATCAGGGATGAGGAGTCGGAGTCTGATGACAATGTTAATTTTAAATTCGCCGGTTCAAGTTTTAATTTTGGCTTTTTATTCGATTTACCTCTTAAGATCGGTTTTAACGGTCGTCTGGCGTTTCCTTATTCTGACTATAACTTGAATAAGTTCGGATTGTGTTTGTATTCAAGCGTACCTGTTCCTTTAATTGATCTGGATTTTGGTCTTGCTACCGATTTTGTGGTACTCGGTGGTGGTGAGACCGATTCCCTGGATTGGAGACTTGTTCCCTCCGCCACACTGGGTTTGACTTTTAGTTATGAAAGAGATTTTCTCGAGTTTTATTTACCTGTTAAATATGATATGTCCCATATAGTTTTGACAGTTCTTAACAACGTTTTAGAGGATGAAGAAGATGTAAATTTCGCCATAGGCAGTGATTCAAACATATGGGATAATTTAGCTTTTGGTTTTGGTTTTCGTGTTAAAATGTAAAAATCTTTAAGAAGGAGGTTTTTAAATGGCAGTTCGAGTTGGTTTGAACGGTTTTGGTAGAATTGGAAGGTGTATTTTAAGAGAAGCTGTAAAAAGAAATGATATAGAGATTGTTGGTATAAATGATATTGCCGATCTTAATAATCTTGCTTATCTAATGAAGTACGATTCGGTTCATAGAAGGTTTGACGGTAATGTTAAGGTAGATGGTAATTCTCTTGTCGTCGACGGCAGCAAAGTTCCTTTCATACAGGAAAAAGAGCCAGAGAATCTTCCCTGGAAAGATCTGGGAGCGGATATTGTTCTTGAAGCGACGGGGCTTTTCAGAACGATGGAAAAAGCCGCAAAGCACTTAAAAGCGGGAGCGAAAAAAGTCATAGTTTCCGCGCCTTTTAAGGGAGACGACGGGGGTTTTACGATGGTTTATGGTGTTAATCACAATCAGTATGACCCGAAAAAGCATGATGTCATTTCCAATGCCTCCTGTACGACAAACTGTTTTTCTCCCGTGGTTAAAGTTCTGCACGAGACATTCGGTATAGAGCGTGGTCTCATGACAACAGCTCACGCTTACACTACTTCTCAGAAGGTTCTGGATCTTCCGGCGAAAGATTGGAGAAGAGGAAGAGCGGCTTCGCTTTCTATTATCCCCACAACTACAGGTGCGGCGATTGCCACCACTAAAGTTTTCCCTGAGTTAAGAGGAAAATTAGACGCGATAGCCCTTCGCGCGCCTGTACCCGATGGAGCAATAATTGATTTTGTTTGTAGCATAAAAAAAGAAGCTTCGGTAGATTCGGTTAACGCCGCTTTTAAAAAATATGCCGAAGGTGAATTAAAGGGAATTCTTCAATATTCTGAAGATCCGATTGTTTCTATGGATATTATAGGTAATTCTCATTCATCTATTTTTGATCCTGAGTATACAAAAGTTATCGACGGGAAATTGGTTAAAGTCCTTTCCTGGTATGATAACGAATGGGGTTTCTCTATGAGAATGATCGATGTAGCTATAATGATGGGGAAATCTTTATGAGGAAAGTTCCTTTCATAAAGGATCTTAATGTAAAAGACAAAAAGGTTCTCTGTCGTTTTGATTTTAATGTGCCTTTTTCCGATGGAAAGATAGAGGATGATAATCGAATAGTGGCGAGTTTACCCACTATTCGTTATTTAAAAGAAAACGGTGCCGCGGTTATTATGATGTCTCACCTTGGTAGACCAGGGGGAAAACCGGTAGAAAAGTTTTCTCTTAGACCTGTAGCGGATAGACTATCCGAAATTTTAGGAACGAAGGTTCAATTTATAGAAAAAACCGTTGGTAGAGAGGTAGAAGGTAAAGTCGATTCTCTTACTAAAGGAGATTTATTGCTGCTTGAGAATACCAGGTTTCTTCCCGGAGAAGAAAAAAATGATAGAGACCTTTCCAGGCTTCTTGCCAATCTCGGCGAGGTTTATGTTAATGACGCTTTCGCCACGGCTCATCGAGCTCATGCTTCTACTTATGGTGTGGCGGAATTTATGGAAGAAAAAGCTGTTGGTTTTTTGATGATGAAGGAAATCGAACAGCTTTCAAGGCTTTTAGAGAAACCGGAATCACCATTCACTGTAGTTCTCGGAGGATTAAAATTAAAAACCAAGATACCGGTAATCAAAGGTCTTGCACCTCTCGCCGATAATATTTTAATCGGCGGTGCCATGTCTTTTAATTTTGTTAAGGTAAAAGGCGGAGAAGTAGGTGAATCCGTATTAGAAGAGAGTATGTTCGATGAAGTCAAAGAAGCAGTATCTATTGCCGGTGATAAGCTTTATTTACCGGAGGATATGGTCGTTATAGATCATACCGATAAAATAGAGTCCTCGGCGGACTGGACGGTTGTACCCGCGTCTCAAATTCCGCAGGAAAAAATGGGCGTCGATATTGGATCAGAAACTGTTGAAAAGTATAAATATATAATCTCCAATTCAAGAACTCTTTTCTGGAACGGACCGCTTGGTGTTTTTGAAGTGTCTCCTTTTGATAAGGCAACCTGGGAAGTTGCTAAAGAAATCGGTAAATTAACTAAAAAGGGAGGTTATACAGTTGTTGGAGGCGGAGATACCGATAAGGTTTTCGAAGATTCTGATATCTCCGTGAGCCATCTTTCGACGGGAGGAGGCGCTTCTCTCGAATTTGTTTCCGGTAAAGAATTGGCGATTTTTAAGGTAATGTAGCGGAGGTTTCTTATGAGAAAATTGCTTATAGGCGGTAATTGGAAAATGAATAAAGGCATCGAGGATACGGCTAAATTCGCTGGCGTTGTGAAAGAGAAAAAAATATCTACGGAAGGTGTCGATGTTTTTATCGCTCCTCCGTTTACTTCTCTGCCCGAGGCGGTAAGGAGTTTCAGGGGTGCCGGAATTTCGGTGGGCGCTCAAAATATTTTCTGGGAGGACTCGGGAGCATATACCGGTGAGATTTCTTCGGATTTTCTTAAAGAACTGGGGGTCGAGTGGGTTATAATAGGCCATTCCGAAAGAAGATCCTATTTCGGAGAAACGAACGCCGGTGTCAGAAAAAAAGTCGAAAAAGCCTTGCAAAAAGGGCTAAAGGTTGTTATATGTATAGGTGAAACAGAAGAGGAAAGGGAGGAAGATAAGGCAAAAGATGTTGTTGATAAACAGATAGAAGAAGGACTTTTAGGCATAGAATATGAATCAACTAATCTTGCTGTAGCTTATGAACCCGTATGGGCTATAGGAACAGGTAAGACGCCGCATCCTGAAGATGCCGAGGAAATGCATTCTATTATTAGAGAAAAATTAGGTGAGAAAGGTGATGAAATAAGAATAATGTACGGCGGATCGGTTAAGCCTCACAATATTAAAGATTTCATCTGCCAGAAAGACATAGATGGTGCTTTGATCGGGGGGGCGTCTCTCGACGCCGACGGTTTTATAAATATGATAAATATAGCAAAGGAGATGAAATGTTAGGTTTTTTGGTCGCTTTGCATGTGTTTTTTGCTGTTCTTTTAACTATAGTTATTCTTATGCAACAGTCACAGGGCGCAGGCATGAGTTCCGTGTTTGGAGGAACGGGAGGTGGATCTTTCTTTGGAGGAAGAGGGGCTTCAATACTTTTACGAAAAGTGACTATAGTTCTTGCTGTTCTGTTTTTTCTTACTTCGACCACAATAGCGATTAGAGTTCCGAGAGCAGCAGGAGGTGAAGGAATAAATATTGAAGAAAAATTGAGGCAAAATTTACCCGAGAGGGTTGGAGTGCCTTTTGAACAGGGGGTCCCGGAAGAAGGTACGTCGAAAGGGTTGCTACCGGAAGAAGGTGTTGGTTTTCCGGAAGAAAGCGCGATTCCGGAGGGAAGTGAGTGATACAACTTGAAGGAGGATTTTAATGTTTGCAGTTTTTGAAGCCAGGGGATTTCAATATATAGTAGGTCCGGGAAAGAAGCTAAAAATTCCCCGCCTGGATTCGGAAGTAGGAAAGAAAGTAACTTTCGATAAGGTTTTACTTGTTAAGAACGGAGATACCCAGATCGGAAAACCTTATGTCGAAGGAGCTTCTATTACGGCGGAAATTGTGGGGCATGGTCGGTATAAAAAGATAATAGTTTTTAAGTTCAAAAAAAGGCATAGATATAAGAGAACAAGAGGACATCGACAGACCTATACCGAAATAGAAATTAAAGATATTATGTTGGGCGGTAAGAAAAAAACCGAAAAGAAAAGCGAGAAAAAAGAGGTAGAAACAAAAGAAAAAAAGAAGACTAAACAAGCCGGAAATAAAAAAACCGGGGAAAAGAAGACGACTAAGACTGCTGCTAAGTCGACCAAAAAATCTAAAGCACCCAAGAAGAAAACAAAAAAAACAGCAAAGACGAAAAAAACAACCGATGCAAAGAAAAAAAAGACGGCTTCCAAATCAAAAAAAGCGTCTGATAAGAAAGGAAAATCAAAGGTAACTAAAGCCAAAACAAAGAAAACTAAAAAATCTACAGGTAAAGAAGATAAAAAGAAAAAGTAAAACTAATGATTTGAAGGAGGATTAACTATGGCGCATAAAAAAGGTGTAGGTTCTTCACGTAATGGTAGAGATTCGAATCCAAGTTATCTTGGTGTTAAAAGGTTTGGAGGAGAAGAGGTTCAGGCGGGAACTATACTGATACGTCAGAGAGGAACCAAATATTGCCCGGGTTGGAATGTCGGAAGAGGCGGAGATGATACTCTTTTCGCTTTAAAGTCCGGGAAGGTGGAATTCGGAACCCGGCACGGGAAAAAAGTTATAAACATAATCTCCGGATGACCAGGGAAAATATTACCACAAAGATAACAAAAAGCGCAAAGAAAATAATGAAATTTTGTGTTTTCTGTGGTCTTTATTTTTCGAATAGTGTTTCTTATATAAGCTGTTTATTCGGTTAGAGGTCTTTTATGTTAGTCTGGTCTCTTTTGTTTTTTCAAATTTTTTGCGCTTTTGATATAATAAATCCTCACTCCATTCAAAAAGGAATGAAGGGTATAGCGTTAACTACTTTTGAAGAAGATAAAATCGATACTATCGAGGTAGAAATTTTGGGCACACTGCCGGATTATCAATTAGGTAAAGATGTGATAATAGCGAAACTGGAGGGTAAAGTGGTGGAAGAAGCCGGCGTACTCGCCGGTATGAGCGGGAGCCCTGTTTATATAAACGGAAAACTCCTGGGAGCGATTGCCTATGGATGGACTTTTTCAAAAGAGCCAATTTGCGGTATTACGCTTTTTTCGGATATGAAAAAGATGGGTACTGAAAAATCTACTGGTTTTTCGAGTTTTGCGCCTTTAAAACCGGTTCTTAGTGTTGCGGGTTTTTCTCCTTCTTCAATTTCTTATCTGGATTCTTTGCCTTTCAATTTTACGATTTCCGAGATTTTTTTTGGTGGAAAAACAAATGAGATAAGCAGGTTAGAACCGGGTGGGGTTTGTGGTGTCACTTTAGTTTCGGGTGACGGCAACGTTTCCGCTATGGGTACAATAACAGAAGTGATTGGTGATACGATATTTGCTTTAGGACATTCCGCTTATGCCACGGGTGCTTCTGTCTTGCCTCTTTGCGGCGGAAGCGTTATAACTTATTTGCCTTCTCTTTTCAAATCGTTTAAATTCGCCGCGCCCGGAGATGTAATCGGAAAAGTTGTATTTGACGGAAGTTTCGGAATAAAAGCTGTTATCGGCGCCGAGCCGCCTATGGTCGATTGTAAAATCAAGATCGGGGATATTGTAAAAAGGTACAAGGTAACTAAGGAAAAAAGTATTTTTACCGCTATTCCCCCTTTTCTGGTATTCTCAAATTGGATCGAGGAAATGGGACAATATAAAAATGTTACCGTAAGCGGAGAAATTAATATCTGGACGGACAAAGGGATTCTTTCTTTTCCTTTAGCTATAAGTGGGGAGTCGATACAAAGAGATTTATATCAATGGATAAAGGATCCTCTGACGGTGCTTAAGGAAAACGAATTCGAGGGAGTGGAGATAGATTCTATCTCGGTTAATCTATCCGGTGAGGAGGGTATAAAGGAATATTTTGTAAAAGATTTAAGAGTTAAAAAGACAAATTTTGACACTGATGAGATGATAAAGCTCGAAGTAGTATTGGGAAGGTATCGTAATAGTGATACGACTTTTACCATAGAATTCAAGGCTCCCGATAGCCCGTGTGATTTACTTTTCAGGATTGCGGGGAGAAGCGAGTACGTCGGTTTTGAATTAAGCCGCGCTCCTCTTAAGTTTGAGTTTGATTATTTCAGTGAGTGGAAAGATTTTTTGAACACGCTGCCGCCTCCGGATATGCTGATTTTTTCGGTTTATAAAAAAGAGCCGTCCCTGATGACAGACGCCGGTGAAATAAAGAGTCCTCCGCCGAGCCTCAGGATGCTCGTTGAAAAAAAAGAGAAAAAGTTAATTAAAGATTTATACCCTATTTTTGAAAGGGAAATAGAATTAGATGGTCCTATCAGAGGCGAGGATTCTCGTTCTGTGGAAATCAGGAGGTAAAATGTTTTTATTTTTGATATCTTTCACTTATTTGTGGGTTTATGAAGGAGATTCCCTGTTTAAAGGTCTCTCTGAAGGAACTGTGGTCACGAGAGATTCGGTGTTTTTGGGAAATAAAATAGAAGAATTTTCGTGGGAAAGTGATGGTTTTGTTTCTGAAATCATAAAAATAGATAAAGATATTTATTTCGGTGTATCCGATGCAGGTATAGTTGCGAGAATGCGGGAAGACGGAAAGATAGACACTGTTTTAACCCGCGAAGGGAGTCTGATTTCTCTCGGGAAAAAAGGTAACGTTCTTACGGTTGGTTTGTCTCCGTTCGGTAAAATTTTCTTTATTAAAGGTTCAAAAACAATAGATTCTTTAACTGTTCCTTCTGATAATATTTATTGCATGTTTGAGTTTGCCGGTGATTTCCTGATAGGTACGGGTCCGGAAGGGAAGGTCTATAATCTTGTCGAAGACGAAGAATTCGAAGAATATTTTGTTGCGGAAGCAGCATCCGTTTCGGAATGTACGGTAAAAAATAAAAGTTTTTTCCTCGGTACAAGTAATCCGGGACTTGTGTATAGAATAGATGCCGATCATGAAGGAAGAATTTATTACGACCCCGGATT
>CAZSEX010000042.1:0-13232 GCA_964606065.1 uncultured bacterium | reverse complement strand
TTACAAAAATACTTGGAAATAGGAGGTGAAAGGTGTATGTAATTATAGGCGGTGGAGGTCTTCTTGGAACGAATGTGGCCAGAAAATTGAGTGCTTCGAAGCACGATGTTATAGTTATAGAAGAGGACGCTGAAGTTTGCGAATATATTTACGAGAGGCTGGGAGTTGTCGCTATCAGGGGAAACGCTACTGAAATAAATACTTTAAAAGAAGCTGGTATTGAAAAAGCCGATGTTGTTGTGGCGTCGATGAGGTCGGATGCCGACAATCTTTCTCTGACTGTAATAGCGAATAGTTTTGGAGTTCCAAGAATATACGCGAGAATGAGAGATCCTTCATATAAACCCGTTTACGATCGGGCAGGCGCGACCGATACCATCGATGTGGTAGAGCTCAGCGCGACTCCTCTGGTTTTTGAGATAGAAGAGCCCGAGGTTTCGATTGTTTATTCTTTCAGAGGGGGGAGTGGAGCTATCGCTATTGTCAGAATACCCGAAGATTCTAATGTCGTGGAAAAGACGATTGCGCAAATAGCTTCTGACGATAGATTCCCTTCGGACTGCCTTATAAACGGTATCTTCAGAAAAGAGGAGGATGAATTCTGTGTTCCGAGAGGTAACCGTAAGATATATGCCGGAGATGAAGTATTTATAACGGCTCCACATGAATCGATAAGAAAGGCAGCTAAGTTTATGGGGATAAGGAAAAGGATAAAAATTTAGTGTTTATATTTTTCGACTAATTTTTCCAGTTCTTCTTTAAGTTCCTTTTTAAAAGGTTCAAGTTCTCTTTCAACTGTAAATCCGGAGGCGGTTCGGTGCCCTCCGCCGCCGTATTTAGAAGCGAGTTTCTGAACGGGCACGTTGTTTTTAGAGCGGAGAGAGACTTTTAATATTCCCCCTTCCCGTTCTTTTATGATAGCCGCGGTTTCGACCCCTTTTATCGAAAGCCCGTAGTCGATGAATTCATCTGTATCTTCTTCTTTCGCGCCGTGTTTTTCGAGCATCTCTTTAGTTACCGTCATTATACTTATTCTGTTGTATATATGCATCGTTCGCAGAACGTCTCCCAGGAGTTTTATCCTTGCTTCGGGATCTGTAAACCATATAAATTCTGAGACCTGAGAAGCGGTTACTCCGTACGAAACGAGTTCGGAAGCGACTCTTAAGGAATGAGATGTTGTGTTTGGATAGCGAAAAGCTCCTGTGTCCGTGAGTATTCCAATATATAGATATGTGGCGATTTCTTTATCCATTGGGACTTCCTTTTTTATAAATTGGTAGATGATTTCCGCCGTGGATGAGTGATCGGGTTTTATTATGTTTACCGTTCCGAAATTTGTGTTTCCGACGTGATGGTCTATATTTATCGAAGGTTTTGAGAAGTCGATATTTTCTTTTATTCTTCCTATGCGGTTTACTTCCGCGCAATCGACGAAAATGGTAACGTCTTCTTTAAAATTTTTCTTTTCGGTTTGGATTAGAGAGGCTTTTGGAAATTTAGAATACCTCTCGGGTGGTGGGTCTGAATTATAAATATAAACTCTTTTGCCCAGTTTTATCAATGCCAGAGAGAGCGCTATTTCCGAGCCAACCGAGTCGCCGTCCGGGTTCTTATGGGATAATATTAAGAAATTTTTGTTGTTATTTATTAACTCGTAAGCTTTATGCCAATTCTTTTTCAATCTTCCTTCTCCCCTTCCTGATTTAACAGCTTTTCAATTTTTTGCGTTTTTTGCATTATCGGATTGAATTTAAAATTAAGTATAGGCGTGTTTTTCATTTTTATGCGCCTGGAAAGTTCATGCTGTATAAATCCGCTCGCGTGATTCAAAATTTCGCTATTCATTTTGCCCGATTTTTCTCCGCCGTGAACGGTGAAATGTATTGTAGCGTGTTTCAAATCCGAACTGCTTTGGACCGATACAATCGTAACCAGGCCGACTCTGGGGTCGTTCAATTCCTTTTCTATTATTTCAGGGACTATTTTCATTATATATGAATTTACCCTTTTCTGTCTCAAGTTCATTGTTTATTTTTATTCTCCAATCTAAAACATTAATATCTCTAAATTCTTTTATTCTTTCTACAATCTTGTTAAAAGATGACTGCAGTAATTTCGAATCGTTCGATACACTCACAATTCCTATTAGCGTGTGCTGCCATTTATCCAGAAAATCAATTTCACTTATTCCCACGTTGTATTTAGACCGTATTTTCCCTTTGATGCTGTTAATTATTCTCCTTTTTGATTTCAGGGAATTTGATCCCGGAAGGAAAATTTCGACTCTTCCTATACCTACGAACATTTTTATTAAAGTTTTGTTTCTTTCTCGATCAATTTGAAGCCCTCAATAATGTCACCCTCTTTGAAAGAGTCAAAATCTTTGAGTCTTATACCGCACTCGTAACCTTCTTCAACGGATTTTACATCTTTATCGAACCTTTTAATGGTTGCGATTTTTGTTTTAACAAGTTCTTTCTTATCTCTAAAAAGGTAGGCAATGTCGTCATTATGAACTTCACCGGAGAGCACATAACATCCGGCTACCTTTCCTATATTTGAACCTTCGAATATTTTTCTGACTTCTAATTCTCCGCATTTTATTTCTTCTTTTTCCGGTTCGAGTAAACCAAGCATGGCTTTTTTTATGTCTTCGGTTATTTCAAAAATAACATCGTAGATTTTTATCTCCACACCTTTTCTCTTTGCTTCTTCTCTGGTTTGTGGATAAGGTTTTACTTTAAAGCCGATGATTATCGCTTCAGAGGCTTCCGCGAGCATTACATCGTTTTCCGTGATTGGTCCTACGGCGGCGTGAATAATTTTAATCTGAACTTTTTCTCTTGGCAGACTTTCAAGTAAATTTTTTAAAGCATCTACAGAGCCGGCGTCGTCACCTTTTATGACAAGATTTAATGTTTGTTTTTTATCTTTCTGGATTTTTTCGTACAGTGATGAAAGACTTACCGTCGTTCTTTCTTTTTTTTCCTCTATGGAAATTTTTCTTTCTTCGCTGATATTACGTGCGGTTTTTTTGTTTTTAACTACCTTAAAAACATCTCCGGTTTGAGGAAGAGAGTTAAATTGAGATATCTGAACCGCTGAAGAAACATTGGCGGTTTTTAACCTTTTATCGTGTTCATCCAGAATCAAACGGACTTTTCCTGAAGTCGAACCGGCGATGAAGGAATCACCGATTTTTACCTGTCCTTCCTTAATGACTACAGTTGCCACATTGCCGATTCCTTTTTGAATATGAGTTTCCAGCACTATACCGCTACCGGGTCCTTCTGTAGGAGCTTTTAGGTTTAAGTCTTCGGATTGAAGGATAATCGCGTCCAACAGTTCGTCTATACCTGTCCCTTTCAATGCGGATATTTTTACGGCAATTACGTTGCCCCCGTATTCGTGAACCACTACCCCTTTCTCAACTAAATCCGCCAGTACCTTGGATGGGTTGGCGGAAGCTAAGTCTATTTTATTTACTGCCACAATGATCGGTACCTTTGCAGCTCTGGCGTGATTTATGGCTTCTATAGTTTGAGCTTTTACTCCTTCGTTGGCAGCTACAACCAGAATGACGATATCGGTAACATTGGCGCCTCTGGCTCTCATGGAAGTGAAAGCTTCATGTCCCGGGGTGTCGATGAACGTGATCTTATGCTCGTTGTAGTCAATATGATAAGCCCCGATTTTTTGGGTAATACCACCTGATTCCTGGCTGGCTACCCGTGTTTTTCTTATGTAATCGAGCAAAGTTGTTTTGCCGTGGTCGACGTGTCCCATTACGGTCACAACCGGAGTTTTTTTTTGGATATTATATGTTTCTTTTTTCAGATACTTGATCTCAGGAGGTTTAGCTAATTTTACTTTATACCCGAATTCTTCCGCTATAAGATTTGTAGTATCGAAATCCAGAGTTTGATTAATGGTAACTCTAATACCAAGCTTTAAACAGACTTTGATAATCTCACCTGCTGGTATATCTATTTTTTGGGATAATTCTTTAATGGAGTTTGTTTCGTTTACTTCTATTATGTTCTGTTTTTCTTTAGCTGGTTCTTTTTTCTCTTCCGGCTTTTTTTTCTTTTTTTCTTTTTTGGGTTTCTTTGGTTTGACTTCCTTCTTTTTTGCCTTAGTGGATTTTTTGGGTTTTTTACCCCGAAATTTCTTTTTTACTTCATTAGCTTCACTTTCAGTTATTGAAGAAAGAGAGGATTTTACTTTAAAGTCTTCTTTTTTTAAGAAATCAAGAAGTTCTTTGGTTTCAATATTTAAATTTTTCGCTAACTCGTAAATTCTTATTTTTTGCTCTTTCTTTTTTGGCATATAGTTTTCTACTTTATCTTATCAAGAATAGCTTTGTGAATTATTTCCAATTTCTTTTTCCCTATTCCTTGTAGCTGCCCAAGTTCTTCATCGGTTTTCGATAATATATCCTGTACGTTTTCAAATCCCGATTTTTTGAGTATTTTTTTAATATGATCGGTTAGACCCAGATCATCTACGGTTATTTTGCTTCTTTCTTCACTTTCTTTTTCTTTTCTGTATTCGCTTTTTACTTTTATATCGATTTTAACACCTGTCAGTTCGGAAGCAAGAGCGACATTTTCTCCCAGCTTTCCTATAGCTCCGGTTAGTTCGTCGTCCGGAACTATGCATAATACTTTATTTTTATCTATTTTTTTAGATTCTAAGACTTTTACGGGAGAAAGGGCTTTTTCCGCATATTTTGCTTTATCTTTTTTCCAATGTACAACGTCTACTCGTTCGCCGGAGAGTTCTCTCACAATCGATTTTATTCTGCTTCCTTTGTGACCCACGCATGAACCCACAGCATCTACTTTTTCGTTTTGCGAGTAGACGGCAACTTTTGCTCGAACACCGGGTTTTCTTGCTATATCCTTAATTTCAACTTTGGAGTGTAATACTTCCGGTATTTCGAATTCAAGCAGTCGCGCAACAAATTCCGGTTGAATTCGAGATAGATATATAATTGGTCCTTTTATTCTTATTCTTTCTTCGTCTCCTTCTTCCGGGGAAGAAGTTATATTTTTGATTAGAGCCTTGATTTGAGATCCTCTTCGCAGGCGTTCGTTAGGTATCTGTTCTTCTCTCGGTAAAAAAGCTTCTATATCTCCGATTTTAATATATGCTCCGGTCGAGTATATTCTGGAAACGGTTCCGGAAACCAGTTCTCCTTTTCTGTTTTTGTATTTTTCGAAGAGCATTTCTTTTTCATTGGTTTTAATTCTTTGAATAAGGGTATTTTTTACTATATTTATAGCGTTTCTCCCGAATTCGTCTACAGGTATTTCTTCTTTAAAAACCGAGCCCGATTCAATCGTGGGCTTTATTTTTCTGGCTTCCTTTAGAGAAATTTCAATGTCGGGATCAGTAACGTTTTCTGTAACGGTTTTCATCAGATAAAGTTTGATATTCCCGGAGGCTTCGGAAATGTCGCAGCCGAGATTGTCGGCTCGACCGTATTTTTTCTTAGCCGCTGTTATTAAGCTTTCCTTAAGTGTTTCGAGCACGAAATCTTTTCCCAAGTCTCTTTCCGCCGCCAATTCTGTTAACATTGTTACTATACTTTTATTGATCATTTTGCAACCTTTTTTTCGGTTCCGGGAGAGGAAACTTCGAGTCTGTAAGATCCTGAGATAAAATCAGAGACCTCGAGGTGCACAGATAATTTTTTGGATATGAGAGCGCAATCATCGATTGTTATACCTCCGGGTTTTTGCACGTAGACTGTGATTGATTTTATTCCATTGTTAGTCTGAATTTCCAGACCTTCAAGGGAAAATTTTCCACTCATGCTTTTTAGCACCGTGTTTGTTTTTTCTTTTATTTTTTCTTCAATTTCTTCCATAATATTAAATTCTTATTTTTTTCTTATTCTATATAATTAAAGATGGGTAGACCACCTTTTTGCGCATCCACCCATTTTCTTATGGTAATTTATATAAATATTTACATAACGCAACCCCCTAAATTTGTATGTTTTTCCTTAAATTCTTTGTTTTGTAAGAAAAAGTATGGCGTCAGGTTTTAGTTTTTCTATTGGTTAAAATATTGAAATTTAAAAACAAAATGAATAATATAGTCGGTCTGTGGGTAAGTTAGCTTTTTTAGCTTGTTTATTTTAACCCTCTAACGCACACACGCACTAACGCTCTAACAGTTTTTGGTGTGTGGTTGACAAAAAATCGCTTGTAGTTATTATTTAGCCGTTATGTTTAAAGAAATTTTGAAGGATCTGGAAAAAATAGATACACCTTATTATATTTATGATAGCAGGATAATAGATAAGAAAGCCAGCATATTAAGGGAAATCTTTTATGGCTTTGCAGAAATTTTTTTCGCAGTTAAAGCAAATTCTTCCATTTCTCTATTAAAGCTTATGAAGAAGCACAGTATAGGCGCAGAAGTGGTTTCTCCCGGGGAAATTTTTATGGCTTTAAAAGCCGGTATTCCGGGTGAAAAGATCCTTTACGACAGCCTCGCAAGAAAAAAAGAAGAAATAACCTATGCAATCGATAAAGGTATAAAGTTCTTCAATTTTGAATCTCTCGACCAGGGTGTTTTTCTCGACGTTTGCGCGAAAAATTCGACTCAAAAGATTAATGCTTTTGTAAGAATAAATCCAGAAATATTCCCGAAGACTCATTCTCATCTTTCTACAGGTTCTTCCTGGAGTAAATTTGGTATTTCCGTGATAGATTTGGAAGGAGTATATGATATAGCAAAGGATTTTAAGAATGTAGAACTCGTTGGGGTTCATTATCATATTGGTTCGCAGCTCCTTACCCCGGAACCGTATTTTGAATCTCTTGAGAAGATGAAAGACACGATAGAGTTTTTTCAAAGCAAGGGCTTAAAAATAAGGTATATAAACCTTGGCGGTGGTTTCGGAATACCTTACAGAGAAGAAGAGAAAGGATTCGATCCGGGCGTTCTCAGTCAGATTTACAGTGAGATTTCTAATAAATATAACGTACGGGTCTTTCTTGAACTGGGTAGATTCTTAGTTGGTGAAGCGGGTTTTATTGTTACCCGAATTATCGATGTAAAAGAAAGGGAAGGTTTACCCCTTTATGTTGTAGATTCGGGAATGAATGATAATCCGCGTCCTGCGATATATGACGCGTATCATCATATCGAGCCTCTTTTTGGAAAAGCCGGTGATAGAGTAAAATCGCGTGTTGTCGGTCCAATCTGTGAAAATTCTGATGAATTCGGAACTTACGATCTACCTTCTCTGGACATTGGAGATTTGTTGATTATTTACAGCTGCGGTGCTTATACGAGAACCATGGCGTCTAATTATAACGGCAGACTTTTCCCCGCCGAGTATTTGTACGACGGAAAGGAAATAAAACAGATCAGGGAACGTCAAAAGTTAGAAGACCTGATAACAAACGAGAAATTGTAGGGTTTTATTTAACCACGAAACACACTAAATTTTTTGTTTTTTTTCCTAAAAGCTAACACCTGAGACCTAAAACCTACTCAACTTAGATTCGGAGAATCTTTTTAAAGGAGATGCTTGACAAAGTGTCTTTAATGCTTATATCATATATAGATAAGGAGTGAAAAATGAGAAAAACGAAAATAATCGCCACCATCGGTCCTTCGTCCGAAAAGAGCAATGTAATTAAAGACATGGTAGAAAGCGGGCTTAATATAGCCCGGCTTAATTTTTCCCATCGTACACAAAAAGACGCGAAACAAACGTATAAAAATTTGAGGAAAGTAGTACCTCACATAGGAATAATTATGGATACTCAGGGTCCTGAGGTCAGGCTCGGCAAGGTAAAAAAGGGTACCGAACTTTTCAGAGGAGAGGGGGTCGAGTTTATAAGGGATAATATTTTAGGTGATGAGAAAAAATTGTCTGTTGATTATCCTAAATTGTTCAATTATTTAAAAAAAGACGATATAATTCTTATATCTGATGGCAGTGTGGAGCTTAAGGTCGAAAAAGTTAGAGGCTCGTCGGTTAAATGCAGAGTGATCTATGGGGGCAAAATATCTACAAAAAAATCTGTAAATATTCCCGGTAAGAATATAGGCCTTTACGCTCCCACAGAAAAGGATCTCGACGATATAAAATTCGGCGCGAAGCTTGGGTTCGATTTTGTGGCAGCTTCGTTTGTTAAAAGAGCAGGAGATATAAAAAAAATAAGAAAAGTATTAAAAGAAGAAAAGTCGAGTATGCAAATTATTTCTAAAATCGAACATATTGATGCTGTAAACAATTTAGATGAGATACTCGAAGTTTCAGATGCGATTATGATAGCGAGAGGTGATCTCGGGGTCGAGGTACCGGCTTCGGATGTGCCTCTTTTGCAAAAGACCATAATACGTAAATGTCTCGAGAACGAAAAACCTGTAATAGTTGCAACGCAAATGTTAATGTCAATGACCGAGCATCCAAGGGCGACAAGAGCTGAGGTCTCCGATGTCGCTAATGCTGTGGAAGACGGTGCCGATGCCGTCATGTTATCGGAAGAAACCGCGGTTGGAAAATATCCGGTGAAGTCTGTTCAATTTATGGCTGAGACGGTACAAAAGATGGAAAATTACTTAAAGGGAAGATTACCGGAAGCTCTAAAATCGGAGAAGTGTGAGATTGCCGATATTATAGCAAGAAATGTGTGGCAGGCATCCAGAGATAGTTCCGCTAAATTTATAATCGCGCACACTTCTTCCGGATACACGGCAAGAAAAATAGCTAAATTCAGGCCGGATATAGATATACTTGCATTTACGGATAAAGAAGTCGTGGAAAGACAGATGAATCTTGTTTGGGGTGTAACTCCCCTTATAGCTGTATTTCATAAGCATGTCGACGAAATGTTATGTGATTCCGCCGAATTTCTTTATGATAAAGGACTGGTTAAGAAAAAAGATATTGTTATTTTGACTGCGGGAGAACCCGTAGCCGTCTCGGGAAGCACAAATTTAATGGAGATAAGAAAGATAAAATCTTTACTGGATCAAAAAAAGACTCTTGCCGGTAAAAAGGAAAGTTAATAGTACTTTATTCTGGAATCAGATTGAGTCTCCTGTCGGAAATGTATTTTTTGTCTGGAAAGAAGAAGGCGTTCTATCGTTAAGTTTTATCGAAGGAAATTATTCTGAAATGCTATCTGCTTTTATTGAAGATGATGTTTGTATGAAACGTTCCAATTCTACCGTAAAAGAGCAATTAATTGAATATTTTGAAGGCGTCAGGAAAAATTTCGACTTGAAACTTATAATGAATGGTACAGATTATCAGAGAAAGGTTTGGAAGGAGTTGTTGAGAGTACCTTACGGGAAAACCATTTCTTACGGTGAACTTGCCGGGAGAGTTGCAAATCCTCGTGGAGCAAGAAGTGTCGGTATGGCTGTTCATTTTAACCCTATAGGCATAATTATTCCATGCCATCGGGTGATAATGGGCAATGGTGAAATCGGAGGTTACGCGAGTGGGATTTTCAGAAAGAAATGGCTTCTTGAGCACGAGCGATCTTTTGGATCGGTCAAATAGTAAAATAGTTGAATGGTTAAGTAGTGATTTCAGGATATAGAATTTGGGATTTAGGATTTAGAAAGAAAAAAACTTTGTGTTCTCCGTGCCTCCGTGTGAGAATAATTAGGGAGGATGGGTTTTAAACAATAGTATATTTTTTGTTTTTCTCTGCGACCTCTGCGTCTTTGCGGTGTAATTTTCTTGTGTTAATCAGTGTAATCTCGTGTTTACAGTTGTTTTGATTTTTTTCACTTGACTGTTTAAAGTAAACAATTATAATTATTACATGATTTTAGTTTTCTTAATTCTGAGTGACTGGTTAAGCCTTCAATCCAATGACTTGAAGAATATTCATTGTGATGTTTCCGGTGTTGATTACGAAAATACACGATTGGAATTTAATATTCCCGGTTTTTATCTCGACACTGCTGTAATCGATAATAAAAGTTATTCGAGAATTAATATGCCCGGAGCCGTCGATTATATGACAAAAGGGTTTCCTCAGTTACCCAGGATTACGAGAAGTATTATTATTCCGGATAATGCAAAAATGAACTTGAGAATTATAGAAAAAAAGGTAGAAAGAATAGATGTTTTGCCTGTTGTTCCCTCGAAAGGAAATATTTCTCGAAGTGTTCCTCCTTCTTCAGTTCCATACACAATCAGCGATTTTTATTCTTCGGAAGATATTTTTCCGGCAGAATCAGTGACTTTATCGGAACCTTTTATCATAAGGGATTTTAGGGGAATGTCGATTTATATTAATCCTGTACGTTATGATGCGGAAAACCAACAACTTATATTGCTCAAAAAATTGGTAATCGAGGTTTATTCTGAAGGTATTTCTTTATCCAACGTCAAAGAAAGACCAAAGAAGCGTTTCGTTTCTCCGTCGGTTAAAAATTTGTACAAAGAGTTTTTTATTAATTTTAAAGAAGAAAAGTTAAGATATAAAATGTTAGAGGAAGATGCAGGAAGGATGATTGTTATATGTGCTGATCAGTATGTTTCTGAAATGGATTCGTTTTTAATATGGAAGAGAAGAAAAGGAATTCAAACGGATATATACAGTTTATCTGAGGTGGGAAACGATACTGCTTCAATCAGGAATTTTATTCAAAATCAGTATGACAATTTAGGGATTACTTTTTGTTTATTGGTTGGTGATGGGTTTGAACTTCCTGCTCCTGACGGAACTGTCGGAATGGCTATTGGGAATAGTTCTGATCATATTTACTCATATACTGAGGGTGATGATTATTATCCAGATATTTTTATAGGCAGATTTTCATCTGTCAACGGCGAGACTATAAATATAAAAAACCAGGTGATGCGAAGTATCTACTATGAAAGAAATCCGCAAGAGGGGGGTAAGTGGTATCAGAGGGGGCTGATGGTTGCGAGTGATGAAGCAGATGATGATGATTCAATAATGGACAAACATAGGTGCGAATGGTTAAAGGACACTTTGCTTTATGATATTCCTCCTTGTTTTACGTATACCTCTATAGATTCGAGTTATGAACCCTGGGGTACAAGATCCATTATTACTAATGCCATAGATTCAGGTGTTTCAATTATTAATTATATCGGACATGGTGAGGTATTCGGATGGCAAAGCGCAGGGGGTTTATACGTAAATGATGTAAATAATCTTACTAATTATGGAATGTTGCCGCATGTGATTTCTGTTGGTTGTCGGGTCGGAGATTTTGAAAACTATGACTGCTTTTCTGAAGCGGCAATGACCGCAGGTACGCCGGAAAACCCCACAGGTTTTATTGTAACATTAGCTCCTGCAATAAATCAAACCTGGGTTCCTCCATGTATAGGGCAGGAGGGTGCCGTTAACTTACTGGCGCATTACCAGGCAAATACTGCCGGAGGCGTGTATTTTAACGGTCTTTGCTATATGATTGAACAGTTGGGAGGAGATACGGTCGAATACGGCGTAGAAATAGCTCAAACCTGGAATATTTTTGGTGATCCTTCGCTTCAATTGAGAACAGATATGCCACGCAATTTTAAAACAAATAAGTCAGTAAAGCAGTATTTTGATTCTCTTGTGGTCGAAATAGAAGTTTATGAAGAGGATTCCATAACAATCGTTGAAGATGCTCTGGTGGCTTTATATAAGGGTTTGGATTCATTGATCTCTTCGGGATACACAGACGAATCTGGTGATTGTCAATTGAAGCTTGACCCATCTTATTATGATATGGATGAATATCTTTACTTAACGGTTACGGGCTTTAATTATAAGCCTCAAATGGATTCGATAAATATTGGAAATTCCGTTATTCCTCAGGATTTTTATTCTTTTGATGTATCTGAGTTGATCGGTGAAAATTTTTTGGAAGTAAAATATGTCGTTCCCAGGGCTATGAATGTCGAATTTCTTATTTTTGACGCGCTGGGAAGAAGAATTACTTCTAAAGAATTAGAAACAGGTAAGGGTGGAAGTTTTAAAGAAAATGTAGATTTGCAGAGTCTATCTTCGGGTGTTTATTTTCTTATGATGAAAGCGGAAGAAGAAATAGTGACACCGAAGAAGTTTATTCTGATTCGATAGTAAGCAATTGCCCGGCTGGCAAATATGATTTGTATAAAACAAAAAAAAGTATTTGTATGTGGTAATATCAAGGGTGTAATTTTGAGGGTACATTAAAAAAACAAATGTAACCTTTGTGCTCTCTGTGTCCTTTGTGTTTCAAATATCTTTTTGGGGTTAGTGTGGGGGGTCAGAAGCAATGATTGAACAGCAGGTATGTGTGATTGTCGTATTCTTTTAATTCTCCGGGCAAGGGGAAATCCAGTTCTATACCCTGTCTTACAGAGATAAATGTTGTTTGATTGAGTTTAAGTTCCAATCCCAGAATACCCCTTGTTTCACTGTCGTTTTCTTCGTTTAAATTTCGCCAGGATTTTTGTATTCCAAAGGTTAATTCTATAAAGTGAAAAAATGAATAAGTATATAGAAAATTAAAACCCAGGTATTTTTTTTTGTAATCCAGTGTATCATTTTTAATATATTTCCGGCTCATAGGAAAACCTATGCGAAAAGAGCTCTTTTCAGAGATTTTTGTTTTTATAAATGGTTCAGTGAATAAGTCTTTTATGTTGATTCTGTTTGTTGCGGTGTCTCCTGGAACCGGTATAAATATAGAATCTTTCTCCTCGTAGTTCAAACGTATCCCCGGATATATTTTTGAAAATAAACGATAAAATACAGTATTAATCAGCCCCATTCCGCCATATTCTACGCGACCGATTTGCTCATCGTTTTCAAAGATATTTTTTTTACCCGGTATTGTTTTGTAATATCTGTAATATAAATCTGCCTGATTGCTATTAAGTAATCCCGAGAGTCCAATATTTAGTGGTATCCTGTCAAAAAAATCTCCGAATTCGTGAAAAGTAATATTTAAAAAATGATTATTTTTTGTGTTTTTCCAGTAACCGATTCCGAAACCTGTATATTTTTCATTTTGAGAAGATTGAGGTGAAAAAAGAAGAGAAAACGAAAGTGGTATTTTTGCTTTTTCTTCGGGTATCCATCGGAGTTTGAACAAATGTTCTTCCGTTTTAAACTCGTAGTCGTTTTCTTTGTTCAGATTGTATTCGAAAAACATTCTTGAAAAAAGAGGAGTTCGAATTTTTATTCTGTAAAGTTCATACAGGTTTTGCGAGTCTCTTAAGCCGTATG
>CAZSEX010000041.1:0-14344 GCA_964606065.1 uncultured bacterium | reverse complement strand
TATATAGATGTAATTGAGGACAAATAAGGTTACTATTATTAAAAATATATTCGTGTTATTTGTGTGATTTGTTGTTAAAAAAAGTTAGGATGTTAGGGAGTCGGAAGGTTAGGAGGTTAAAAAAATAAAAATTTAGTCTGTTTTGTGTGTTTAGTGGTTAAATAAATTTTTCTCTGCGTTCTCCGCGTCTCTGCGGTAAAATTTTCTTGTGATAATCTGTGAAATCTGTGGTTTAATTAGTTTTTCAGTATCCCCTTATCGAGTCGAGTTCTTTCTGCATAACTTTCTCGGGTATCTGCTCATAATTATGGAACTGCATGAAATGAACACCTCGTCCGCCGGTAAGGGAACGCAGAGTTGTGGCATAACCAAATAAATTAGAAAGCGGCGCCAATGCCTCGATTATAACTACGTCTCCTCTATGATCGACGTGTTTTATGTCTCCCCTGCGGGTGTTGATGTCATCTAAAATGGTCCCGAAATATTCATTGGGGACGGTTATTTCTACTTCCATAATGGGTTCCAGAAGCACCGGGTTGGCTTTTTTATAGGCGCTTTTAAAGGCTCTGGAAGCGGCTATTTTGTAAGCTATATCAGATGAATCAATCTCGTGATAAGAACCACCGGTTAAAGTGGCTTGAATTCCCAAAACTTCAAATCCGCCCAGACTTCCCGAAGACATCGCTTCCCGGATTCCTTCTTCGACCGCGGATAAAAACTCCTTTGGCACTTCATCCGCTTTGGCTTCGTTGACAAATTCAAATTCCCCGGATGGTTCTATAGTCAAAACCACATCTCCATATTGACCCTTTCCTCCACTCTGTTTTATAAATCTTCCCTCGGCAGTCGCTTTTTGAGTAATAGTTTCCTTATAAGAAACCATGGGAGTTCTTATCCTGGTTTCAACTTTAGACTCTCTTTTCAACCGCTCCATAATAACCTCGAGATGCAATTCACCCATACCGTAAATTAAGGTTTCCCCGGTGTCGGGATCCTTCTTTACAAGAAAAGTTGGATCTTCTTCATGAATCTTATTCAAGGCAAGCATAAGCTTTTCCTGGTCGGCAATAGTTCTGGGAGAAACACTTGTAAAAATCACGGGCTCAGGTAACCGTGGAGGCTCAAAAATTATCGGCTTTTCAGGATCAGATAAAGTATGCCCTGTGGAAACTTCCGAAAGTCCTATAAAAGCGGCTATTTCTCCGGCTTCGACAGATTTTACTTCTTTCCTTTTATCAGCATGTACAAGGATGATTTTAGAAAGTCTTTCCAATTTATTCGAATTAACGTTTAAAACTCTGTCCCCTTGTTTAACTTTCCCGGAATATACTCTTACAAAGGATAATTTACCATGGGGATCGGATATTATTTTAAAAACTAAAGCGCTAAAGGGTTCTTTCGGTTCGTTTTCTCTAACCTCTTTTTCACCCGTCTTCGGATTCTTACCATGCGGAGGAGGAACATCCAGTGGAGAAGGGAGATAGTTTACTATTGCGTCCATAACTTTCTGTACGCCAATATTCTTCAGCGCGGTTCCACCTATAACCGGGAAAAAATCGGCTTTAATCGTACCTTTTCTGATAGCTCTTTTTAAAATATCCGAATCTATTTCTTCTTCTTTTAAAAACTTTTCGACAACCTCATCATCATAAAAGCTAACTCTATCCAGAAGTTCTTCTCTATATTTGGCAGCCAAATCGAAATATTCTTCAGGGATAGGTATCGATTTAAACATAACACCTTTCTCATCCTCCCACACCCAGGCATTCATTTCTACTATATCGATCATCCCTTTAACTTTATCTTCGAACATAAGAGGCAAACTTATAACCAGAGGCGTTACTTTAAGCCTTTCCTTCATCATCTCAACAGTTAGAAAAAAATCCGCTCCCTTTCTATCTAATTTATTTATAAAAGTAATTCGCGGGAGATTATATCTGTCCGCCTGTCTCCAGACTGTTTCAGATTGAGCTTCTACTCCCTCAACCCCGCTAAATATAACAACTCCTCCATCGAGGACTCTAAGACTTCTTTCGACTTCCACGGTGAAATCGACATGTCCCGGCGTATCTATCAGATTTATTCTTTTATCCTTCCAGAAGATAGTTGTCGCGGCAGAAGTAATAGTAATACCTCTTTCCTTCTCCTGGTCCATGTAATCCATAACTGTGGACCCTTCATCCACTTCACCCAAACGGTGAACTCTGCCACTATAAAAAAGAACCCTTTCGGTCAGGGTGGTTTTTCCAGCATCGATATGAGCTATTATTCCGATATTTCTTATATCAGGGATATCGACTCGCCTGCCCGAATCAAAATTTCGCGACATTAAAAATTCCTAAAGATTATAAAAATAGATGCTACCAACCAAAATAGGCAAAAGCCTTGTTGGCTTCCGCCATCCTGTGAGTATCTTCCTTTTTCTTGTAAGCCGCGCCTTCTTTTCGAGACGCCGCAATAAGTTCATTACAGAGTTTGTCTTTCATTAAATATTCGCCCCTGTTTCTTGCGGCGGTTACTAACCACTTGATCGCGAGAGAAAGTTTTCTCTCCGCTCTAACTTCCATCGGAACCTGGTAAGTCTGCCCTCCCACTCTCTTGGGACGTACTTCTACCATTGGTTTCACATTATTAACTGCCTGATTAAATACATCAATGCCTTCTTTTCCTGTACGTTCAGTAATCAAATCTATGGCTTCATAGAAAATCCTTTCTGCTACGCTTTTCTTACCTTCTTTCATTATATTATTTATAAATCTGGACACAAGCTCCGAATGATATTTATGGTCTGCTGAAACTTCTCTAATCAGCGCTCTTCTTCTTCTCATTTCTCCTCCCCGGAGCTAGTCTTGGGCTTCTTCGTACCATAACAGGAACGACTTTTTTTTCTGTCCTCCACCCCCGTCGAATCATAAACCCCCCTGACAATGTGATATCTTACTCCCGGTAAATCTTTAACTCTACCGCCTCTAACCAGAACTATTGAATGTTCCTGTAAAGCGTGTCCTTCACCGGGTATATAAGCGCTAACCACTTTTCCGTTAGAAAGTCTTACTCTGGCAACTTTCCTTAAAGCCGAATTCGGCTTCTTAGGGGTAGTTGTGTAAACTCTTAAACATACTCCCCTTTTCTGAGGACTGCCTTCCAGAGCTGGCGATTTTGTTTTCTTTTTCACCCTCTTTCTTCCTTTTCTAACCAATTGATTTATTGTAGGCATATATAAACCCTCCTATGCTCTTTTTGCTTCCTCCTCTGTTTCTTCTTCCTTATACTTCAACTCTATTTCCCTGAAATCCTTAAATCCAGTACCAGCCGGTATTTTTCCTCCAATTATAACATTTTCTTTCAAACCCTTAAGATAATCGGATTTTCCTTCTAACGCGGCGTTTAAGAGCACCTTTGTAGTATGCTGGAAAGATGCTGCAGCTATTACCGATTCATGAGAAAGTGAAGAATGTGTAATACCGAGCAACAGAGGCTCGAACGTAGCGGGCTTTCCTCCTTCACCGGCAACTTTCATGTTTGTTTCTTTGACTATCTTGGAATCCATAACCTGTCCTTCAAGGAACGTGGTATCACCGCTCTCGGCGATACGGACTTTCCTGAACATCTGACGAACGATTATACCTATGTGTTTGTCATCTATGGTAACTCCCTGCATTCTATAGACTTCCTGAATTTCGTTGAGCAAATATTGCTGCGCTGCTATAACACCTTTTACTCTTAAGACATCATGCGGGTCAACAAATCCTTCGCACAATTTATCACCGGCTTCTACTCTCTGCCCTTCGTGAACCATAAAATATTTACCGTAAGGAACTTTATACTTTCTTTTATCTTTATCCGATTCAATATAAATATTTCTTTTTCCTCTCGACACTTTACCAAAACGAACAATCCCGTCAATTTCTGAAATTATAGCCTTATCCTTGGGAGATCTGGCTTCCACCAGAGCTTCGACCCGTGGAAGTCCACCGGTTATATCCTGAGTACGGGCAATGTCACGCGGTTTCTTAGCCAAAAGTGAACCCACATCGACTTTGGCTCCGTCTTCAATAAACAGATAAGAACCTCTTGGTATAGGATACTCCGCCACTTTCTTACTTCCCGAGTAAATTTCGATAGTCGGCAGATATTTACTCTTTGTACCATAAACCAGCATTCTTTGCCTTTTACCGGATTCATCCACCATTTCCTTAAGCGTTATTCCTTCTTTAATATCAACGAATTTAACCTTACCTTCCTTCTCGGCTATTATCAAATTGGAATATGGCTGGTATTCAAAAAGGATATCTCCTTTCTGAACGTCCTGACCGTTACTGATTTTAAGAACCGAACCATAGGGAACCCTGTATTTTAATTTACCTTCAGAATGAGTCAAATAAATCGAGGAATTCCTCGAAAGCACAACCATTGGTTTTCCTTTAACATTATTGTAAATTAAATCACTGGCAAACTGAATTCTCCCGTCTTTAGGAGCCTTCTGATATGATTCGGCGGCTCCTCCGGACGCAATTCCTCCCACATGGAAAGTCCTCAAAGTTAACTGTGTTCCCGGCTCTCCAATAGACTGAGCGGCAATTACTCCCACAGCCGTTCCTATCTGAACCAGTTCTCTTATAGATAGATCTCTGCCATAACACTTCTGGCAAATACCTTCTTTGGATTCGCAGGTAAGAACCGAACGTATCCTGACGGACTCCACCCCGGCTTCCTCGATTTCCCGACCAAGCTTTTCGTCAATCCACTCTCCCGCCTGCACAATAATTTCACCAGTTAGAGGATGAATAACATCGTCTGCCGTATAAGAACCTTCGATTCTATCAAACAAAGATTCGACAACTTTTCCGCCTTCAACAAGAGCTGAAACATCGATACCCATAACTGTGCCGCAATCTTCTTCAGTAATAACCACACCTTGAGCCACATCGACCAATCTTCTTGTTAAATATCCCGCTTCCGCAGTCTTTAATGCCGTGTCCGTAAGTCCTTTTCTGGCTCCATGAGAAGAAATAAAATACTCCATTTCGTTCAATCCTTCTTTAAAGGAATGAAGAATAGGTGTTTCAATGATCGCCTGCGAAGAAAGTTTCTTCTGAGGTTTAGCCATCAACCCCCGAAGACCGCAGAGCTGTCTGATCTGATCCATATTTCCCCTTGCCCCGGAAGTACTCATCATATGGATAGGATTAAATCCTTCTTTATCTTCGGCGAGAGCTTTTTCGATTTCTTTTTCGATTATCTCCGTGGCCCGCGTCCAGGTATCTATGATTTTATTGTAGCGTTCACCTTCCGTGATAATACCCTGCACTTTATGCTGTTTTTCCGCTTCCTGTACTTTCTTCTGAGCATTTTCGATAATTCTCTCTCTTTCGGCAGGAATAACCAGATCTGTAATACCAACTGTAAGACCCGATCTGGTCGCGTATTCAAATCCTAATTCTTTTATCTGGTCAAGAAACCCCGCTGTTTTGTCCATACCGACCTTTTTATAACATTCAAGCACTAAATTCTTCAAACTCTTACTTTCTAAAGGTTCGTTGACCCACCTGAGAGGTTCGGGAACTATTTCATTGAAGATAACTCTGCCGACAGTTGTTTCCAACCACTCATCCTTATATCTTATTTTTATCCAATCATGCAGTTTAACTATTTTTTCTTCGTACGCGCAAATAACTTCTTCAATATTATCAAAGAAACGAACCGCTTCACCTTTTTTAGTCTTTGTAAGATAATAAATACCAATAACTATATCCTGCGTAGGAACCATCAAAGGGGCGCCGTTAGCCGGAGATAGTATGTTCCTTGATGCCATAATCATAAAATAGCTCTCCAACTGCGCATAAGACGACAATGGCACGTGCACCGCCATCTGATCTCCGTCAAAATCCGCATTAAAGGGAGGACAAACCATGGGATGTATGCGTATTGCGTTTCCTTCCACCAACTTCGGCAGAAACGCCTGGATAGAAACCCTGTGCAAAGTGGGAGCACGGTTTAAAAGAATAGGATAGCCATCCACAACTTCTTCCAGAAGATCCCAAGCTTTCGGATCATTTGCTTCTAAAACCTTTCTCGCCTGTCGTATAGAATCGACAACACCTGTTTCTTCCAATTTCCTGATAATAAAAGGTTTGAAAAGCTCTTTAGCCATTTTCTTGGGAAGCCCGCATTCGTATAATTTCAAAGTGGGATCCACCGTAATCACTGACCTACCTGAATAATCGACTCTTTTACCCAACAAATTCCTTCTAAACCTTCCTTTCTTTCCCTTTAATGAATCGGTTAGAGATTTAAGGGGTCTATTTCCTCTACCGGTTATAGATCTGCTTAATCTCGAATTATCCAGTAAAGCATCTACCGATTCCTGCAACATCCGCATTTCATTTCTTAATATTGTGGGAGGAGCATCTATTTCCATCAAATTTTTCAATCTATTATTTCTCGTAATCACCCTTCTATAAAGGTCGTTAACATCAGAAGTTGCAAAGACTCCTCCTTCAAGAGGTACAAGCGGTCTGACATCGGGCGGGATTACAGGCAAAACACGCAAAACCATCCATTCCGGTTTATTGCCGGATTTGAGAAACGCTTCCACAATAGAAAGTTTCTGCAACAATTTCTTCTTCTTGTGTTTCGAAGTTGCAGCAGTTATTTCTGCTTTGAGCTGTTTTGAAATTTTACCGAGATCCAATTCTTTCAAAAGCTCATATATTCCTTCTCCACCCATCTTGGCGACAAAAGCACCTTTATATTTATCTTTCAAACCGATATATTTTTCATTCGATATAACCTGTCCCTTCTTAAGAGGAGCGTCACCGGGATCTATTACTATATAAGATTCATAATACAAAATTCTCTGCAGTTGTATCTTTTTCAAATCGAGTAACTTACCTATAATACTGGGGTTAACTTTATAGTACCAGATGTGAACAACAGGGACCGCCAATTCTATATGCCCCATCCTCTCTCTTCTAACGCTGGATTTGGTAACTTCCACTTTACATCTTTCACAAATATGACCTTTATACTTCGGTCCTTTATATTTACCACAGTTACATTCATAATCCTTAACCGGACCAAAAATTCTTTCACAGAAAAGACCGCCCATTTCCGGTTTCTGGGTTCTATAATTTATTGTTTCCGCTTTCTTAACTTCACCATGAGACCAGGACAATATCTTCTCCGGGTAAGCGAGAGAAAATTTTATAATGTTAAAATCTTTGGGTAATCCTTCTTTGAATTTCCCTTCATTAAATTTCATGTTTATCCTCCTCGCCTTTCTTTAGAAGCTCCACATTCAATCCCAAACCCCTTAATTCTTTAATGAGTACATCAAAGGAAGTTGGTAATCCTGGTTCCGGGGGCGGTTCCCCTTTTACAATCGCCTCATAAGCTTTATTCCTACCCTCTACATCATCGGACTTTATGGTAAGCATTTCCTGTAGAGTGTGTGCAGCACCGTAACCTTCCAGAGCCCACACTTCCATCTCTCCGAACCTCTGCCCTCCATACTGAGCTTTACCCCCAAGTGGTTGCTGGGTAATCAACGAATAAGGACCGGTAGCTCTGGCATGATGTTTGTCCTCGATCATATGATAAAGTTTCATTAAGTACATATAACCCACAGTTATTTCCTGCTCGAAAGGTTCACCGGTCCTACCGTCATAAAGAGTAACCTTACCATATTCAGGAAGATCGGCTTCTTTCAACAATTCTTTTATTTTTTCAACAGGAACTCCTCCAAAGATGGGACTGCCTATTGTCATATTCAACTCTTTAGCAGCCCACCCGAGATGCGTTTCCAGAATTTGTCCTGCATTCATTCTCGAAGGGACACCAAGAGGGTTAAGGACAACATCTACAGGCGTACCATCTTCCATAAAAGGCATATCCTCCTCCGGTACAACAGCGGCAACTACACCTTTATTTCCATGTCTCCCGGAAACTTTATCTCCTATCGATATTCTTCTTCTTTGACCGATATAAACTTTAACCATCTTATTGACACCTGCTGCCAATTCATCACCTCTTTCAGCAACCCGGAGAGCACTTTCCATCTGTTCTTCGCTTTTTTTAATCATCTTATCTATTTCTTCAATAAACTTTTGCGCTTTTGGATAAGCTTTTAAATCCCCCCATTGTTCTAACTTTGCCAGATGTTTTTCGGTTATTATCTGGTTTTTTTTAACCAATATTTTCTTCTTTTTCCCTCCCTTAGAAGTCACAAAAATCGAATCTTTAGCTTTTTTACCGAGAAACTCTTCGCTAACAGCTGAAAGCTTTCTGTTTTTTAGTTCCTCTATTTTACTGCCGTACTCTGATAAGACTCTATCCATATTAGCTTTACGCGCATTTCTTTCCAGGACCACAGTACCGATAACCACACCATGCACATCGGAAGGAACCCGCAGGGAAGTATCCTTAACATCTTCGGCTTTTTTACCGAAAATTGCTCTTAAGAGTTTTTCCTCGGGGGTTAGTTCAGTTTCTCCTTTAGGAGAAATTTTCCCCACCAGGATATCCCCCTCTTTAATTTTAGCTCCAATTCTGACTATTCCTTCTTCATCTAAATTTGCGGCACTTTCTTCTGAAACGTTAGGTATTTCTCTTGTGGTTTCCTCGGAACCCAATTTTGTATCTCTTACCTCACAGGTATATTCCTCTATATGATATGAAGTAAAAATATCTTCCTTTAAAAGCCTCTCCGAAACCACTATCGCGTCTTCGTAATTCCAGCCGAAATACGGCATAAGAGCAACCAAAACATTCTGCCCGAGCGCGAGTTCTCCTCCGGAAGTCGCTCCGCCGTCAGCAATTACATCTCCTGCCTTTATTTTATCGCCTTTGTTAACAATCGGTTTCTGATCAACACACGTATCCTGATTCGTTCTTTCAAACTTTCTCAAGATATATATATCATATGGTTCATCAGATATGCCATCATCCTTAGCCTTAAGCCATACTTCATCGGCAGTAACTTTAATAACAACTCCGTCTCTCCTTGCAACAACCACTGTTCCTGAATCCTTGGCAACTTTTCCCTCAATTCCGGTCCCCACAAGCGGAGCCTCGGGTCTAATAAGAGGAACAGCCTGACGCTGCATATTGGAACCCATCAAAGCTCTGTTGGCATCATCGTGCTCTAAAAAAGGAATAAGCGAAGAAGAAACCGAAACAAGCTGTTGAGGTAAAAGATCTATGTAATCCACTTCTTCTCTTTTCACAAAAGGATATGTATCTCTATGCCTGGCGAGAACATATTTATCGACAATCTTTCCTTTCTTGTCTACTTTCAAATTAGCCGGCGCTATAGTATACTTATCTTCTTCATTTACATTGAGATATTCAACTTCATCGGTTATAACACCTTTTTTAACCTTTCTATAGGGCGTCTCTATAAATCCGTCCTCATCTATCCTTGAAAGAGAAGCAAGCGATGTTATAAGACCGATATTAGGCCCTTCGGGTGTTTCAATGGGGCAAATACGACCGTAATGAGAATAATGTACATCTCTTACAGCAAAACCCGCGGTATCTCTGGTAAGCCCGCCCGGACCAAGCGCCGACAATCGTCTTTTATTGGTAAGTTCAGCCAGTGGATTTGTCTGATCAAGAAACTGAGAAAGTTGCCCTGTGGCAAAGAAAGAATTTAAAACTCCCTTAATTTGTCTGGAGTTTACAAGCTCTTGAGGAGTTATATCTGAATCCTCGGAAACGACCATTCTTTCAGTGATGGTTTTCGCCATCCTTCTAAGAGCCACCCTGAACTGGTTTTCCAATTGCTCTCCCACGGTTCTTATTCTTCTGTTTCCAAGATGATCTATATCGTCTTCCTCTCTTTTCCCGTCTGCTAATTCTATCAATCCTTTAACAACATTTATAAAATCTTCGGTAACGAGGCAAAGCAGATTTTCGTCGACGTCCTGATTTAACTTTCGGTTTAAAACATGCCTTCCCACTCTGGATAGATTAAATCTTGTTGGATCAAAAAAAGAAGAAGAAAAATAATCCTTAGCAATTCTCAAATTCGGCGCATCTGTACCTCTTAGAAAACGATAAATATCAAGAATCGCTTCTCTTCCGTTCTTAGCTTTATCTTTCCTTAAAGCGTTCAAAATATAACTAACCGATTTCTTCTCGACTCCTGAGAACACCTCAACTTTCTTCAGTCCCATTTCCCTTATTTTGTCAGGACAATCTTCCTCTATTTTATTCCCTGCTTGGATGATAACTTCTCCCGTTTCCTTGACCACAACATCTTTCGCCAGAATTCTATCTACACTTTTTTTGTCGACTTTAATCTCTTCCTTATCGAAAAAAAGAGAAAGAATTTGCTCCACATTATTCCATTTTCCCTCAACATTTTCAAGTTCCGCGTCAATTTCTTTTATCCTGTCTATGTGTTTCTGTTCGTAATCTTTTTCCTTCAAAAGTCCAACGAGTTTTTTTCTCTCTTCTTCGAGTTTTTTAATGTCTTCAAGATAACCCAGAGCTTTGATGAGGACCGTTACGGAAAAATTACGTCTGCCATTTAAATTGACTTTAATAGCCTCAGTTAATTTTATGTTGAATTTTAACCACGAACCTCTGTCAGGAATTATCTGTGCAGTGTATTTACTCCTTACCTCATCCACCTCTTCTTCCTCAAAATATACGCCGGGAGCCCGATGCATCTGAGAAATAATAACCCTTTCCACACCATTTATGATAAAATCACCTCTCTCGGTCATCAAAGGGAAACTGGCGAGAAAAACATCCTGTTCGATAGACTGCTTGACTTCTCTATGGGGCTCGAATCCTTCTATCTCTTCCGCGACTTTCACTTCTTCGGGTTTTTCGTACTCAATAAGTCTAAATCTGCCGTAGAGAGATGCAGAATAAGTAAGCTCTTTCTCTTTTGCCTGCTCGGGAGTGTATTTCGGTTCATCGAAATAGTAGTATAAATATTCGATTTTATACCTACCATGAATATCATCTATTGGAAAGACTTCTCTAAAAACCGATTCCAAACCGATAGTAGGGCGGTTTTCCCGGCCGCGATTGTAGTCCATAAGAATAAATTTCTCGAAAGAATCTCTCTGGACGGATAAAAAATTCGGAGGATTAAATTTAATATCCTCCAAATTGGTTAATCTAACTCCATTAACAAAAAACTTCCTTTTTGGAGTCAACAGATTACCTCCTTTTATTATAAAATTCTAACGCCACTTACTTAATTTCTACTTTGCCGCCCGCTTTCTCAATAGTAGCTTTAATAGACTCCGCATCTTCTTTAGAAGTTCCTTCCTTTAACACTGCAGGTGCCGATTCTACAAGCTCTTTTGCTTCTTTAAGTCCCAGGGAAAGCAAGGAACGAACCTCTTTAATAACAGCAAGTTTACTGTCGCCAAAAGACTTCAGCGTAACGTTGAATTCGGCCTTTTCTTCCCCCTCTTTACCAGCTTCGCCCGTGGTTGCAGCGGCTGCCTGAACAACTGGAGCCACAGCTGCCGAAACCCCAAATTTCTCTTCCATTGCCTCTACAAGACTATTTAATTCAAGGATTGTCATATCTCCGACTAAATCAATAACTTTTTCAGCATTCTTGGATAATTTCGTCCCTTCTGCCATTATTCCTCCTTTTGTTTGGCTATCTCAGATAGAACTACCATTAACTTTCTTGTTATCCCCGATAAAACAAAAACCAGTTTGTTTAAAGGAGCATTCAGGGAAGATAACATTTTTCTATAGAGCTCATCCTTAGGGGGTATAGCTGCCAATTTCTCGAAAGTTTCAAAACCGAAATATTCCCCTTCAATAAAACCGCCATTAACGACCAGATTTTCGTTTTCTCCTCTAAAATCAGAAATTATTTTAAGAGGGTACAGGGGATCATCGTAACCAAAAACCAAAGCTGTCGGACCTTCCATCAGTTTACCTATGTTTTCTTCTCTGGTTTCACCAGCCAACGCTTTCTTAACCAAAGTATTCTTAAAAACTTTTAACTCGGCATCTTCTCTTTTAAGGCTTCTACGCAGTTCATTAAGCTGAACCGCTTTTAAACCCGATAAGCTCGTAAAACACAAAGAATTTGACTTTTTATACCTTTCGCTAATCTCTTTTACAATTTCCTCATTCTCTTTTATACCCATATCAACTCCCTGTAATCATTTTCCTAACAAATTCGTATCAACTTTAACACTGGGGCCCATCGTCGTTGAGAGCGCTACACCTTTTAAATACTGTCCTCCTGCGGACGAAGGTTTTATACTCCATATTTTTTCAATTAACTCAACAAAATTCTCATATAATTTTTTTTCATCAAAAGAAGCTTTTCCGAGAGGAACATGAAGATTTCCGCCCTGGTCGACCTTAAAATTAACTTTCCCCATTTTTATCTCTTTTATAGCCTGTCCTATATTCTTGGTCACGGTGCCGGTTTTCGGCGTGGGCATTAATCCTCTCGGTCCCAGAATCTTCCCCAACTTTCCGATTTTAGGCATCATTTCAGGAACAGCGACAATCGCATCACACTCAAGCCAGCCCTTTTCAATCTTTTCTACAAATTCCTGACCTCCCACCCAATCGGCACCGGCTTCTTCGGCTTCTACCTGCTGTTCACCTTCGGCAAAAGCCAGTACTTTCTTTTCTTTTCCCGTACCGTGAGGAAGAAGAATTGTACCTCGAACCATCTGGTCCGCCTTTTTAGGATCTACACCAAGCTTCACGGCAACCTCTACTGTCTCATCGAATTTCGCAGAAGCCGTCTCTTTAATCCTGGCAATGGCTTCTTTAACTTCTACTCTTTCTTCTGGAGAACGGGAAGCTATTAACTTTTTATACCGTTTACTTCCCTTCATCACTCACTCTCCTCTATTAGTATTCCCATGGAATTAGCAGTACCTCCTATAACCTTTTCAATCGTTTCCATATCATCCGTATTAAAACTTTCCTTCTTTAACTCTGCTATTTCCCTCACCTGTTTTCTTTTTACAGTCGCAACTTTCTCTCTGTTAGGTTCTCCAGAACCCTTAACAATACCTGCTGCTTTTTTCAACAGAAAGGAAGTGGGGGGGCTTTTCATGATAAATTCAAAAGAATTGTCCCTATAAACGGTAATAACAACAGGAATTAAATCATTCCCCTGTCCCTTACTTCTTTGATTAAACTGATTGCAAAACTCCATGATATTTACTCCGTATTGTCCAAGAGCAGGTCCAACAGGAGGTGCCGGAGTAGCCTGTCCTGCCTGTATCATTAATTTAATCTGTCCCTTTACTTTTTTTGGTGGCATTTTTTACTCTCCTAAATTGGTTCAACCTGATTATAACTCAACTCGACCGGAGTAGACCGACCGAAAACTGTAACCATCACAATCAACCTCTCTTTTTCTCTGTTCAATTCCTTGATAGTACCGTTAAAATCCGTAAAAGGTCCGTCGATTATTCGAACTGTCTGTCCTTCTAAAAATCTTGTGTCGCTAACTTCTTCTACGGTATCCATGAGTCCGAGAATTTTCTCCGCTTCCTCGTCGGATATCGGCTGCGCGCCTTTTTTACCCAGGAAACCCATTACTTTCGGCGACTCAGCAATAAGTTGAGTCACGGCATCATCTTCCTTAGCATGTACCAGAATATAACCGGGATACAATCTCTTTTCTTTCTCTTTTATTTCTCCATTTTTATCTCTAACCTTAATCACTCTTTCAGGAACAATAATCCGATCTATCAAATCATTCATCTTCATTTTCTTACTTTGTTCAGTAAGATATTTACAGATTACTTTTTCCTGCCCGGTAAAGACATGAACTATAAACCACTTATATTTATTATTCGAGATCATTATCTTACCAATAAAATAAAGATCCTCGAAAAGAGAAGATCAAGCACCCATATAATAAAAGCCAGTATAACCGAGAAAACGATTACGACTCCGGTTGAAGTCCATATTTCCTTTCCTTTCGGCCAGGAAACTTTGAACAATTCCTGCTTTACTTCTTTAACAAAAGTTACTATCTTCTCAAACATCTTATCTCCTAATTGCAGGCCTGGGAGGACTTGAACCCCCAACCCCCGGATTTGGAGTCCGGTGCTCTAGCCAGTTGAGCCACAGGCCTATTTTTCTTTATGAAGCGTATGCTTCTTACAACGAGGACAATATTTTTTAAGCTGCAATTTTCCACCCTGAGTTTTTGCCCTGCTCGTAGTATAATTATGATTATTACATTCCGTACAGTTTAAACGTACAATTATATTCAAACTTTACTCCTCTATTTTTGTTACCACACCCGCACCGACAGTCCTTCCTCCCTCTCTCACCGCGAAACGCAACTCTTTCTCCATGGCTATCGGATATATTAATT
>CAZSEX010000040.1:0-14887 GCA_964606065.1 uncultured bacterium | reverse complement strand
TGGAACCAATGTAAGGTTTATTGGGTCATAATTATAAAAACGGAGGAAAAAATGAAAAAGTATAAAATGATTGTGTTTTTAATTTTAATGAGTATGATGTTGATTTTACCCTCAACCCTAAAGGCAGAAAAAAGAATGCCCGATAGAGATATAGAAGGTGAGGGAGCGCGAATGGGAGAAAGGCATCATGGTTGGTTCTCTTCTTTGTATCTCGATGAAGACGTTTTACTAAAAATGCAGGAAACGAGATTGGAATACAGAGAAAAAATTCTGGAATTAAAAAACCAGATCGAAAAGAAAGAGCTTGAAATAGAAAAACTTCTTCTCGAGAAGGAACTCAATTTTAAAAAGATGCTCTCCATATATGATGAAATATCCGACTTAAGGCACAAGATTTCCAGGCAGATATTAGAGCAAAAGATAGAAATGTATAAACTCGTTCCTGACGATAAAAAAGGAGAAGCGAAAAGAGTTTTTTTTCATAGGTTTTCAGGGAAAAGGCATAAAGGTCCCGGTGGAGTTGGTCGACCGGGGATACACGGATGTCCCGTAGGAAAATAAGCTACCCTTCTTGATTCTTGAGGGGTGAGGCTATATATTTATGTAGGCTCACCCCTTATTTTATGGTTTTAAAGAGGAGTTTATTTTATGAGAAAAAAGAAAGGATTGATTTTTTTGTTTATTGCGTGTTCTGTTATTGTCTCAGCTTCGACGGTTGACAGTGGAAAAGTGGTAATAGACGATACCCTTTCTATGGACCGTTGTGTTGAAATCGCTTTGAAGAATTCTCCTTTAGTTGCGATTGCCGAAGGAAGAGTTAAAAAAAGCGAGCTGGATGTCCGTGATGCGAGAGCGGATTTGCTCCCCGATGTCGAACTTTCAGGAGGGTATTATCTTAACAAAACGTACAACCGGTTTGAATGGGATCGTGACTATTATGACCTGCAGCTTTCCGCTTCCATTCAGCCCTTTAACAGCGGGAGAACTTATCTTAACGTCGAGAGAACAAACGAGGGACTTATTTCTACAAAAGAAGGTTACCGGCTGATACGAATGAATCTTATTATGGAAGTGATAAGCAGGTATTATAATCTACTTAACGCCTTTCAAATGTTAGATCTCAGAGAAAGAACGCTCGAGCAAAAAAAATATCAGCTCGAATTTTCAAAAGCGCAGTTCGAATTGGGAATGGTTCCCAGAGCTGATACGCTCAAAGCCAGAGTGGATTTGGAAGCAGCCAGAGTAGATTTACATGAGGCGAACGGAGAACTTTTAATCAGGAGAGCGGAACTCAACGAGGCGATGGGATTCGATCTGGATTCCTGTATATCAATCGAGGATGTCGATTTAAAGGAATTTAATTTGCCCGAGTTTGATAGCGTGTTAAACGTGGCGTACGATAAAAGACCCGACTTGAAACAGCAGGAAGCTATAGTTGCCGCCAGTGATTATAACATGAAAATAGCCTGGATTAATAGATTGCCCACTCTTACTCTGAGGGGGGGATACAGCCTTAATGCTGAAAGATTCGCGTTTGAAAATTTTCCTGTAAGCGGTTCCAATCTGGATGATAATTCAGATTGGAGTGTTGGACTTGTTTTAAGTTTTCCCATATTCGACGGAGGAATAAAGTCGAGAGCTATAAGGAAAGCAAATATAGATTTAAATAACGCTCGATTGGAATATAAAGATTTAAAAAGACAGATCAGACTCGAGGTTAAATCAGCATATATAAATCTTGAAAACGCGCTGGAGAAAATCGAGCTAACCCGGAAACAGGTCGCGAGCGCCAGGGAGAGTTACGAAGCTGCTCTGGGGAGATATAAGAACGGGCTTGCTCCGATAACCGAAGTTATAGACGCCGAGGTTGCTCTTACCGAAGGGCAGGTTAATTTTATAGGTTCTAAATATGGTTTTTTTGAAACCGAAGCGCTGTTAAAGAAAGCAATCGGAGTCTTATACGATGAGGAGAAGTTTAATGAAAAATAAAAAGAAATATTTAGTTATCGTAGGAGTGATCCTGATCGTGGTAATTATAGCGATTATAGGTATTAGATTAATTAGAGGTAAAAGAAATGAAGCGCCTGATTCGCAGATAGCTATTGTAGGCAAAGAAAATATTATAAAGAAGGTTACGGAAAGCGGTACGGTAGAGCCGGTTATTTCTATAGACATAAAATCCGAGCTCGCCGGGGAGGTGGTAGGATTTTTTGTGGAAGAAGGAGAGAATGTAAAAAAAGGACAAAGACTGGTTGTGATAAGACCCGAGCCGGATGAAGCCCAGAAAGTAGCACAGGCGAAAGCTTCCATAAAAAGCAAACAGTTAGATCTGGAAGATGCCGAAAGAGATCTCAGGAGGAAGGAAGCTCTTTTTGAAAAGGGTTTTATTGCGGAACAGGATGTCGAGGACGCGCGGAAGCAATATGAAAACAGCAAGATACAGCTTCAGCTCGCCGAAAAACAGTTATGGGCGATGCTCGGCGGAGAGAGTAAGGTAAATGTTGAAAATATAGAACTCGAAGGTACTGAAAATATTACTCTCACGTCATCTATAGATGGAGTTGTAACCAGTATCAATGTGGAGGAGGGAGAAAAAATAACATCGGGAACTCAGGCAATCGGCGGCGGAGGAACCGCGATTATGACGGTTGCCGATTTGAGTGAAATGCTGGTGAAAGCCAGCATAAACGAAGTCGATGTGGGAAAATTGGAGAAAGGCCAGGAAGTGAAGATAGGTTTCGATGCTATAAGAGGTGTTGTATACAGAGGTAAAGTCAGAAGGATCTCACCTTCCGGCGCTGAAGAGGATAATCTCGTGGTTTATCCTGTCGAAGTTGAGATTTTGAATTCAGACGAAAGGATCCGCCCCGGTATGACGGCAGACCTGGACATAATTATCGGAAAGGTGGAGAATGTCCTCTCTATACCCAAACATGCCGTAGTAAATCGAAATGGGAAAAGTATGGTTTTTGTTCGCGAGGGAGGTAAGGTTACTTCAAAACAGGTTATAACGGGACTCGATGATAATATAAAGATAGAAATAGACAGCGGTCTTTCGGAAGGAGACACTCTTCTTATATCCGGAGAATTAAAAAGTACAGATATAAGAATATTCGGACCCGGAGGAGGTAACCCGCCCGGAGGAGGACCGGGAAGATAGGTTTGACTATGGGTTTAATTGAAGCAAAGAATCTTACCAGAGTTTACTGCAGAAGTAATGTAGAAGTTCAAGCTCTTCGAGGAGTTTCACTTAAAGTTGAAAGGGGAGAATTTCTTTCTATAGTGGGTCCCTCAGGTTCAGGGAAAACAACCCTGATGGATATACTCGGTTGCCTTTCGAGGCCCAACTCAGGTAGTTATTATCTCGAAGGTCAGAATGTTGCAACCTACAACGATAATGAACTTTCCGACATAAGGAAGAAAAAGATCGGGTTCGTATTTCAAACATTTAACCTTATTCCAAGAATGGATGCACTTAGCAATGTGGAACTGCCGCTCCTTTATTCGGGAGTAGGTGAAGAAGAGCGCAAGAATAAGGCAATGAATGCCCTTGAAAGGGTTGGGCTTGCGAAGCGGGCTTACCACGATCCGAATGAGCTTTCCGGCGGAGAACAGCAGAGAGTCGCTATCGCCAGGGCTTTAATAAATAACCCTTCCATAATATTCGCCGATGAACCCACGGGTAATCTCGATTCGAAGACCGGTAAAGAAATTATGGCTCTTTTTGAAAAACTGCATCAAGAAGGAAAAACCATTATAATGGTAACCCACGATGCGACAGTCGCCGACTACGCCCAGAGAAGTATTAAAATAAAGGATGGCAAAATAGAAGAAGAAAAAGTAAGGAAGAAATTTACTAAAAAGAAAGCTGATTTTGTTGAGGAAAAACTGGGAGATGCCAGTTTATTGGGAAGTATTATTTCGGGATTTGTTTCGGGTTATAAGGGTCTTTTAGCCAATAAACTTCGTTCTTTCCTTGCCGTTCTCGGTATAATCATAGGCGTTGGAGCTGTTATCGGTGTCATGGGAGTGGGAGAAGGCGCAAAGAGGAATATCACTTCTCAGATAGAGAAACTCGGTTCCAATATAATCAGTATTTATTACAGAAGACCCGACACGAAAGATCAAGCTCTCCTGTGGAGAGGGAGGTCAAAAGGTCTCACCTACGATGACGCGCTCGCGCTTAAAGAAGAGTTGGATTTTGTCAGGGATGTTGACCCTCAGGTGAGAAACACCATAAAAATAAGATATAAGGATAAAGATTGGGAAACCAATATCATAGGAGCCTTACCTTCATACCAGGCGATAAATAATCATCATGTTGAGGAAGGCAGGTTTTTTAATGAAGAGGAATTGAGAACATGGTCGAAGATATGCGTTATAGGTAAGACTGTCAGGGAAGAATTGTTCAAAGACGAGAATCCGATAGGAAAGGAAATAAAAATCAACACGATGCGTTTTACCGTAGTGGGAATCCTGGAGGAAAAAGGTTCTGTCGGATGGAACGATTTTGACGATCGTATAGTTATCCCGCTTTTTACGGCTCAGAAGAGAATTACAGGCGAAGACGATATCGTTCGCTCCATCGATATTCAGACTACAGGCAGTGTTCCTGCCGAGGATTCAGAAAATAGGGTAAGAGGACTTCTTCTGGAACGCCATAATCAGGTCGAAGATTTCAGGGTAAGAAACAGAGAAGAGTTCAAGCAGACAATAGAGCAAACGGCGAGTACCTTCAAAATTATGCTTTCCGGAATTGCCGCGATTTCGCTTATAGTAGGCGGAATAGGTATAATGAATATAATGCTTGTTTCGGTTACGGAGAGAACGAGAGAAATAGGAATAAGGAAGGCTATAGGCGCTAAGAGAATAGATATCCTGGTTCAATTTCTCATAGAGTCGGTGATAGTTTCTTTGGGTGGAGGCGTTTTAGGTATTATTTTTGGTTTCATTTTTGCCAGTACGGTTGGCAACATGATGGTGGGTGCCGGCACTATGGGTCCAAGATTTTTAACACAAGGAGGAGGATCCGTAGTGACACCCGGTTCTATTATGCTTGCGTTCTTTTTTGCCGTGATTGTGGGTGTATTCTTCGGTATGTATCCTGCCAATAAGGCTTCAAAAATGGACCCTGTTCAGGCGCTCCGGTACGAGTAACTTGAGAAATCACCTATTGAGATTGCTTCGTCGTTTGGCTGCTTGCGATGACAAATTTGACGAAGTTATGAGATTCTCCTACGAAGCGATTTGGAAGGTTAGGAAATTAGAAGAAAAGAACATTCGTGTTATTCGCCTGCACTGTGGAATAGGTGAACACCCTGGGAGAACTGCTATTCCATTGGGCAAGCCCCGTAGGGAAGCATAACTGTATCGGGGTGTTATTTGCTGTTTTTCGTGCCTTAGTGGCAAAAAATCTTGTGGTAATCTTTTGGTTCCTATTGGGGTTGGGGGATGGGTTTTAAACAACAAAACATCTTTTTATCTGTGGTCAGGTTTTAAGGGTTTTCAGGAATTGAAAGATATAATTACGTGGTACCAAAATATTTAGTCTGTCTTTCTTATGCGAAAATTTAATTCCTTCTATAGTCGAGATAAGTTTTTCTATTTGAGCTCTGCTCAAAGTTTTTTGTGTTTCACAGGAAAAATATTTTATTCCTTCTTCTATTTTTTTTGTGCCGGAAGCTTCAGCGAGTATTTTTATCTTTGCCCATTTTAGTATCCTCCTGACGTTTACCGGTAATTTTCCGAATCTATCTTCTATTTCGTTCTCTATTCTTTCTATCTCTGAAGATTTTTCTGCCGATGAAATTTTTCTGTACACTTCTATTCTTTCGTCTTCTTCTGAAATATAATTTTCAGGGATGAAAAATGAACCCAGCAAGGAAATTTCCACCTCGGGTTTTTCCGTAACGGGTTCGCCCTTTGCTTTTTTAATCGCTTCGTTCAGTATTTTTAGATATAATTTATATCCGATGGTCGCAATGTGCCCGTGCTGCTCTCTTCCTAAAATTTCACCCGCCCCCCTGATCTCCAGATCCTTAAGTGAAATCTTAAAACCCGAACCTAATTCGGAGTAAGTTTTAATTGTGGATATTCTTTCTTTCGCTTTACCCTCTAAGTCTTCAGAGACGATCAGGTAGCAAAATCCCTGTCTTAAAGAACGCCCCACTCTTCCTCTTAGTTGATGTAAATCCGATAATCCGAAGCTTTCAGCCTTATCGATTATTATGGTGTTGACGTTTGGCAGGTCTAGCCCCGATTCTATTATGGCGGTCGAGAGTAAAATATCGTATTTGCGATTTAGAAAATCGTTCATTCTCTTTTCTAATTTTTCCGTGGATAACTGCCCGTGCCCGACCACGATTTCGACTCCAGGAACTATCTTTTCCAGCTTTTTTTTGATTGTTTCTATGCTTGAAACTCTATTGTGCACAAAGAAAATCTGCCCGCCCCTTTCCGTTTCTTTTAATATCGCGTCTTTTATTTTTTTATCATCCCAGTGAATTACATTCGTGACCACTCCTCTTCGCCCCTCCGGAGCGGTATGGATAACCGAAAGGTCTCTTATTCCCAGAAGAGAAAACTGCAGTGTTCGGGGTATGGGAGTCGCGCTCATCGAAAGGACGTCGATACTGGTTCTCAATTCTTTGATTATTTCTTTCTGTTTAACTCCGAACCGTTGTTCTTCGTCTATTATCAGTACTCCAAGATCCTTAAAGTCTATTTTCTTTTTGAGCAGCATATGTGTACCGATAACTATATCGCATTTACCCGACTTGATTTTTTCCAGTATTTCTTTTTCTCTTTTTTTGGTAAATCTTGAAAGCAATTCGATGTTTACAGGAAAATTCCTGAGTCTTTCTTTGAAAGTTCTGTAATGCTGTTCTGCCAGAAGAGTCGTGGGAGTAATAATTGCTGACTGTTTGGACTCGATAGCGGCTTTAAAAGCCGTACGAAGCGCCACTTCGGTTTTACCGAAGCCGACTTCCCCGCAGAGAAGACGATCCATGGGTTTTTCTTTTTCCATATCCTCATAAACTTTATTGATGGCTTCTTCCTGGTCAAGTGTTTCCTGGAAGGGAAAAGAAAGTTCGAGTTCTCCAATCAAAGAATTATGCCTGGAATAGGAATGCCCTTTTCCGATACTTCTTTTAGCGTAGAGTTTAAGAAGTGATTCTGCGTACTTCTCCAGTTCTTTTTTAACCTTTCTTTTTTTTATTTCCCATTTGTTTTTCGACAATTCGGAAAGAACGGGTTCTTTCTCTCCTCCGGAAATATATGGAGTCAATAAATTGGATTTTTCCACCGGAACGAGTACTCTACTTTTGCCTTTGTATTCCACCACCAGGCATTCTCTTTTCCGTGCGTCTATGTCGACGATTTGAAGACCTTCAAATTTCCCTATGCCGAAATCTTCATGTACTACATAACTTCCGCGATTAAATTCTGTTTCTTTCTCCAGTTGTATTTCTGCTTTTTTGGCTTTATGTTTCGCCCGTAAAGCTCCGAAAATATCCGCTTCAGTAAATACGGCGATTTTTATTTTGTCTGCGATGAAACCTTTCGATAAAAAAACATCCAGATATTCTATCTGTGGAAATTCATTATCGAATAAATCGCGAAGGCGGTGTATCTCGCCCGGAGTGCCCACGGCTATGAATATTTTATAATTTTGAAGAGACCTTAAATCTTTTTTAAAGTATTTGAGATTTCTGTTGAAAGATACGGCCGGGATAAATGGTATAGAAATTCCGGTGGAATTAAACCTGGCGTCTAATTTAAATCCTTCAGTTTCCGGACCTATTGTAAAGAATTCTTTCAGAATCTCTTTAGCCGGTTTGCCTTCTCCTTTTTTAATCAGAAGAGTTATTTTTTTTACTTTTTCTATCGATAGTTGATTTCCGGGATCAAAGAATCTGAGAGAGGCTATTTTTTCGCCTTCTAATTCTATGCGGACGGGATTTTTATTGTTTAAAGTCCATACGTCAATTATCCCTCCCCGGTTAACATATTCACCTTCTTCATAAACGCGGTTTCTTCGGACCAAACCGCCTTCCTCGAGAGAAAGCAGAAAGTCTTCTAAAGAGATATCCTCTCCCACAGATAAATCTATAGCTTCCTGTTCAGGTATTTTAAGTTCGAGGTTTTTTCCTTCGAGTATCAAAAGATCGAAATCCTTTGCCGCGATAACAGTACCTGCCTGATTTGAATTTTCTTCCGTTAACAAAAAAACCCTTTCGAAGAAGAATTCCGCGTCTGAAGCGACCTTCAGAGGATCTTCTTCTGTTAAAAGTACAAGAGGTTTTTTATCTTTAAATCCGTAAGTTAAAAGAAGTTCTCCCGGATATGGGGGGGGATTAAGAACTCTCTCTTTGCCTATTTCTTTTTTTAGAAAGTCATGTAAATCTTGTTTTAACTTCACAGAGAAAGGCCCAGAAAGCCTGAAAATCCGAGGAACGCGAGTCCCATGAGGGCGGCTACAACGAAGGATATGGGAAGCCCCTTCAAAGGTTCCGGTATGGGGGCATTTTCTAATCGTTCTCGAATAGACCCGATAAGAAAGATAGCCAGGAGGAACCCCAGACCGCTGCTCACAGCGAAAACTATCCCCGGGATCAGTTTGAAATCATTATCGATGTTTAAAAATGCCACTCCCAGGATAGCGCAATTGGTGGTTATAAGAGGTAGAAATATTCCCAGAGCCGAGTAAAGAGCGGGTAATTGCTTTTTGAAAAAGAGTTCGAGAAACTGGACAAGTGAAGCGATTACAAGAATAAATACAACGGTTCTAAGATATATCAAATCTAACGGTACAAGCACATAATGGTACAGAAACCAGGTTATTACTGTCGCCAGTGTCATAACGAATATAACACTCATTCCCATGGATGTTGCTGTTTCCATCCGCCTCGAAACACCAAAGAATGGGCAGAGTCCTAAAAATTTCATTAAAACTATATTGTTTACCAGAAAAGCGGAGAGGAAAATTAAAAACAGGTTGTCCATTATTTTTTCCTCCTGCTATAGTTGAACAGCCCCATAAGAAACGCGATAGCCAAAAATCCGCCCGGTGGGAGAATGAATATAATTGCCGGTGATTCCGCGAAAGAGGATCCGAAGATTTTAAACCCATCGAATACTCCGGGTATATTCATCCAGATTCCCTGCCCCAGAATTTCTCTTATCGTTCCCATTACAAAAAGCACAAGGGTAAAACCCGTTCCTGCTCCCAACCCGTCCATGAAGGATAGATGAACGGGATTTTTGTAGGCGAATCCTTCGGCTCTACCGAGAATACCGCAGTTTACCACGATTAAAGGGACGAAAACTCCCAGTTGGGCAGAGAGAGGAGGCAGGTAAGCTTTCAGGGCGTAATCTATTATGGTCACAAATGAAGCTATTATAATAATGAAAATCGGTATTCTTAAATTTGAAGGGATTATTTTTCTAAGAGAAGAGACGATTAAATTGGAAAAGACAAAAACGAAGGTGGAGGCAAAACCCATTCCCAGACCGTTGTAGGCTGAAGTGGTGACGGCGAGAGTGGGGCAGAGACCTATCGCCAGGACTAAAATCAGGTTATTTTTTATTATACCATCGACAAGAGCGCGTTTTATCTTTCTCTCCTTTTAATATATTTTGAATATCCGTTCAGGATTTCATTCCGGACTTTTTCGGCGGGTTCTTCGTATTCCATTTCGAATTTTAATTTCTCGATATTGTCTATAGGAAAACCTTTAAATTTTCTTTCCAGATATTTCTTTAAAGCTTCGATGTTTCTGGAAGGTTCTTCTGTAAATATAGATATGTCTTTAATCTTTTTATTTTCTATTTTGGTTATCAGTTTAAAAGCAGAAGAAGAGTCTTCTATTGTAGAAAGATATATGAAATCATCGGCTATTCGCCATAATTTATCCGGCTCTATTTCTTCGAGCGCGGAATCGGGCGATTGTTCTTCTGCGGTTTCAAAGTATATTTTAAGGAATGTTTTAAACGTGTGTCCCGGTAAGAATTCACTGTACTTTAATAATCCTTCTCTTACCGCATCGGTGGCGGCTCTGGATGAGATTGTGGCAGAGGTAACCGCATCTATTTTTCCCTGGTGTTTATCTTTTTTAAGAAAGATTTCGTCCGCGGTGAGATTCCGGAATTGGTTTAAAAAATTTTCTTCGGCTATCTTCATCCCAAGTCCCGGTGTTTCGGAAAGTTCTCCTTTGGGTATTTTTACTCCTATTATTTTTCCGACCGAATCCACTCCCACAATAGGTTTTATTATACCGGAATAACCTTTTTTGAATGATCTGAAAACGATACCTGTCTGTTTTTCTTTTTTAAAAACCTTCCACAGTGTATCTGTTTTTATCTCTTTGAATTGTGCCGAAGGTTCATCGAATACCTCGCTTAATGATTTTTCCAACGATTCTTCTCTGTGTTTTGAAATCAGAAGTGCCGTTTGTTTGTATACAAAGGAAAGAAAAAACGCCGAGGTTATGCCCACTAAAAATAATACTGAAACTTCTTTTGTTTTTTTCTCCATTTTACCTCCCGAATATTTTTTTCTCGGATATTTTATCCAAAAGAGGCACGAATATATTCATGATTAAAATCGAATATGAAACTCCTTCAGGATATCCACCCCATACTCTTATAAAAACACAAATTATTCCGCCTGCTATACCGAATATCCATCGCCCTTTCACTGTTACGGGTGAAGTTACCATGTCTGTTGCCATAAAAAGTCCGCCGAGCATAACTCCTCCCGATAGAATATGAAAGAGTGGAATTACGGGAGTTTTTCCCAGATAATAAAGGATGCCAGAGAAAACAAAAACAGAACCGATATACCCTAATGATATTTTCCAGTCGGCGAATTTTCTGATAAAAAGGTATAAAGCGCCTATCAAAAGAAGAAAAGCGGAGGTTTCTCCTATACAGCCTCCCACTCTTCCGAAGAAAAGAGCTTTTAACATTAAACTGGAGTTCAATGATTGGGCTATCGTTTCTGCGGGATTAACCTTGAGCAGTGTCAGAGGAGTCGCCTGAGTTATTCCATCCAGAGCCTGTGTGGACAGTCCGGATAGTGTTCCTGAAGACGGAACAACCCAATTTCCTGCCATCAAACCCGGCCAGGATGCCGTAAGGAAAGCTCTTCCCGCGAGAGCGGGATTAAAAATATTATAACCTATTCCTCCGAATATCTGTTTTACAACAATAATTGCGAAAGCGGATCCAACCGCGGGAAGCCACCAGGGAGAATTCGGAGAAATGCTGAAAGCCAGCAGTATTCCAGTTATAACAGCGCTGCCGTTCGAAATCCGGTTTTCTCTTTTTGTGATTTTCTGGAACAGATATTCACTTAACACTGCTGATAACACGGAAATGAGGGTTAGAAGTAGAACTCTTTCTCCGAACAGGTAGATTGCATACGCGAAAGCGGGCATCAGCGCGATAACCACGCTCCACATTATTGTATGCGTGCTGACTTTAGAGGTTATATGCGGGGCTGGACTTATACGCAGCATTATTTGCTCTTCCTGTTTATTTTGCTTTTGGCTATTTTAAATTGCTGCGTGAGAGGAATGTTGGCGGGGCAAACATAAGAACAGCTACCGCATTCCATGCAGGACATTACTCCCAGCTCTTTAGCTTTTTCTAAATTGTTTATTTCTATGTACTTGTATAGTTCTGTGGGTAATAATCTCATGGGACAACAATCCACGCAGGCTCCGCATCTAATGCAGGGAGAAGATTCTCTTTTTAAGATTTCTTTTTGATTTTGAAGTACTATTCCCGATGTTCCTTTTATAACGCATGATTCTATATCGGCTTGAGCAATACCCATCAGGGGCCCGCCGTTTATAATTTTCGAAATTTCTCCGATCGGGCCTTCTGTAAGTTCAATTAGATGTTTGAAAGGCGTTCCTATTGGCGTCAGAAAATTCGATTGATGCCTTACGTTTCCTGTTACGGTAACCACCCTCTCAAAAAGCGGTTTTTCGAAATATACCGCTTCATATATGGCGAGGGCTGTTCCTACGTTTTGAACATAAGCGCCTGCATCGAAGGGCAACCCGCCTTCCGGGACCTCTCTTCCGGTTATTGCATCGATAAGTTGTTTTTCTGAACCCTGCGGATATTTGGTTTTAAGTACAACAAAATTGGCCCAGGGAAATAGGGAAGAAGTGCTTTTCATATTTTTGAGCGCGTCGAGTTTATTTGACTCGATCGCGATCCAGACATTTTCAGGTTTAATAATTTTTCTTATAATATCCACGCCCTTCATTATTTCTTCCGGTTTTTCCATCATTAACCTGTAGTCGGAAGTTAGATAGGGTTCGCATTCTATTCCGTTTATTATCACGTCTTTTATTTTTTTGTTAGGAGGAACCTGCAATTTAAAATATGTGGGGAAAGCGGCTCCTCCCATTCCCACAATACCGCTTTCCTTAATAATGCTTATAAGTTTCTGTGTGGAAATATCCGATATATCCTGGCGGGCTTTTGCCTTGAAGGGGTCGTTTTTTTCTTTATTTACTTTTATCTTTATAGCTTCTTTTCTGCCTCCGAGCGGATGAAGATGCATTACCGTGCCCATATAAGTACCGTTTACGGGAGAGTGAAGAGGCACGGATAATTTTCCGGAGGCTTCCGCGATTTTTTGACCTATTTCTACTTCGTCTTTTCTTTCTATAATGGGTTTCGATGGGACCCCCGTGTGTTGAGAAAGGTAAAGGTACACAAAATCGGGAGGTTCGATCCTTTTTATTTTGGAATCTTTTGATAAATACTTGTAGTCCGGAGGATGTATTCCGCCCTTAAACGTTAGAAGATTCAAATTTCATTTCCTTTGATGTTGTTTTTACTGCCAATTTACTACCTATAATTCCAAGAATTATCCCGAAAATTATGGTACCCCCAATTATGAAATCGTGGGGAAAATAAAATTCAACGAAAAATTTTGAAGACACTTGATAAATCAAATATAAAAGCCCTCCGCTCAGAGCCGCCGCAATGCCCCCTTCTATCGCGCCGGCGAGTATAAATGGGGCGTGTATGGTTTTTTCGGTGGCTCCGACGAGTTTCATTACTTCTATAGTTCTTTTTCTGGCAAGGACTGTTAAGCGGATTGTATTTGAGACTACAAATACAGAAGCGGAACTAATAACTATCCCAAGTAATATATCAAAAAGAAATAAAATTTTTACCACCCTATCCAATCGTTTAATCCAGCTTTCTCCGTATTCCACGGCGATAAATTCGTCGAATATTTTTATTTTTTCAGAAACCTCTTCCACTTTTTCCGGAGAAGTAAACCCATCTTTTAGTTTAACGCTGAAGGAAGCGGGCAGGGGATTGGTTTTTACGGCTTCAATTAAACTCGGCGCATCTTTTATTTCTTCCTGGAATTTTTCTAAAGCTTCTTCTTTACTGATAAATTCCACCTTTTCGACCCCTACCATGGACATAAGCTTTTCCGAAAGTTCTTCTACCTGTTTTTGGGGTAAATTTTCTCTCAAAAACGCGTTTATTTCGACTTTTTCTCTGGCGAGTTTTATTACTCCAAAAAGATTAAAGGTACCCCAGAGGAAGGCACCAAGCAGAAAAAGCGAAAAAAACATTATACCTATGGCGATGAGGGTCATAACGCCGTTCCTTCTGAGTCCTATTAAAGATTCTCTTATCGCAAACATTTTATTTTGTTTTTATCTGTCCCTCTTCGAGATGGAGAAATCTCCCTCCCATTTTCCTTGCGAGATCTACGTCGTGAGTCGCCATTAATACAGCGGTTCCGGCGGTATTGACTTCCTGCAGTATTTTTATTATTTCCTCCGAGCCTTCGGGGTCGATGTTACCGGTAGGTTCGTCTGCGAGAAGAATGAAAGGTTCTCTGACCAGAGCTCTGGCGATTGCCGTTTTTTGCTGTTCTCCTCCGGAAAGAGCGTAAGGAAAATCGTTTCTTTTATGCGAAAGCCCCACAAGAGTAAGTGCTTTCATTACTTTTTCTCTCATCTTTCTTCCCGATTGCCCCGTTACTTCGAGAGCGAAAGCGACATTTTCATATACAGTTTTGTCTTTCAATAATTTAAAATCCTGGAAAATAATTCCTATTCTTCTTCTTAAAAAAGGTATTTCTTCTTCTTTTATATTAGATGAAAGGAATCCCGCCACTGCTACTTCACCTTCATCGGGGAAAATATCCATGTAAATAAGGCGCAGAAGAGTTGTTTTTCCGGAACCTGTTTGCCCCGTGAGAAACAGGAAATCGCCTTTTGCTATCGAGAGATCAATATTTTTGAGAGCATACCAGCCCTTTTTGAATCTTTTGCTAACATTTCTTATTTCGATCATATCTTCTTGTTGTTTTTAAAATTATATGAACTCCTGCTTTTGTCAAGGTGCGTTTTAGCCGCCAAGGCACGAAGACACCAGAAAAAAATTGTTGTTTTACCCAAAACACACAATCCCGGAATTAACCCCAGAGTACCCGAAAAAATAATTGACAATTCCGATAAAAATCCTATAATAACTAATAATTAAGAATAAAAGGAGGAAATGTATAATCAAAAAAATAGCATTACTGAACATTCTTTTCGTTTGTTTTTCTCTTCTTTCTTATGACGGGGGAGATGTTCTATATACAATGGAGCCTTTAATAATAACAGCAGGCAAAATACCTACAACCTTGTTGAGTGCCAGTAGAAATATTGTTGTAATCGAAGAGGAAGAAATAAGGGAAAGCCCAGCAAGTAGCATAGAAGACCTGTTGAAATATATTTCGGGAGTAAGCATAAACCAAAGAGGTCCCGAAGGTGTCCAATCCGATGTTTCAGTAAGAGGAGGAAGTTTCGAACAGACTCTTATTCTTGTAGACGGAATCAGAATGAAT
>CAZSEX010000039.1:0-18357 GCA_964606065.1 uncultured bacterium | reverse complement strand
AATGCTGCATTTACTATAGATATGGCTTTAAATGATCCGAAATTAGAATACTTTACCGTTCCCACGAAAGATGAATTGGATGTATTGGAAATGAATGTTCTTCAAAAACTGAAATTTATTAGGAAAGTAATATTGAATAAAGAAAATTATAATGGTGATGATAAAAACGGAGTTACTTTTTCGAGTAATCCCTTTTTAAATTATTGTCCTGTCGAAGCGGTTCAAATTTATTCGAAAATTTGGATGAAATCCTATACAACAGAAAAAGGACGATATCCGCATCCTTACGCGACTGTGGAAGATATTTCAAAGCAGAAAACTGCATGAATATTCTTCTAACACACGTTATCTTTATTGAAGTTGGGATAATAAAATGGCCGTGACTACCAGTTAACAGTGGTTACCCGCTTCGCTTTTTAATTTTTTAGTTGCCTAATTTTTTATCGATCTTCTTTATAAAACTCTCTTTACCTTCCTGGTATTTACCGATATCGTATCTATATTTTTTTGCCAGTTTTTCTTTAAGGCGTGAGTATTCTTTGGCGACTTTTGGGTGTGAGATTAAATAATCTCGAAAATCGACATGTCTTTTAATTTGAGGACTTCCCGATTCAAATATATGAACATGATGAGTTCGTCTGTTTCCTCCTTTTTGAAAAAATCGTCTTTTGGGGATGCCGTATTCACCCAGAGCAACGTATCCTAATACTTCCATTTGTTTATTGTAGCTGTTTACTTTATTTATATCTTCGACTTCTACCATAATATCTATTATCGGTTTGGCTTTAACCAGTGGAACGGCGGTGCTTCCTATATGATATATATCTACAAATATTTCTTCAAATATTTTTTCGATCTTATTCGCTTCTTCTTTAAACTTTTCTTCCCACTTTGAATTATGAGGAGCAACCTTGACAATTCTTTTGCTTTTGTTATACTGGAACATATTGGATTATAACTGTTATGGATTTAATGTCAATTGTTGATTTGGTCGATACGTTAGAGGTGTGTTTGTTTATGTCTTAAATATGAATATTTACACGTTGATTATCGGTCGTTTTTTTTTAACACTTATAAAATTTTTTAGCCTTGACAAATAAACAAAACCGAATATGATTAATCGATTGTTTATTTAAGTATCGTTGTATACTCTAACAAAAACCAAAGGAGGTTTTTTCAGAATGGCAGAAGGTAAAGTAAAATGGTTTAGTGACAGGAAAGGATACGGTTTTATTACAGCTAATGACACTTCTCAGGACATATTCGTACACACAACAGCCCTTAGTGATGGTCTGGTTACACTTTCGGAAGGCGATGAAGTGGAGTTTGAACTCATCGAAAGTGATAAGGGACCAAAAGCCGAAAAAGTTAAAAAAATTCGTTGAACTTTTGTTCTCAACATAAAGTTTCGAAAAAAGCACTTTAGTTTTGGTATCTTTCCCCACAGGTAAATTACATGACCGGTTGAATAGGGGATAATACCAGCAAGAAAACTTTTTCTACCTGGCAAGCCTGTGTTGAAGGTAACAAAAGGCTCTTTTTTTAGCGGTAATTGCTTTTGGAGTTTATCTTTTAATTAACCTTCAGGGTGTTGCGGGATTTTTTGGGATCGGTTTTCACGATTATAGTAAGATAATTCCGATTGCGACACAGGGGAGAAGGTTAATATTATCAAAAATAAAATAGAATCACTTTTTGAGTAGGAAAAGCTGATTTAGCTTTTTAGAGCACCGCCTATAGCTCCACCTATAAGACCGAGTATTCCAAAATAAAGAGAAGAAATAATAATTGTGCCTCCCGAGAAAGCTCCTAAAATAATGCCGAGAACAGCTCCCGGATGTCCGCCCAGGATTGCGCCCCATACACCGCCTATTGCCGTAAAAAATATGGTGGCGATTATACCTATTATCGTACCGCTAAGAAAACCGGCTAAAGCTCCTCTGCCGGCACCCTTTGCGATAATACCCGCCAGGAATCCCGCAAGAATATGTCCCACAACGGGAATATTGCTTAAAATAGTCATGGTTATCGCTCCAACAAAAACAGCAAGCAAAAACATTTTAACCTCCTTAATTTTTTTTATTTTATTTCTTTTTGTTTGTCTGTCAAGTTGGCAATGTGATTATTAACAATCAATTGTTACAAAGGCGCGAAGTTTTTTATTTGTTTTTACTAAATCCGAAATCCTGATTTTATGATAATTTTATTTCTTGACTTTTTCTTGAAATAGACAATATTAACGCAAAGAAGATATTTATGTTAACTATCAAATGTGCCGGATGCAAAAGCAAGGTTTTTAAATATGAAAAGATTGGTATGGGTAAGGTTCTTTATTGTTATAAAGATAGAATTAAAGAAGATTTTAGTTCTAAAGATGGTAAAGAATATAAATGTAAGAAGTGTGGTAAGGTTATCGGAGTAGACCAGGGTAGAAGGATTAAAATGAAACAAAACTCTTTTACTACATCGGGTTTTAAGGTATAGAGTTTTATTTTGATATGAGGAAAGCAAGAGCCAAAATTGTATTTTTTTCTCTTTTTTTAATTTTGTTCGATATTAGAGCTCAGGAAACGTGTATTGAAAAAGCTGGAGATATAATAAGAATAGGATTACCTGCTTCGGCTTTTGTTTTATCTTTTGTTTTAGAAAACGAGAACAAAGGAATATTACAGGCAACTGCGAGTTTTGGAGCAACTTTTATAAGCACCCATTTGATAAAGAGGATAATCAATAAAGATCGTCCGGATGGAGAAAAATACGCCTTTCCGTCCGGTCATACGTCTATTTCTTTTTCCGCTGCAGCTTTTGTGCAGGAAAGGTATGGTTTTAATTACGGTATTCCTTTTTACTTTTTAGCTGGATGTGTGGGGTGGTCAAGGATGTACGTGGAGAAACACGATTGGTGGGATGTTCTGGGAGGTGTGATGGTCGGAATTGGATGCTCTAATTTGTTTACGGATCCTTGCAAGGAAAATAAAGTGAAAATAATATTTAAAAATTCAGAAGATTTTTATATGGCGAGGATTACTTATAGGTTCTAAAAAATATTAATGTCGATTAAACTCATGTCGCAGTATAGTTAAAAAATAGATTGTTCTTTTGCAAAACAACTAATTGCCCAAGTGGTCGAGGTCGATTTTTTTGCCCGTTTTAATGTTATTCTCATCAAACCATCCTCCTATCATTTCAAGAACGTATTTTATTGTTGTTGATCGGGAAAGATAGGTTTTTAGAGAATCTAAAGGGGTATTGAGAGGTTCTTTTTTCATTGTTATTATCTCCGAAATAGTTCCATCCGATTCTATATAGGCGAGATCTATATCGAAGTTGCATCCTCTCATCCAGAAAACTCTTCTGTGTTCATCGGGAAAGACAAATAACATTCCGTGATTTTTCGGGAGTGTGTCTTTATAAGATAATCCAAGCTCCCATTTTCGTGGAGAATCCGCGATTTCCACCCGTATTATTTCTTTTCCTATTTCTATGGTTGTGAGATTGTTCTGGTTATCGTTTTTTCGGTCGCATCCTGCGACGAAAAATAATGTCAGAAAAAATATTAAGGTTTTGCTACGATTTGAAATTTTTTTCATTGTCTTCTTTATCTCTTCTTTAACAGGCTTATATCTTATTGACGTCTATCGATAAGGAGGTGGATATGCCGATTTCTTCCATGGTTATTCCGTATATGAAATCTGCGTGTTCCATTGTGGCTCTGTTGTGTGTTACAATCAATATCTGAGCGTTTTTTGAAAATTCTCGTAAAATATCATTAAATCTTTCGATATTATTTTCATCAAGCGGGGCATCGATTTCGTCCATAATGTATATGGGAGACTGCCTTTTTTTCATAATCGCAAGAAGAAGAGCGATGGCGGCAAGGGTTTTTTCTCCGGTGGAAAAAAGTTCCATGCTTTTAAGTTTTTTCCCCTTTGGGCGGACAAGAATTTCTATATCGGACTCGAGAATGTTTTGACTTGGTAATCTTATATCGGATTCTCCCCCAGGTGATAGTTTACTGTAAATAGATTTAAAATCGTTTCTGATGCTTAAAATTGTTTCTTTGAATTCTCTTCTTGCTTTTGTATCGATTTCCCGTATCGTTTCTTCTATATCTTTTTTTGAAGATATCAAATCGGACCGTTCGATTTCGATTTGATCTAATTCAGCCTGTTTTTCCTCGTATTGAGTTAGAGCAAGCGGATTTATAGGATAAAGAGTTTCTATTTTTCTTTGTATTTTTTCAATATCTTCTTCTATGGTATTTTCGATCTTTACGTTCTCTCCACTTATTTCAATTCCATATTCTTTGAACATGCTGTTTTTAATGCTGTCTTTTTTGTGTTTTTCTTCCGAGAGAGAAATTTTCAAATCGTTTATTTCTCTTTCGAGTTGACTTCTTTCTTCCCTGGCGGAAGAATATTTTGCTTTTTTTTCTTCGAGTGTTTCTTCTTCCTTTTCTATTTTGTCGTTTATTTTACTGTTTTTGCTCTTTAATTCTTCAGATTTCCCGGTTTCTTTTTTAATCTCTATGTCTAAATTTTTTATTTCTTCTTCGAGTATGCTTTTCCGCTGTATTAATCTAAGACCTTCTTTTAATCTCCCTATTTTTTCCCGATGTTCGCTTTCCCTGTCAGTTACCTTTTCTTTCTTTTTTTCTACTTCCCTGAGTTCTTTTTCAGCTTTTTCTCTTTTAGATTTAATTTCTTCCTGTTTTTTATAGTCCAGGTAAAGTGTTTTTTCGATACTTTCATTTTTTTTGTCTTCTTCCTCGAGTGTTTCTTTTATTCGTTGAATTTCCTTTTTGCCTTCCTGGATATTGTTTTTAAAAGATTCGATTTTAAATTCGATACGACTTATTTCAAATTCGAATTTTGCTTTTTCTGCCGTAATTTTTTCTCTTTCGGTATTTTCCTTTTTAAGTTCATTCTCAATACGATTTATGTTTTCTATAATATTGTTTCTTTTTTCTTCCAGTTTTTTAATTTCTGCTTCATATTTTTTCTCTTTAAGGGTGAGCTCCTTTTCTTTCGCTTTTCTTACCAGAATTCCCTCTTTATCTTTAGAGAGCAAAATAAAATTATCCGCTATTACATCTCCTTTTTTTGTTACCCAGAATCCTCCTTTTTCTCTTGCTTTATCTAAAGCTTCTTCGAGAGTTTCCGCGAAATTATATCTGGAAAGCTCCTTTTTTAAAAAGTTAGCGTATTTTCCTGAAATAACGTCAGGAAATCCGCTGTTTTGTGAAGTTATTCCTGTGTCTTCTATAGCAAATGCCCCGCCTTTTAGCGATTCTTTTCTGATAAAATCCAGAACTTCTTTTACCATTCCGGATTTTACAACAGAGCTTTTTATTCTTTCTCCGAATATAGCTTCTATAGCCGCTTCATACCCTTTTTTGACTTCTAAATTATCGGAAAGTGAATGCAGATCGAACTTCGCGTTTATTTTCTTAATCTCGTTCGATATTTCGATATTCCTGTTTTTGTAAAATTCTATTTCCTTCTTTGTTTTTTCGTTTTCGGATATAAGGGAAGTGAGTTTTTTCAAAACGGAAGTTTTTTCATTCTCATATTTTTCAATAAATTTATTAAGTTCGTTGATTTTTTCCGTGTTGTTTTTTAATGTATTCTCTATTTCTTTCGCAGATGAGATCAGTTCTTTTATTTTTGAATTTTCTTTCTCGATTTCTTTTTTGTATTCTTCTTCGTTTTGTTTTAAGGAAGTAATACGTATATTTTGTTCTTCACTTTTTGCGGTAAGGGTTATAGATTTTTCTTTTAAACTTTCTATTTCTTTTGTTATTTCGGAATATTCTTTTTCTGTTTCTTTTATTTTCTCTTTGTGAGTTTGAATCTCTTCGTTTAGCTTTTCTTCCGCTTCTTCTATATTGTCCCTTTCTTTTTCTAAATTTTCTATTATAGAAGGGATATTCTCGGGTAAGGTTTTGGTAAAATTATCTATGTGTTTTAATTCACCTGAATTTTCCGCTTTTTTCTCCCTTAATGATGTAATATTTTCTTGAATATCCTGTATTTCATTTCCTCCTTGTCGGTATTCTTCTCTTTTCTCTTTCAGTTCCTCAGAGGCTATTTTTATCTCGCTTTCCCATTTATTTATAATACTATTGATATCGTCGATTTTTTTGTTTTTTTCATCTTTTTGTGTTTCTTTTTCTTTTAATATGCTTTCTATTTCAAACAACTGATTTTTTGCCAGTATAATCGATTTTTCTTTTAATTCTTCTTTGTATTTATAATATCTTTTTGCTCTGTTTGCTTCGGTTTTAAGAGAACGGGCGGTACTTCTTTTTTCGTTTAATAAAATTTCTATTTTTTCCAGAGAGTTGGACACGGAGTTTAATTTGTTTTGCGCTTCTTTCCTGTCTGCTCTATATCTTTTTATTCCGGAAATCGATTCGAAGATTTCTCTGCGGAGCTCCGAATCAGATATAAGAAAATCTTCGACCATCCCCTGATTTAAAATAGCCGATTTTAAACCTGTATTTGCGAACAGATCCTGTATATCGCGGAGGCGGCAGGGAGTGTCGTTGATGAGAAATTCTCCTTCTCCCGATCTAAAAAATCGCCTTTTTATCTCTACTTCATCGAAGTCTGTGGGTATTCCTCCGCTGTTTTCGAAAGTCAGGGCAACTTCCGCCATACCCACGGAAGGGCGTGTTTCAGTACCCGTGAATATCAGGTCTTCCATTCCTTCCGCTCTCAAGGATTTTACACTCGTTTCGCCGAGTGTCCATTTTATGGCATCAATTATATTGCTTTTACCGCAACCGTTTGGACCGACAAAAGCTGTAATACCTTCTTTTAGCATGAATGAGGTTTTTTTGGGGAAGGATTTGAATCCTGATAATCTAATTTCCTTTAAGCGCATATCTGCTGTAATTTATAAAAACAAGTGAAATAGTCAAGAGGAATTGTACGGTGATTGGAGACTTGACGAACTGTTTTAAATTATTAAAATGTAGAACTATAGAAAATTTAAAGGAGGTTTCATTATGGCAAAGAATAAAGTTCTAAATTTGATTTTTTTTGTGTTTGTTGTTTCCTTCGGTTTAATCGGCGGAGAGACAAAAATGTCCGCTCTGCTGTGGAATAGATACACAAGTGAGGTTGTAGATAATGAGGTAACCGATAGTAAATTTACTCTTGAAAGAGGTTACTTCAGGATTGAACCAACTATTACGAATAGAATAGATGGCAGATTTAATCTGGACTTTTTTTCTGATGAGATTTCTACCACAGGTGCCGGTGTTAGAGTGAAGTATGCCTACCTCAATTTTGCAGAGGTTTTACCGATAACGGAATGTAAAATTAGCGCTGGTATTATTCAACATTATTTTGGTTTCGGCTACGATTGGGAATACATTACAATAGAACAGGTCCTGGAGGAAAGAGAAGGTGTCGCCAAATCCGCGGATTACGGAATCGCTTTTCTTGGAAAGCTTCCTGAGGACAAAGGCGTTTATGGCTTTGGGGTTTATAACGGAGAAGGCTATACCGCCACAGGTAGTGATTTAGATCTTGATCCTGAACTTTTGGGTAACATAAGACTCACTCTTATTCCGGGTTTTACTTTCGGAGGCTCAGTATTGCACGTAACCGATGCGGACAAATTTGCGGCTATAGGTTTGGCGCGTTTTTCTAAAGGTTTTTTTGAGTTGAGATATGAACATCTTTTTCAAAATAAAGACGATGTTAAAAGTAGCGGTTTTATGGTCATGCCTATCTTTAAGCTTAAAGAATTAATGGGTATTGACTTGGATATGGTTGGTAGATTTGATATGTGGGACATAAACACAGATATCGCAAACGATGGTCACAAACGTATTATCGGAGGTTTGAACTGGAATATCCTTAGAGATGCAAAAGATCGACCCCAGATTATTCTTCAGATTCAGGGGCAGAAAACGGTTTACGAAAACGAAATGCCTGACATTAACTTTCTAATGGTTCAATTGCAGTGGAGTTTTAGCAATATTTTGTTAGATAACTAAAACTCATTACGGTAGATTCAGGGAAAATTTAAATCCCCTACCCGTTAAGCAGATTTTTATCTTAGTATTTTTTTTGTTTTACAGTGCGAACACAGGGGTTTAATAGACCGTTCAACCTTCGATTTCGTTCATGTGGCACGGCGAGAGTAGTCTAAAGACAACCAGTCCGCAAACCTGAAGGCTAACCCGATGGAATGAGAAGCTATTCTATCGAGGGTTTGCCCTACAATTATTAATAGTACGCAGATTGACTCGGATGCATTCAGATTACCACCCATCCCCCGTTCCTTTTTTTTAATTATAAAACATTTTTTTAATCCTGATAATCTGCGTTTATCTGCGTCCTAATATCTGGAGTCGGGTGGAAGCAAATCAACATAATTTCTTTTTTGTTCTCTGCGACCTTTGCGTCTTTGCGGTGCAATTATCCTGAGATCGATTTTGTTTTCCACAATTTCTTAACTTTTTGAGCAAGTAAAAATTCCTAAGCTTATTTTTATATGGAAAATCCTAAAAATTTTTTTTAAGAAATTTTATGCTTCCAGTCGTTTTATTTCAGGATTTAGCAATGTAGTATTTCCATTTGAGAAAAATTTCGAAAAAAAAAGAAAAAAAGAGGTATTCGTTAATCCAATATTGAACTTCTGTTAAGACCTTAATAATTAAGGATTTATACTAAATCTTTGTGGATAAGTTCGATAGCATAAGGTTTTATATGCCAATGGCTTATGGCTTATAGAAATCTTTTTTAACAACTTTTCCACATAAATTATTTTTGCCTATTTGGTGATTTGTTTATGGGTATAAAGCGGAATTTTTTCCGTTTTTACTGGTGTGGAGAGTTCTTGACATTCAATGTTTTTCTTCTATAATGAATCAAAATGTATTTTCTGTTTTTGTTTTTTTCGTTTGTATGTATTAACGAGGTGATGTCAAACCCTCTCGGGACGAGCGGGTCCGGATTTCCCGAGGACAGAAATGAGTTCATCGAGATTTTTAATTTGGGGTCAACCCCGGTTGATTTGAAAGGCTGGAAAATTACGGATTTTGATGCCGTAGATGTAATCGTTCCTTTTTGTGTTTTTTCGAGTGATTCCAATACCCTTCTGATGCCCGGAGAATTTGCTCTTATTATGGATCCTGAATATGTTGATTCCGGTGAAAATTATATGCCTTACGGAAAGCCCGATTGTGTTTTGCTTACAGTCGGCAATACCACGATAGGAAATGGGCTTTCGACTACTGATGCTATCGCGCTTATTTCTCCTGATGACGATACGATTTCTACCTATTATCATCCTTTTAATTCGGGGGATGGAATTTCGGTAGAGAGGGTCTATCCTTATGCCGGTGATGTTCCGGAGAATTGGCAGAGCTGTGAAGATACTTCTGGTTCGACGCCCGGAAGAAAGAATTCGATTTATTCTTCTCCCCACTTTTTACTGGATTCTCTTTGGGTGGAAGGTAATACGGTATTTGTTCTTTTGTTTAATCCCTATGATGTTGAACTCAGGGGAACGGTAGAGATTTTTAATGACAAGAACCAAAATAGGATTTTCGAGAACGAAGAATTATTGGACAGTTTTAAATTTGAAAAGGTTTCTCAGGATTCTTCGTGCCTGATTTCTTTTTCTGTATCTATGGAAGGTTTTTATGTTATCGGAATCGATTTAATAGAAAAAACTGTTTTCAGGAGAATCAGGATAGGTGAGGGAGTTTCGGATCTCGTTATAAATGAAATTATGTATGGTCCGAGCGGACCTCCCGAATGGATAGAACTTTTTAATAGATCCGATTACACGCTTTCTCTGGATTCTTTTTATATAGATGATGTCTCTGCCAGAAGAATGGAAGTTCGCTCAGGAGAGTATGTTATCATAGCTTCGGATTCAGTTGCATTTTTGAATTATTATGGCAGGGTTTCTTCTTTTGTATCGGAAACGAGTTTATCATTTTCTAACAGTGGTGATAGTGTCATTTTGTTGGATGAAAATGGGTTTGTTTTTGATGAGGTTTTTTATTCCGAAAATGATGCCGAGAGAAATTTTTCGTTAGAAAAGGTCAATCCAGATATACCGTCCGAAAACCAGACCAATTGGGGACAATCGGTTCCTGAAGGCGGGACGCCCGGAACGGTAAATTCCATATTTGCCGAGTATAAAAGAACCGATGTTGCTCTTACCGTAACGCCCCGGCATTTTACTCCGGATGGTGATGGAGAGCATGAAACGAGCATTATTTCATTTAATCTTCCTTATTTGCGAAATGAAATAACTCTGAGGATATATGATAGGAGGGGACATCTTTTGCGGGAAAATTCGCAAGTATATGGTGGAGAAGAAGGAACATGGATATGGGACGGAAAAGATAAAAGAGGTGAAGTGGTGACTACAGGTTTATACATAGTTTTCCTCTTAATCGAAGACTCGGATAGTGGAGCGAGAAGTGTTGAAAAGGCAATCGTTTCAGTGGGAAGGTGAGGTTAATAAATAATTTTGAATTGTGGGTTTTGAATTTTGAATGAGAACAACAAATAAAAAACTCTTTTTAATCTGCGTTTATCTGTGTCCCAATTTCAGGATTTGGGATTTAGTTAAAACAAAATAAATTTTTTAGGTTGTATAGACATATAATCTTTGGTTTTTCTCTGTAGTACTGTCAGTCAACTTTTTGTTTTTTTCGAAGATATTAGCCACAACGCCACAAAGATATGCTGTAGCGCGGGGGTTTATCCCCCGTCATTGATTGTTGGGGACGAGCCCCAACGCTACGTTTATTTGAAAAATAGAAGATTCTCCTCCTAAAATAAAAAGCATGATCGGGTTGGGTGATATAAAAACATATCCTTTATTTTTTTTCTCTGCGTTCTTGGCGTCTCTGCGGTGAGATTAAAAAAGTTTTTCTTCGGGAGCGAATTTTTTTCCAATAACAATGTTATCCTTTCTTTCCGTTTTCATCATAGTATTCAAGAATCTTTCCTGAGTTATAGCTCGTTCGATATTCGATTCGGTTATTATTATGAGCCCTTCGCATTTTAAAACTCTCATAGCTTCTTTATAGGCTAAAAGAAGTTCGGTTCCAAATTGCTCGAGCCAGGATACAGAATACAAAAAGAGTATTCCGTCAATAAATTCTTCAGGGAAGGGCAGGTTTACCGCGTTTGCTTTTACAGGAATTATTTTTTTTGAAATCTCCTCGCTGATTTTTTTGCTTTCTACGAAATTAAACAGTTTTTCTTTAAACCGGGTCATTTTCTGGTAACGGTCTATAGCGAAAACAGTTGCTCCATTCGATGCCAGCGTTATCGAAGGTTCGATATTATCCCAGCATCCAATATCAATTACTTTTTTTTCAGGTCCAAAAAACGGAATGGCTGCAAGATTATCTTTCATTGAGAGAAAATTAGATTATTAATCTTAGTTGTCAATACCTCCGACCCTGCAATATTTAACCACACGATTTCTCAGATTAACTCAAGATTTAAAAAGACAATTCGCGGAGAGGCAAAGAGCGCAAAGATAATAGGACGTAGATTAACGCGGATTTACTAGATTTATTATTGTTTAAAAACCTTTTACAGATATAGAATTCGTCGCGGATAAGAATAGATTTGTTTGCTTTTTATTTTGTAAACTCGAGTACAAAAGCCCAACAAAATTTTCTTGAAATCGGAATTTTATTAATGAGTAAAGAATCGAGTTTGTATATGATGGTCGGAAATCTATTCAGAAAAGGCATTTTTAAAAGTTTGCTAAGCAACTGAAAATAATATATCTTATGATTTGAAAAATTATGGGAAAATCCATAAACTTCTTTATCGCTTAATGAACCCCCTCCCGGGGATTCATCACAGATTTTAGGAATTAAACTTCTAAAAACCATAATCCACCTGAAGGGAATTCTTGGTTCCAGGAAAATAGCTTTTCCTCCCGGTTTTAATACACGCCTGATTTCTTTACCTGCCATTTCTAAATTCAAGTGATGTAAACCTACCAGACTAACTACGTAGTCGAATGTATTGTCATCGAACGACATATCCTGAACGGACATGGCTTTAAAATTTATAGATTTAGAGACGTTATTAAATTCAGCGTTCTTTTTTGCAACTTTTATCATCATAGGAGATATATCTATACCTGTTATTAATGCTCCTCGCTTTGCGAGTTTTACCGAAGTAAAACCACACCCGCAACAGCAATCAAGTATATGTTTACTTTTAACATCTTCTAATAGTGAGTAAAAGAATTTATGTCTCTGAGGAAAGAATTCGTTTTCGTCATATAGGAATAACTTTTCGTCAAAATTTAACAAATACTTTTCTGCTTCTTTATCATAAAATTCTCTTTCAATCCTATCCTTTTCAGAAATGTTTTCCTTTCTTTTTAAAGGATTATCTATTGTTTTGAGAATTCTCCTTATATTATTAAAATATTCATGCATATTTTCTTGAATATATTAAAAAATACTTCAAAATCAAGTACTGTTAGGTAAGGTATGTTATTCCTTAAATTGTCTTAGAGCTTTTGCACGAAGAGGTTAAGTGCTATATTTTCTGTAAAAGTTAAATGTGCTAGTTGAAAGGGCCACTAATTACCTTATAATAAAAATAAAACACTGTGTTCGTTTTTTCTCTATGTGCTCTGCGGTTCAATATTTTGGTGTGTTGTGAGGTTTTTAAATAACAAAAAATCTTGAGTTAATCTTGTGTAATCTTGTGGTTGGAATTGGGATTGGGTGGTGAAATAGTCTTGACACAAAGGAAAGTAGTAATATATTGAATCTATGAAAAACGATGAGGAAGTAAGGAAAGGAAAAGTTCTCGGGGTAATCGGTCTGGGTTATGTTGGATTGCCTCTGGCGATGGAATTTGTTCGTTCCGGTTACAAAACGATAGGTTTCGACATAGATGTTAAAAAAATCGACAGGCTTTCTAACGGAGGAATTTATTTAAAACATATAAGGGAAGACAGGGTCAAAGAATTTTTTAATTCCGGTCTTTTTACTCCGACTGCCGATTTTTCAAGAATAAATGAAGTCGATTTAATTTCTATCTGTGTGCCCACTCCGCTGGATAAATACCGTCAACCGGATCTTTCATTTGTCGAGAATTCGGCCAGGACGGTAGCGGAAAACATAAAGCAGGGAACGGTAGTTGTTCTTGAATCCACTGTTTATCCCGGTACTACCAGAGAAATTTTACTTCCGGTATTAGAGACCGGTGGAAATAAATTAGATATGGAATTTTACCTTGCGTTTTCTCCGGAAAGAGAAGATCCGGGTAATGAGAAATTCACAACGAAAAACATTCCTAAAGTAATTGGAGGTCTTACTAAACAGTCGAGAAAGAAAGTTGTGGAAATTTATAAAACAATTTTTGATGAAATTGTGGAGGTTTCATCTGCAGAAGTGGCAGAAGCTACAAAAATATTGGAAAATACTTACCGTTCTGTAAATATCGCTCTTGTAAACGAGCTTAAGATTATATTTGATAAAATGGGAATAAATGTGTGGGAAGTAATCGAGGCTGCAAAGACCAAGCCTTTTGGTTTTACGCCTTTTTATCCTGGGCCCGGTCTTGGAGGGCATTGTATTCCAATAGATCCTTTTTATCTTTCCTGGAAAGCGCGGAAGTTCGGAATTAATACCAGATTTATTGAACTGGCAGGTGAGATTAATACAATGATGCCCGAATATGTTGTAATGAGAACCATATCTGCTTTAAATAAAAATAAAAGGTCCCTTAAAGGTTCTAAAGTTCTTGTCATTGGGGTGGCTTATAAAAAGGATATCGATGACTCGAGAGAATCTCCTGGTATTAAGATAATTGAATTGCTTCAGGAAGGTGGGGCGGAGGTATCCTATTATGACCCGTATATTCTTCAGATATATAATATGAGGCAAACAGATTTAGTGATGAGTTCGGTGAAATTGACAGAAGAGTTACTAAAGGAGCAGGATGCGGTCGTTATAGTGACAGCTCATTCCGGCGTCGATTACAAAAATATCGTCGATAATTCTTCTGTTGTTGTAGATACGCGCAACGCTCTTTCCGGTATTAAAAATCATAAAATTTTCAGAGCATAAATGAAGCTTATTCATGTGGTTGGAGCCAGGCCTAATTTTATGAAAATAGCTCCGATAATGAGGGCCGCTTTTAGATATGATAATATCGAGCAGGTTCTCGTTCATACGGGACAACATTATGATGATAATATGTCGCAATGGTTTTTCGATGAACTTGGCATAAGGGAACCGGATGTGAATCTGGAAGTAGGATCGGGTACTCATGGAGAACAAACCGGCGAGATAATGAAAAGATTTGAGAAGTTCATTGTGGATGAGGGAGGAGATATTATTGTTGTGGTGGGTGATGTAAACTCAACAATAGCATGCGGGCTAGTAGCGGTAAAACTTCACATACCTTTAGCCCATGTGGAAGCCGGTCTCAGGAGTTTTGATAGAAGGATGCCGGAGGAGATCAACAGACTTCTTACCGATGCGATTTCAGATTATCTTTTTACGCCCGCGGAAGAGGCGAATGAAAATCTTAAAAAAGAAGGGATTCCGGAAGAAAGAATCCATCTTGTCGGCGATATAATGATAGATACCTTAACCCGGGAGACGGAAAAAACACCTGATATAGATAATCCTCCTTTTGAGGATCTTAAAGTTAGAGAGTATGCTGCTCTTACTTTACATCGACCGAGTAATGTGGATGATGAAAAAGTTTTTAAAGGTATTGTTAAGGCTTTAAATACTATTGCCGGAGAAATAAAGATTGTATTTCCGGCTCATCCGCGGACTCGGAAACGAATGGAAGAATTTAATATAAGATTCGATAGTGATAATGTTAAAATTACCAATCCGCTTTCATATAGAGATTTTTTAAGATTGTATAAGAATTCGAAATTCGTTCTGACAGATTCGGGCAGCATTCAGCAAGAAACCACTTATTTGAATATACCGTGTTTGACAATAAGAGAAAATACAGAAAGACCTTTTACAATAACAAGGGGTACTAATGTTTTGGTCGGTGTTGATCCCGACATTATTATTGAAGAATCTTTGAAAATATTAGAAGGTAAGCAGAAGGTGGCAAGGGGCATGCCTTTGTGGGATGGTAAGACTGCTGAGAGAATAATCGAAGTTTTTCGCGATGATATTGATTAAATGGAAAATTTGTAATGCGCATGGAGCAAAAATTTATTTTTTAATTATTAGAGGTAAAAAAATAATTCTTCGAAAGTTTGTTTTTTATGTTTGTATAGAGAATAAATGTGAAAATTTTCATAATAAAAAGAAGAGTGAAGTTTGATAGTTATTGGTTTTTCTAAGTCGAGGAGAGCATTATGAAACAGGTTTTTATAAAAAAGGGTAAAGTTTTGATCGAGGATGTTCCCGCTCCTTTAGTCGAAGAAAATAGCGTGTTAGTCGAAGTGGCATATTCGGTTATAAGTACGGGAACGGAATTATCCGGGGTTAAGAAAACGGAAGAATCTCTAATAAACAAGGCTTTGAAGAATCCGAAAAAAGTTAAGAAAGTGATTGATTTTCTTAAAGGCAAAGGTATAAAAAAAACAGTGGATGTTATAAAGAGCCAGAGTGGAGGAATATTAACTCCGGGATATTCCTGTTCAGGGTATGTAATTCAAGTAGGAAAGAATGTTTCTGATATAAAAAAGGGCGACCGTGTAGCCTGCGGGGGTGCAGGTAGAGCATATCATGCGGAAATTGTGAGTGTTCCAAGAAATCTTGTCGTAAGAGTACCTGAAGGATGCACTCTTAAACAGGCAGCATCTGTAACCCTCGGCAGTATTGCTTTGCAGGGGATAAGGAGGTGTAATCCGCAGCTTGGAGAATACATTGCCGTTATTGGACTCGGATTACTGGGACAAATAACCATACAGTTGTTAAGAATAAACGGTTGTAGAACAATAGGTTTCGATATAAAGACGGAACGAGTAAAAAAAGCGGTAGAATTTGGAATGGATAAAGGTTTTGTAGTAAAAAGAGTAAATGTTCAGGAAGAAGTCAAAAATTTTACTGAAGGTTATGGTGTCGATGCAACTATTATAACTGCTGCAACAAAAAGCAGCGAAATAACTCAGATGGCTCTGGAAATTACAAGGAAGAAAGGCAGGGTTGTTGTGGTTGGAAATGTTGGCATGGATATAAACAGAGAACCTTTTTATCAGAAAGAATTAGATTTTTTGATCTCCTGTTCTTATGGACCCGGCAGATATGATACCAATTACGAGGAAAAAGGTGTTGATTATCCATATCCGTATGTTAGATGGACAGAAAACCGCAATATGAAAGAATATCTTAATCTCATTGCGGAGAAAAAAGTAGATTTTATTAGATTGGTGGAAGGAGAATATAAAATATCACAGGCATCCGGAGCTTACCGTGAATTGCAGGATAAAGAAAGAAGTCCATTATCAGTTATTTTAGATTATGAGATTGAAAAAGAATATGACCGAAAATTAGATAAAAGAATAGATATAGACAAGAGAATTAGAACTCGGGGTGATACAATTAGGGTTGCTTTGATTGGTGCCGGCAGTTTTGCCACCAATGTTCATCTTCCCAATCTTAAAAGTCTTTCTGCCCAGTATTCGCTCTCAGCAGTGGTCGATATAGATGGAGCACATGCGAGGAAAATCGCAGATAAGTTCGGTGTCGGATATTGTTCGACCGATTATAAAGAGGTTTTGAAGGATAATGCGATAGACCTGATTTTTATTACAACAAGGCACAATTTACATTCCCGAATAGTTATCGATGCACTTAAAGCTGGTAAAAACGTTTTCGTTGAAAAACCGCTTGCATTGAATGAAAAGGAATTAAATGATATTATTAAAACTTATAAAAAACCGGATTCCCTTTTAATGGTGGGCTTTAACAGAAGATTTTCTCCTTCCGTGACCAGGGTGGTTGATATTATAAAGGAAAGAGAAAATCCTATTATTGTAGTTTACAGAGTTAATGCCGGTTATGTACCTCTTAATCACTGGGCGCACACGAAAGAAGGTGGAGGAAGAATAATAGGAGAAGGATGTCATATGCTGGATCTTTTTAGATATTTCACTAAAAATGAGGTAGAGTCAGTAGATGTAAGCAACATATCGTCAAATGCAGAACATATCTCTCCTGTTGAAAATTTCATCGCAAACGTTAAATATCAGGATGGTTCGATATGTTCTTTGATATATACTACTATGGGATCAAAAGACATGAGTAAGGAATACATAGAGATATACAGTGAAAATAAAGTTCTTGTGATAGATGATTTTAAACGGTTGGATATTTATGGGAAGAATATAAGAGGATGGCAGGGCAGGCAGGACAAAGGACATTTGGAAGAATTAAAAGAGCTTGGTTTAGCGATACAAGAAGGTAAACAAAATCTAATTTCATTTGATGAAATTGTAGAGACGACAAAACTCAGTTTTTTAATAGATAAAGAAGTCCGAGAGTCTTAATTTGTCTTATGAGGAGGAAATTTCTTAAAGACCTTTTGGAAAGTTGGAAATGTTCGGAAAAATAGGCTTACTGATTATGTTATGTGAAGTGATTATTGACGTATTCGAACCCACTTTCCGAATAGTTAGACCAGTTGTATATAATGGTTAATATTTATGTGTGGAATTGTTGGAATATTTAATTATTCTAAGCAAATGTTTCAGGTCTCAGAACCGTTAATTTGTAAAATGCGGGATACTATGATTCATCGGGGCCCAGATGATAAAGGTACCTGGATATCTCCTGACCGTAAGGTAGGTCTTGGTTTTCGGCGATTGGCAATAATAGACCTTTCTAAAAGTGCAAATCAGCCGATGTCGAATAAAGATGGTTCTCTTTGGATAGTATTCAACGGTGAAATTTATAATCACAAGGAAATCCGGACTGAGTTAGAAGAGATTGGAGGATACAGTTGGAAGACTGACCATTCGGATACAGAAGTTATCCTGCATGCTTTCGAAGAATGGGGGATAGACTGTGTAAAGAAATTTCGAGGGATGTTTGCTATAGCCTTATGGAATGCTAAGGCTCGAGAATTATGGTTGATACGAGATCGTCTTGGCATAAAACCGCTTTACTACAGCAACTATGGTGATTACATAGTTTTTGCATCTGAAATAAAAGCTATCTTACAGAATCCTAACCATAAATTCGGTGTAAACGAAGAGGCTTTTTATCATTATTTGTCTTTTTTGTGTGTTCCGTCACCTCAAACGCTTTTTGATGGAATAAAGAAAATTCCGTCTGGTAGTTGGCTTCGGATATGTGAGGGAGGAAAAATATATGAGCACCGTTATTGGGATGTTTGGGATTATACTACT
>CAZSEX010000038.1:0-18892 GCA_964606065.1 uncultured bacterium | reverse complement strand
AACCCCCGCGCTACTATATCTCTGAGATATTTCTCTTGAATAGAATCTTTCTTAGCTAACGCTAAAATAATATTTTGTGAGTTTTTGAGAAAAAAATCATGAAACTCCTGTTTTAAAAGACTTGACATCTCCAAATAATCAATTATTATAAAACAGAATAGTTAAGGGAAAGCGGTTAGAATCCGCTACAGCCCCGCTACTGTATTTGGCAAAGAAAACCGCAATATGCCACTGGATCTATTCCGGGAAGGCGCGGTAAGTAAGCTGGCCATAAGTCAGGAAACCTGCTATTTCTGAGTGCTCCGAGGGGAGAGAATTGGAAAAATTAAAAGAAATATCTTATGTAACAATATTTACAGCATTAGCTCTGGGCTTGGGGTACGCATTCGCGTATATACCCAATTTTGAGCTTGTTTCTCCAACTGTATTCCTTTCAGGTGCTTCATTTGGCATTCGAACGGGGACACTGGTGGGAATCTTTACCTATTTTATTTTCGGTGTACTGAATCCACTCGGCATGTCTCCCCTACCTCTCCTTGTCGCTCAGGTACTCGCAGGAATATTAATAGGCTTATTCGGAGGATTTTGCCATAAAAAAAGCTGGAATAAAGCTCATATCATTTTACCCCTGGGAATATTTATCACACTTATATCCGATATACTAACATCTTCAGCCGGATTTCTATTTTTTCCGACAAAAAAAAGCTTCATCGCATATATCATCATAGGATTGCCGTTTGTTATATGGCATGTATTTACTCAGAGTATAATTTACGGATTCGTTTTACCACCAACAATACAAAAAATAAATAAAAGGAGGTTTTATGTTATTAATAATACTGAGCATGATATACTTTGAATCGAAGGGAATAACCATAACCGCAGACAGATTTGAACATCTCCCCTATCAGGTTGAAGTTATCGAAGTTGAAGAACTGCTTACAATAGAAGAATTGGATGAAATACTCGAAAAAAAAGCGGGAGTTAAAATAAGCGCAAACGGCGACCCGGGCTCACTCAGCCAGGCAAGCGTCAGAGGAAACACATCTAAACACACAATGATAATGCTAAACGGACATAGAATAAACGATCCTAAAACAGGAGGATTCGACCTTTCTATAATTCCATTAAACGCTGTCAAAAGAATCGAGATAGTAAAAGGTTCTTCCTCGGTATTTCAGGGCTCCAACGCGATAGGCGGAATTGTAAATTTAATTACCGGAAAAGAAACGAATAATATAGAAATTGAAGGAAATACCAATTCATCATTTGGGACGAACTTACAACTTTACAAATTCGGAATTAACGGTAATTTAAGCCTGAACAAAGGCGAAGGACAAAGAAGCAACACGGACTATGAACACTATTCCATGGGTATAAATTGGAATGACTTTAGTTTTATAGGCAGCTATAAAGAGCTTGGTGTTCCGGGCCCGCTTCCCGATAGCGGTATAATTCCAGTATTTGGTGATTCGATCGCGACTTCGCTTTTCGATAATCAAAAAACACAATTCGCGGACATCTCGTACAGCAAAATTTTCACTAAAGATGATATCGGAATACTTATCGAACCGGCAATAACCGGAGAAGACCTACAATATAACTTTAAATATTCATATGGAGACACAATCATCGAAAATGACGAATATAAAACAATTTCAGGTCAGTTAAATACAAAATTGTTATACAAAATGTTTTCTTTATCGATCAATCTGGAAAAAGACATGGTATGGATAGATCAATATACGTCTAATTACGACACAACTTCTTTCTGCCCGGAAGAAGAAAAAGCCGGAATATCTCTTTCTCTTTTTCATGAAACCGAAAATATGAATACATTTGCTTCCTCGAGAGTAGATTGGCAGGGAAGTTTCGGTTTACATCCCTCTTTTACAATAGGAAGCAGAATCACTAAACCTATCGAGATTTTCGCCTCGATAGGGTCGGCATTCCAGGCTCCAACCCTCTATGACCTTCACTATCCAGGTTTTTCCAACGAAGAACTCACCCCGGAATATTCCATAGCCTTAAACGGAGGAGTAAAAATAAAAAACGTCACTATATCCGGATACATAAAAGAAATACGTGACCGTATAGCCCTGGACGATACCTGGATTCCCCAAAATATCGCGAAAAGCAGGATTTATGGAATAGACGCAGAAGCAAACGGGAATTACAAAGATTTATCATATTCATTAATATATTCTTACCTTGACGGATACGATGAAGAAGATGATACAAAAACAGAACTTCAGCATCAACCGAAACATTCAATCGCCGGTATTTTTTCTTACCACGGTCCGATCAATGCCGAAATATCGGGAAAATGGATGGGAGAGAGAAAAAAATGGTTCTCGTTCGGCGGATGGAAAATAGAAGACCCTGCTTTTATAATTGACTTGGGATTAAGTAAGACATTTAAAGATTTTTCTTTGGGTTTTGCAGTCAAAAATCTATTAAACACGGAATACATCGCGAGTTTCGGAAACTCATACACAGACAGAGATTACCCGGGAATGGGAAGGCACTTAAATATCCGGGCAGGATATTCATTTTAACCCCATCCCACCCAAAAGAGATTCTCACACAGAGACCACGGAGAAAAAATAACATATTTTTATACCCAACCACACCCTACTTAACGTAGCGTTGGGGTTTACCCCCAACAAATCAATATGGCGGGGGATGAACCCCCGCTCTACGGCATACTTGGTAGCATTGGAGTTCACCTCCAACATTAATAAACAACATTTAAAAACTTTGTGTCCTGGTGCCTTCGTGGCTAATATTTTTGCAAAAAAAGGGGGGTTGACAAATAATAAAAACCCATTAATATACCAATGCTCGGTGGCCATAACGGAGAGGGCATACCCGTTCCCATTCCGAACACGGAAGTCAAGCTCTCCAGTGCTTATGGTATTGCCTCTTCGGAGGTGAGAGAGTAGGTCGCTGCCGGGCTTTTTTTATTTTACCCCCACGCTACCCTAACAAAGTATTCTCACACAGAGACACGGAGAACACAGAGAAAAAGATTTTTTTGTTTACCTGCACAACCCCAATTATTAACATGTAGAACTTGTAAAAATTGCTTTTTTACTATTCTACGAATAAACCAATCAACACATTCTGATAATCTATTTATTAGCCATAAAAAAGAACGACTCCAAAGAAAAAAGATACTGCTATTTCTCCCTGCGTCTTTGTGCGAGAGTACTGTTTTATCTCACAAGTACGACTTTCCTTATCTCAGTAAACTTTTTCCCGTTTGCTTCCATTCTAATGAAGTATACCCCTGCAGGTGTACCGGTCATATCTATATTCTTTGAATAATAGCCGGGAAGATTCTCTTCCGAAATCTCTTTAATCCTTGTACCCTTTATATCGTAAACCCTAAATTTGACATCGGCTTTCTCAGGAAGAGCGTATTCGATTCCAAACTTCATACCTGTTGCTATCCCTCTCACACTCATTGAGTAAACCTCAGGTAAATCAATTGGAACGACCGAAAGAGGAGAAATCGTAAAAACCGCGTCGCTTGTATCCGAAGGATTTCCGATCGTATCCGTAATTCTGACCAGACAACTATCTGAGGGTGTACCAGGAATAGTCCAGGGATAAGCTCCTGTGTCGGGTATGCTTTCAATAATGTCTAACCAGCTTGAACCGTTATTGGTTGAATACTCGATATGTACATTTCCGCTTGTACCGCTCGATGTCCAGATAACATCGTGATTGCTATCTACCTGCCAGTCTTCGCTTCCATTGGGGGAAGTAACCGTAATGGACGCTATTGTATAAGTTCCACTTTCTACACCGCTTGGGTTCCATCCACTTTTATATGCCCGTGCTTTTAAAGTTGTAGTTGAGTCGATATGAATAGGACTACTATAAGTTGAATCGCTTTCTGTTGGGTCATCTCCATTGGTTGTATAATGAATCACTGCATCAGGTGTGGTACAACTTATCGTAACATCCTGGGCATCATCGTAAGTACCGGGAGAAGGAGAAAAAGCTGGTGTGGCGACATACACATTATCATTAAAGGCATTTAGTGCGTCTGCGCGTCCGTATCCAAAAATGCTGTCAAAACCGGAAGCCCCTAAATCCACAGCAGACCCCGTAATCATATCGCGTATTTGATTTCCTGTCTCACCGGGGAGTTGAGCCCAGAGTTGTCCTGCAATCGCGGCAACATGGGGCGCGGCTGCGCTTGTTCCAAAAAAAGTACTCGGAAATCCGCCTGCCCCCGTTACAGATACACCATCAATACCGCATATGTCTGGTTTAGCCCTGCTTTCAGAAGAAGGATAACTGATGGTAACAGGACCTTGAGAAGAAAAGGGTTCAATAGTATCATTACCCGGATCGCTGGCATTAATTGCCCCAGCAGCAACCGCGCCTGTTACGGCGGGATGACCGAATATAGCATCAACAGGCGTTATATTGTTGGTGTAAACACCGGCACCGCTTGGATAAATGTAAACTTCCAGAGTCTTTGCAATACCGCTAGATTTTTCCACAACAATAGAAAAATCACCGGCAGAAGAGTAAGTAGCAGTATAAACAATATATTCCAAGGGGTCATCGTCACCGTCCTGCGTACCGGCACTGACAGCTACATAATTACTCAAGTTGTAACTGTATAAACCAAGATTATAATCATTACCTGAAGAACCGAATTGATCGTTCCATTGAAGTGCAATAATAACATTATCCCCAACGTCCATATTTAAATACAAATAATAATATGAGGAAGTGCCCTCGCTAAAATCGTGCTGCGTGGTACCTTGAATAGAGTCATAATCGCCCTGATAATGTTTGTTACCCGCATTTCCAGCGGAAGAGACATAAACGATATTTTGAGCGGAAAGGACTGAAGAAACATGAGAAGCTACGGTTCCATCTTCGAAGAAGGGTTCAAGAATCCAACCGATATCATCACAGATCACATTACAGCCGACATTTACCAAAGAATCAATAGCTGAGTTAAAAGCAACAGTATTATCCCCATGATCGTGAAAATATAAATCAGCGTCAGGAATCATGTCATGAACGATTTCCAGCATTGCCGTTCCTTCATCTCCGCCCTGTGTGTTGCTGAGAACATTAAGTCCTGACCCATCTCCTGGCAGGTCACCGGAGGATTGTGATGTGGCACGATTGTCAACACCGTCAGAAATAATACCAATCTTAATTCCCGAACCGCTCTGTGAGTATACTGAGCGAACTTCAGAGGAGCGATGGATTGAATCACCTTCTGAAACTTCTGAACCGGTTAGTAAAACAGGGGGCATGACTGTCCTTATAGTTCTTATATCTTCAAGGGAAGCTAAACGCTCAAGATTTTTCACTTTTACCCATGCTACAGCAATACGTTTTTCCTCATCCCTATCTGTTACTTTTTCTACGTATGAATCTATAATCCATGTTGAAGCGTTTGGGTTCAGATAAATATAAACATAAACTTCACCTTCGTTGATTCGGTCCTCAGGAGCTGCAATCGAAACTGACGGACGAAATTGCGCGACATTCTCCATTTCTCGTGCATGGGTATCTATGTTTGTTCCCTCAGGAAGGAATTTACTGTCAATTAATTGCAAAAGGTCAGCGCTAAGCTTTTTTTTGCCTTCAGTTAATTGTTCATCAATCCTCTGTTTGATTGTTTTAATTTTTTCAGATTTGTCAATTTTTTTAGCAGATAACTCAATTCGAAGATCATTTAACATGACTTTCTGATAATCACGGGCAAATACAAAATCGAGATTCACACAGAGAACAAAAAGTAATACTATAATAATTTTTTTATACATTACTTCCTCCTTATTAATTTTTTTAATTGATTGTAATAATAAAAATAAGGATTTTTCAACCTATGTCAACCCAAGGAATTTGTTTATCTTCGTCACTTCTATCGGCTTTTTTAATAGAAAAATAAAAATATTCGTATGAAAATTGACATTCTCGGCTAAGAACGACCGATCGTGCTATTTGTTCTTCCTATTCTTAGAAGGGGAAGGAGATTTTCAATAAACAATATTAATTTTGTTGTTTTTTCTTAGTGCCTTTGTGCCTTAGTGTGATATTAATTTGAGGTGTAAGCAGGGCTTTAAACCACGCAAATATTTTTGTTGTCTTTTTCTTTGAGATCTTTGTGGTCTTTGTGGTTCAATCAGTTTTTTACAACAAAAAGATATTATTTTTCTCGCAGTCACGTACCATATCATCCGACCAGATACCGCATTGAACTTCACCTATATGAGCTTTTTGAAGAAGAAGCATACAAAGACGGGATTGACCTATCCCTCCTCCTATGGAAAGAGGTAATTCATCCTTTAAAAGCGTCTTATGCCACATTAAATTTTTCCTCTCTTCTGTACCTGTGATTTTAAGCTGTCTGAGCAAAGCCTTTTTATCGACTCTTATGCCCATAGAAGAAATTTCGAAACTTTTTTCCAAAACAGGACTCCAGACGAGAATGTCGCCATTCAATCCCTTTGTTTTCTCTCCCGTAGAAGTAGTCCAATCGTCGTAATCTGGAGCTCTACCGTCGTGCGGTTTACCATCGGCTAATTTTCCGCCTATACCTATGACAAAACAAGCTCCCTTCTCTTTTGTAATAGCGTCTTCCCTTTCCCCCGGAACAAGATCCGGATATTTTTCCAGTAATTCCTCGCTGTGTATAAAAGTTATTTCATCACGCAAAAAAGGTTGTAATTCAGGAAACTTTTTATATACAACCATTTCTGCCTCTTTTAAGACAGTATAAATCTTCCTTACTACATCTTTTAAAAAAACCAAATTCCTCTCATCTCCTGAAATCACCCTTTCCCAGTCCCACTGATCGACATAAATGGAATGCAAATTATCTAAAATTTCATCCCTTCGTATAGCATTCATATCCGTGTACAAACCACTTCCTTCCGTAAATCCATACCTTGCCAGAGCCATTCTCTTCCATTTCGCGAGGGATTGAACAATCTCCGCTTCCACGTTAGATATATTTTTTAAATCAAAAGAGACAGGCCTTTCTATTCCATTCAAGTCGTCGTTAATACCGGTACCGGACTCTACGAATAAAGGAGCACTTACCCTTGTTAAATTTAACGTATCGGCAAGTTCTACCTCGAAGTAGTCTTTTACCAATTTTATCGCTTCTTCAGTTTCTTTCAAACTTAAATGATTAATATAATTTTCCGGAATTTGCAAATCCATACTTCCTCCAAACAATTAACAACTGATTTTCACTGAAAACACAGATTTCCTACCCATATATATTTTTTTGTTATAACAACAAAAATCTTTGTGACCTTTGCCTCTTTGTGTGATAAAAATCTTGGGTGGGGTGAGGTTAAAACTACTCGTACTCATCCCAACTTTTTATTTTCAAATCTTTCAGTGAAGTCTTCTGCAGCGCTTCTACCAACCTCTTTGCCACCTGTAAATCCGTAATAAGAGGAACGTTAAAATCCGCTGCCTGGCGTCTTATAAGATAGTCGTTATCAAGCTCTTCCTTTTCAATGTTCTTTGGCACATTTATAACCAGATCAATTTTTCTATCGGAAATATAATCGAGGGTATTCGGTTCTTTATTTTCCGACGGCCAGTAAAGGACCGTCGCATCAATTCCATTATTCTTCATAAATTCTGCGGTTCCTTTAGTGGCATACAACTCGAATCCCATACTTTCAAGAATCTTCGTGCTTTCTAAAAATTCCGCTTTACTGTCTATTGGACCTGTGGAGAGCAAAATTGTCTTCCGGGGAATTTTAAAACCAACGGAAATAAAACTCTTCAGAAACGCCTCGTTAAAATCATCTCCGAGACAGCCCACTTCACCGGTAGAAGCCATTTCCACTCCGAGAATCGGGTCGGATCCTTTAAGACGAGAGAAGGAAAACTGGGGAGCCTTAACACCCACGTAATCCAGGTCAAAAGCTGAATTGGTAAGAACGGGAACCTTCTTTCCCATAATTATTCTTGTTGCGGCATCGATAAAGTTTATTTTTAGAAATTTGGAAACAAAAGGAAAACTTCTCGAAACTCTCAAGTTGCATTCGATAACACGGACTTCGTTATCCTTGGCAATAAACTGGATGTTAAAAGGTCCTGTTATTTTTAGAGCCTTCGCGACCTTGCGAGCGATCACTTTTATTCTTCTCATTGTCTCCAGATAAGTTCTTTGAGGAGGAAGCACCATTGTCGCATCTCCCGAGTGAACCCCGGCGTTTTCGACATGTTCGGAAATCGCATAACAGTAAAGTTCCCCTTTGTTAGCAACCGCGTCGATTTCGATTTCTTTTGCCCCGGTTATAAACTTACTGATTACAACAGGATGTTCTTTACTCACTTCGGAAGCTCTCTTAAGGTAACCCTCCAATTCACCGGGACTTAAGACTATACTCATAGCCGCTCCACTGAGAACATAACTCGGACGAACCAGAACAGGATATCCAACCTTTTTAGCAAATTTTTCCGCTTCTTTAATGGTAGTAACCTCTTTCCACTCAGGCTGATCTATATTGAGTTCATCGAGCAGTTTAGAAAATTTGTGCCTGTCTTCAGCATTATCGATATCAACAGGTGAAGTTCCAAGTACTTTAACTTCATTTTTATATAGAGGCAGAGCAAGATTATTAGCAATCTGTCCCCCCATAGAAACCACAATTCCAAGCGGTTTTTCCTTATCGTAAATGTCGAGGACCCTTTCAAGTGTTATTTCGTCGAAATAGAGCTTATCGCAAATATCGTAATCGGTGCTCACAGTCTCAGGATTATAATTAATCATTATGGCTTTATACTTTAATTTTCTGAGAGTTGCAACAGAATTGACGCAGCACCAGTCAAATTCCACTGAAGAACCGATTCTGTAAGCCCCTCCCCCTAAAACAACAACCTGATTTTTATCTTTAAACTCAAGGTCATCTTCAGAAGCATTATAAGTCAAATATAAATAATTGGTTTTAGCGGGATATTCCGCGGCAAGGGTATCTATCTGCTTAACGTAAGGAACTATACCTTTCTTCTTTCTTATTTTTCTTACTTCGAGTTCTTCTGAATTAGTTAAAATCGCGATCTGTTTATCCGAAAAACCTTTTTGTTTTGCCTCTTTTAAAAGTTCCTTCGAAAAATTGTTAATTTTTCTACCTTTTAGCTGTTTCTCTATATCGATTATATTTTTTATCTTGTAAAGGAACCATGGATCCACCTTCGATATTTTGTAAATTTTATCGATAGAATATCCTTTCTTAATTGCCTCGGCGATAGCAAAAATTCTTTTGTCAGTCGGCTTTGCCAGTTCCCGGTCCAAATCATCAAATTGTATATTATTACATACAACGCCATTCATACCAACTTCTAACATCCGTATTGCTTTCTGCAAAACTTCTTCAAAACTTCTGGCAATAGCCATAACTTCTCCCACCGATTTCATTTCCGAGCCTATATTAAGGCTCACTTTTCTGAATTTTTGGAGATCCCATCTCGGATATTTAAGAACCACATAATCTATAGCAGGTTCAAAACACGCCGAAGTATCTTTTGTAATTGCGTTCCTTAATTCGGTCAATCCATATCCTAAAGCGAGTTTAGCCGCCACAAAGGCCAATGGATAACCTGTCGCCTTTGAAGCAAGAGCGGAACTTCTGCTTAATCTCGCGTTTACTTCGATTATTCTGTAATCTCCGGATTCAGGGTCTAAAGCATACTGAATATTACATTCGCCGACAATGCCAAGATGTCTTATAACTTTTATGGTGAACGCTCTCAATTTAAAATTCTCAGAAGCCGTAAGCGTTTGAACGGGAGCAGCCACAATACTTTCACCGGTATGAATCCCCATGGGATCCACATTCTCCATAGAACAAACTACAATACAGTTGTTGTAACAATCTCTGACTACCTCATATTCTATTTCTTTCCAGCCACCCAGATATTCTTCAACCAGTATTTGTCTGGTAAAAGAAAAAGCTTTTTTCGCGATATTTTTTAATTCTTTTTCATTATAAGCAACACCCGAACCCAATCCTCCCAGAGCGTAAGCGATTCTTACTATAACAGGATATCCTATTTTACTTCCGACTTCAATCGCCTCTTCTACGCTATTTACGGCTTTGCTCACGGGAACTTTTAAATTTATCTCTGTAATTTTCTTAATAAAGCGGTCTCTATCTTCGGTATCTAAAATAACTTCGACCGGAGTTCCAAGTACCTGAACACCGTGTTTATCGAGTATACCTTGTTCAGCCAACTCCGCTCCCACATTTAAACCCGTTTGTCCACCAAAAGCGAGCAATATCCCATCGGGTTTCTCCTTTTCTATAACCTTCTCAACAAAATACGTATCCAGAGGCAAAAAATAAATTTTATCAGTAAGATAGGACGAAGTTTGAATCGTAGCTATATTGGGATTAATCAGAACAGTCTCAATGCCTTCTTCTTTTAAAGCTTTTATTGCCTGACTCCCGGAATAATCAAATTCTCCAGCCTGTCCTATACGTATCGCGCCGGAACCTAAAATTAAAGCTTTTTTTATCTTCTTTTTTGTCATCATAATGACCTCACAAACATATCAAAAATAAACTCTGTATCATCCGGACCCGGAGAAGCTTCCGGGTGAAATTGAGAACCAAAAAATGGTTTGGAAATATGAATTATCCCTTCATTGGTTTCATCGTTATTGTTAATAAACCATTCTCTCCAGTCTTCCTTTAAAGTTAAAGAATCAACCACATATCCGTGGTTCTGAGAAGTAATATAACACCTTTTCGTTCCAACCTCTACACAGGGCTGATTTTGTCCTCTATGCCCGTATTTTAATTTGTAGGTATCCGCTCCAGCGGCAAGTCCGAGAATCTGAGAACCCAGACAGATACCAAGAATAGGTATATTCATCGAAATGGCTTTTCTTACATTTTCAACTGTCGCCTCGCATTTTTTGGGATCTCCCGGTCCATTGGAAATCAAAACTCCATCTATCTTATCTTTGGTAAAGTCGTAATCCCACGGATATCTTACCGCAGTTATCTCTCTATTTAAAAAAGCCCTTATAACATTGTTCTTGACACCGCAATCGACTACAGCAACTTTCTTTTTACCCTTCTTATATTCCACAACTTCATTTATACTAACTTCCGAAACCAGATTTCTCTTATTCGGATCCTCGAATTTTATTTTCTCATTGTTGAAAATTATTTTACCTAATTGCGTTCCTTTTTCTCTCAATTTCTTAGTCAACATCCTTGTGTCTATATCATATAGAGCGGGAATATCATTTTCTTCCAACCACTCGAAAAGGGATTTTTCAGCACTCCAGTGCGAATAATTCTTGGATAAATCGGATATAATTAAACCCTGCACCTGAATTTTCTCTGATTCAAAATTTTTTAGCAACCCATTTTCTCGCTCTCTACCTGGCACACCATAATTTCCTATCAGAGGATAAGTCAAAACCAGTATTTGACCCCTATATGACGGATCTGTCAAAGTCTCGGGATATCCTACCATGCCTGTATTAAATACGACCTCTCCGTTAACGGCTTTATCAACTCCGAAAGAAAAACCCCCAAAAATGGAGCCATCTTCCAGAACAAGCTTTCCTAACTTTCTTTTATTCGTCATATGTTAAACTCTCCCCTAAATTAATTTTTTCTAAAGATAAAAACTTCAATTGAATTCCAAAAAATATGCCTGGAACCAGGCATTGCATAATTTCTTATATATATTTCTATTTTTTTCTTTTTTGATCACCAATTAACCCGTCTCGAATATATAAACTTTCCCCACGCTGTCAAGGGGTAATTTAAAAAAAAATGAATAAATATTCAAAGAAAAGTAATAATATTCGAAAGGCTTTCCTTTTTACATCGCACGCGGGACTAATTCACCATTGAATTAATTTATTTTAACATAGTCATCTTTCCGGTAGATCTAAAACCTGGCGTTTCGAAGCGATAAAAGTAAATTCCGGAAGTTACTTCTCGATTTTTATCATCTTTACCATCCCAGACAACCGAATGAGAACCGGCAAACTGCTGCTCTGAAACCAATGTTTTTATTTTTCTGCCGGATAAATCAAACACCGATAAATTAACATAATTCTGTTCTGATAATTTATAAAAAATAATCGTCTCTGAAGTAAATGGTTCGGGGCGATTTTTCGCCGCTTCAAAATAAAAAACATCGTCGTTCTTGATATAAGCTGAAAATAACGGGGCTTTCGCATAACCAATAAAGGGCTCAAAAACAGGATCAAGAGGTCTGTATACTATAGAACTAAAATACACATATAACGAATCATTTTTAATAATTGGAGAAGGAGCAAATAAACCGGATTCGTAATAACTCCCGGAAGGGCCATGGTCTAAAATAGGTTGTGAAGAAACCCGCGAAAAATCAAACCCATCGGTAGACTTCGCCAGACCAATGCTACCTCTTTCAATATTTGCAAATGAATCATACGGCAGTTCAACCATACTATAAAATAATAAATACTCATTATTTTGTTTAATTACAGCCGGACACGCAATTCCGGTCGCTTCTTTACCGGTAAAGCAAGGCGCACAAACAATAGAATCCCTTTCCCACTCGTAGCCATTCGTAGAGGTTGCCCGGGCAACCCAATGCGCGAAAACATCATCGACTAAACCCAATCCAAGATAATAAAGTTTAAAAGTATCGTTTTCAAAAACAACCGAAGGCTCTGCTGTCGACCACGAATCATAACTTATTGTCTCCGGAATCGTATCTTCTCCATCTACGATAAATTCAGGTATAGGTAATACAGGGTCGCTTTCGGAAAAGCGCGGATCGCTATCATTTGCAGGGTTATTATACTTTATCCAGTTTATACCTTCAGATGAATAAGCATAGCCTATCTGATAAACAAAATCAGGTCTATTGCTACCCGCGTTCCCCTTTCCTGCGTACCACATTTTATATCTTTCCGAATCCGGCGCGGATTCGTCAATCAACGCAAAAGGGGTTTCCACTTCTGTATCGTCCCAGGTTCCTTCGGCCCCAAGCGGTATCATTATTTGCATTGTATCCGGTATCCAATTTACCCAATCGAAAGATATAGCTCTTCCAATCTGTGTACTAACACCGCTATCATTGGCTCCAAAATACATAAACGATTCATTGCCATCTCTTATAACGCACGGATCGGTCTTCCATACTATCCACTCAGGAGAACCCTGGGGAGAAACAACAGGCGTCGAGTTCACTATCCAATTAGTCAAAGAATCAATCCTGTGTGCGAAAACGTCTAAAAAAAACAATATGAAAAAAAACACAATTCTAATAAATTTCATCATTTATCTACAAAAAAATAATATTCATAAAAGCCGACATCCAAGAATAAATATTTTTTCCTCGCGATGTACTGGTCAACAAAAACAAACAAGGGTCCGAAGACCCTTGTTTGTAGAGGTGTACGAAAAAATTGAAACTCATATGATCTTTTTAGCTTTTTTTGTCCTTTAAAACCGCCTGAGCGGCGGCAAGTCTTGCCACTGGAACTCTAAAAGGAGAACAGCTAACATAATCGAGACCGATTTTATGACAAAATTCAATCGATGCGGGGTCTCCTCCATGTTCGCCGCATATACCCACTTCTAAATTCGGGTTTGTTTTTTTGCCTTCCTTCAAACCCATTTCGATTAATTGACCAACGCCTTCCTGATCCAGGGTCTGGAAGGGATCCGCTGTTAAAATACCCTTTTCGATATACTCGGGAGTATACTTACCAACATCATCTCTCGAAAAACCAAAGGTGGTTTGAGTTAAATCGTTTGTCCCGTAAGAGAAGAAATCGGCTGCTTCAGCTATTTTATCGGCGGTCAAAGCGGCTCTGGGAAGTTCTATCATGGTTCCTACCTGATACTCGACCGTTTTACCTTTTTCTTCGAAAACCGCCTTTGCTACTTTCTCTATAATTTCTCTCTGCGCGGCAACTTCTTCTTTTCGTCCCGCAAGAGGGATCATAATCTTCGGAATAACTTCAACATTCTCGTTTGCCACATTAACGGCAGCTTCAATAATCGCCCTTGCCTGCATTTCAGTTATTTCAGGAATCAAAATACCGAGTCTGCATCCACGAAGACCGAGCATGGGATTTGCTTCATGAAGACTCAATATCTTTTCCTCTACTTTGTCAACGGAAATATCCATATTCTTTGCGAGCTCTTCTATAGCCCTTTTATCTTCAGGCAAAAATTCATGCAGTGGCGGATCGAGAAGTCTTATTATAACCGGATATCCGTCCATCGCTTTGAAAAGACCCTCAAAATCACCTCTCTGCATAGGGAGTATCTTAGAAAGCGCTTTCTTTCTCTGTTCAGGAGTATCGGAAAGAATCATCTCCCTCATAGCGGGAATCCTGTCCTCACCGAAAAACATATGTTCCGTTCTCGCAAGACCTATACCTTCCGCTCCGAAATCACGAGCCTGTTTCGCATCGGCAGGGGTATCTGCATTAGCTCTTACTCCCAATTTTCTCACTTCGTCCGCCCATTCCATTATTTTTTCGAAATTCCCTGAAATTTCGGGTTTGATAGTCGGAACATCACCAAGAATAACCCTGCCTGTCGTTCCATCGATAGTCAGAGGATCACCCTCTTTAACGGTAATGTCTTCAACCGTAAAAGTTTTATTCTTATAATCTATAGAAATATCTTCAGCTCCGACAATACATGGAGCTCCCATACCTCTTGCTACAACAGCCGCGTGAGAAGTCATTCCTCCTCTCGAGGTTAAAATACCTTCAGCCGCGTGCATTCCGGCAATATCTTCAGGAGAAGTCACGTGACGCACCAGCAGAACCTTTTTCCCGGACTTAGCTTTTTCCACTGCGTCATCCGCTGTAAACACAACAGCTCCCGATGCAGCTCCGGGAGAAGCGGGAAGACCTTTAGCAATAACTTTGATATCCGCCCCGGGATCTATCATAGGATGCAACAACTGGTCAACCTGATCCGAGCTAACTCTCATAATTGCTTCTTCCCGGTCTATCAAACCCTCGTCAACCATATCCGCTGCTATCTTTACAGCCGCCATAGCGGTTCTTTTACCGGTTCGTGTCTGAAGAATCCACAATTTGTTTTCTTCAACCGTAAATTCCAGATCTTCCATATCTTTAAAATGCCCCTCGAGTTTTTTTCTAACATCCTCCAATTCCTGGTAAACACCGGGCATTATATCTTCGAAAGCGTCTATTTCGGACCCTGATGCTTCTTTTTGCTTGTGGCTAATCGGACCGGGAGTTCTTATTCCGGCTACGACATCTTCACCCTGCGCATCCAGCAAATACTCACCGTAAAAAATATTCTCTCCTGTGGCGGGATTACGAGTAAAAGCTACACCGGTAGCACAACCTTCTCCTCTGTTTCCAAATACCATAGCCTGGACGTTTACAGCGGTACCAAGGTCGCCCGGAATATTATTTATTCTCCTGTATTCTCTTGCCCTCTTATTATCCCATGAAGAAAAAACCGCATTAACAGCACCCAACAGCTGATCCTTCGGATTTTCCGGAAAATCTTTACCTGTTTCTTCTTTGACAAGTTTCTTAAATCTACCGGCAATTTCCTTCCAATCGTCCGCGGTTAACTCGGCATCTTGTTTAACGCCTTTTTTATCCTTGGTATCCTGAATTATTTTTTCAAAATCCTCATGCTCCACACCCATTACAACATCACCATACATCTGGATTAAACGGCGGTAACTATCATAAACAAAACGAGAATTTGTACTATCAGACAGATTATCGATTATTTCTTCATTCAATCCCAGATTTAAAATCGTGTCCATCATACCCGGCATCGAAATAGCTGCTCCGGAACGAACCGAAACCAATAGCGGGTTTTCTATCGAACCGAATTTTTGATCCATAGCGTCTTCTAATTTTTTTAAATTCTCGTTTATCTGATCTTCGAGACCTTCCGGATATTCTTTATGTTTTTCATAATATAAACAACACTGGGAAGTAATGGTAAAACCCGGAGGAACAGGAATACCGATATTTGTCATCTCCGCAAGACCGGCGCCTTTACCACCCAGAGTCTTTTTCATAGTAATATTGCCCTCTGCTTTACCCTCACCAAAGAAGTACACCATTTTTTCCATTATTATTCCTCCTTTTTATTCTTGGAAAAAAGCATTTCAGTTATCCATAAAGTTAACCAATTTATGTTTACTGCCCACAAGATATAAGAACTTCCAAGAAACGCAAGGGGGGAATTTAGTTTTTAGATATCAGGTATTATCTGGACATCAATTAAAATAAACTCCGGGATTGTCAGAAAAAAAAGAACCTCTATGCGAAAAAGTTAATCGCTTTATCTCATTTCTACTTTTTAACCACCAGTTCCACGCGCCGATTCTGGGCTTTCCCGGTGGTAGTCGTATTGGGGGCGACCGGTGTAGATTCTCCGTATCCTTTTGTGAAAAGCCGCGAGGCGGAAACACCTCCGGAGACCAGATACGATTTAACCGATTCTGCGCGTTCCTCGGAAAGGGTTTGATTTTTTTCGGTTGGTCCGTCTGAGTCGGTGTGCCCTTCAATAGTCAGTTTCATATCTGATTCTGACTTAAGCATGGCGATAATTTTATCCAGAGTGGGTTTTGATTCATCCCGAATGATATCTGAATCGACATCAAAATTAATTCCGTAAAGCCTTGTCCTCCCAAACTCTAAAAGCTCCTTTGTTATTTGTTCCTGCATTCCTCCTTCCCAGTGCGGACAACCGCCAACTTCTTTAGATATTTTTGTACCGTCCCATATTCTACCTGTTTCATCTTCCATCCCTTCATACCACCACCGACCAATGAACTTTTTGCCATCGGAGGTAAACACCATGATTGCCGGACCTTTAGAATTTTTTTGTCTCCAGGTAAATTTCATAATACGCCCTTCAATACCTCCATTTAATAAGCCTTCATCGTATTCATAACATCCGGTGACCGATGTCCCCTCCTGCAGGAGATGAAAGTTATTATAATTGGTTTTATAAGTTCCCGAAACATCGGGGAATGGCGTTTCTGTCAGCTGTTTTCCGTAGGCGTGAAACTCCATGAGTTCCGTATATTCGCTACAACCGTGATTATTCAGGATGGTGAGTCGAAGCCACTTTCCGGATTTATCAACCTTTACCGGAAATTTTTGATTATCTTCCTTATCGACAAGCGATACACCGGCGATTTTAGTAAATCCCTCTTTGGGACCCGCATCCGAGAGTTCAACAAGAATGTCCTTTGCCCCACGCCCCTCTTTGTCTATATTATACGTATCAAACTGTAAGCTATCAATTACACTTTTTTCGGCAAGTTCGAACACAAATGTATTATTCGAAATTTTCCCTTCAGGACAGCACCAGCCGGTTTGCGGATTTTCGTCGGTAATCATAAAATTTCCCCATTCAGGGTTGTATTCAGGGGCAGTTTCTACAATTAATGCTCCGGATGAGAAAGCGACAAGCGACTGCTCGTTTGATTCTGCATAGATGTTAAATCCCAAATGACAGAACAGACAAACCATCACAAATAATAACAAAAACAACTTTCTAATCATAATATAACCTCCTTGAATGTTATATAATTATTTAAATATTATCATTTTTTTTAACATTTGTCAAGTTTTGAAAGTTGTTCATTAAAACAGATAAACACGGATTTAAAAGGATTGTTTTGTTTTACTACCAACCAACTAAAAAGTTTACATAATATTATTATCCAAACTACACACATATATCCAGGATATAAGTGTTTAGTTTGGGCGCTGGGCTATTTGTTGCGGTGGGATTTTTTCTCCAATTCTTCAATCTTGTCGAGAACTTCCTGGCAGAACAAGCGAGAATGGGTCCAGACTTGCGCCTGTTTAAAACCCTTTTCTTTTTCCTTCAACCATTTTTTTAGTTCTTTAATTATTTTTCGTTCATTTTTCATGACTGTTCCCTCCACAAATTTATCTCATCAAAAAATAATGTCAAGGAAATTTTGAACCACGAAACACACGAAATATACTAAATGATTTTCGTTTTTTGACGCAAGACGCGCGACTCATGACGCAGCTAATCTTTTCACATTTCAAGGTCCGACCCCGTTGATATTCTCGCTTCTCTTCTAATCCTAAACACCAAATCCTACTCCTTAATCTTAAAATATTTGATGCTTGACTTTTATATAAAATTAGATTAATATTAAAATAATGAGGCAAAAGAAATGAAGGTTTTTGAAAGAATAGAAGTAGACGGAAATATACTTCATGGAGAGCCCCATATAAAAGGGACTCGCGTTCCCGTAAAATTGGTTTTATCATTATTAAGTGAGGGTTTGACACCCGAAGAAATAATAAAAGAACATTACCCGGTTCTAAAAAAAGAGGATATACTTTCCTGTATTAAATATCTTACTCAAATTCTTGAAGAAGAAGAGATTCATTACGTTAAAAGTTGATAGATGCCTGTCTTCTTTATTGATGAGTGCGTTTCAATTCAAACTGAGAAATTTCTAAAAAACTTAAAATATAAAACTGTAAACGTAAAAGATTATAAAATGTCAGGCGCATCTGATAGTGAATTATTTAGTCTTGCGAGTGAGGAAGGATATGTTCTTGTGACTTATGACAAAGGGTTTGGAAATATAATCAAATATCCTCCGTCTTCTCACAACGGAATAATACTCTTAAAAGTAAAAAATAAATCTTAAATGAAGAAATGCCATAAAGTTCTTAAAGATTTATTAAAAAGAGAAAAAGATTTTAAAGCTACCTTATTTATAATAGATGAAAAGAAGTACAGAAAAAGAAAAAAGCCGTAAAAAAACTCAAGCCCGGGGACTATTTAAAATTGCCACTGATTTACACGGATGTACACGGATAGAAAAAATGCTTTGTTGTTTC
>CAZSEX010000037.1:0-18984 GCA_964606065.1 uncultured bacterium | reverse complement strand
AATTAATATATCCGATAGCCATGGAGAAAGAGTTGCGTTTCGCGGTGAGAGAGGGCGGAAGGACTGTCGGTGCGGGTGTGGTAACAGAAATAGAGGAGTAAATGGCTAAGCACATAAGGATAAGGATGAAATCTTACGACCATAAAATACTCGACGATTCTGTAAAGGAAATAGTAGAGGTTGCCAGTAGAACCGGTGCGGAGGTTATAGGACCTGTGCCTTTACCCACAAAAAGAAGGGTTTACACAGTTCTTCGCTCTCCACATGTGGATAAGAAATCAAGAGAGCAATTTGAAATCAGGATTCATAACAGGCTTATAGATTTGAATAAGCCATCTCATCAGACAATGGAAGCTTTGACTAAAATGGATTTACCCGCTCGAGTTGAGGTTGAAATCAAATATTAAAAGAGGAGAGAGGAGATGCTTATTGGAAGAAAATTAGGAATGACAAGACTTTTTGGCGAGAACGGTGAAAGTGTACCGGTTACCGTTATAAAAGCATCTCCCTGTTTTGTTATAGATAAAAGAACAGAAGAAAGGAATGGTTATAGTGCTTATGTTATGGGTTTTGGCGAGAAGAAAGAAAAGCGGGTTAAAAAACCCGTTTTAGGTTTATGCAAGAAGTCAGGAGTCCCCGCGGTTGAAGTTATCAGGGAGTTTAGAGCCAGAGATACTTCGGTATTTGAAATTGGAGAGAAGATTCCCGTTTCGGTTTTACAGAAAGGAGATAAGGTCGACGTAGTTGGTTATAGCAAAGGAAGAGGTTTTCAGGGTGTTGTTAAGAGATGGGGTTTTTCAGGAGGACCTGGTTCTCACGGGTCTCGTTTTAATAGAGCACCCGGTTCAGCCGGTGCCGGAACTTATCCCGGTAGAGTGTTAAAGGGTAAGAAGTATCCCGGTAGAATGGGTAATGATAGAGTAACCGTTAAAAACCTTGAAGTTGTTAATCTTGATGAGGGGAACGGCCTTATACTGGTTAAAGGTGCCGTACCGGGTTTTAGAAACGGGTTTCTTTTAATTAAAATTAGTAGCGATATAGATATTCCTGCCAGGAAAAAATTGGCGGAAGAAAAAGCTGAAAGCGCTAAAGAGAGTAAAGCGAAGAAAGAAGCAAAGACCGAGGAATCGACGGAAGGGAAAATGAAGCAAGAAAAAGAAGAGAAAGAAAAGGCGAAAGAAGAGAAAAAAGAAAAAAACGAAACAGAAAAAACTAAAGAAAACGTAGAGGTAAAAGAAGAGTCTGCGAAAGAGAAAAAAGAAAGCGAAGAAGAAAAAAAAGGTGAAGGTTAGAAATGGCGGTTAAAGTCAAGTGTTACAATAATTCGGGGGAAAAAGACGGAACTATCAGTTTATCGGGTAGTCTTTTTGAATCTAAATTAGATGAAAATTCGCTCTATTATTCTATAGTTAACCATCTACATCAGCAAAGACAAAATACCAGTAAAACCAAAACAAAGGGAGAAGTTGCCGGGAGCGGTAAAAAGCCCTGGAGACAGAAAGGGACAGGAAGAGCTCGTGTAGGTACGAGAAGAACACCTGTTTGGGTCGGTGGGGGTGTGATTTTTGGTCCAAACAGAAAAGAGTATAATTTCAAAGTTAACAAAAAAGTTAAAAAGAAAGCGCTTAATGCAGCAATTTCAAAAAGAGTATCAGATGATCGATTTATTGTGATCGATAAAGATAAATTTGAAGCCCCTTCTACCAAAACGGTGGTGGATTTACTTAAATCTATAGGTGTTTATGGAAAAAAGATTTTGTTTCTCGATAATGAGAATGATAAGAATTTCTATTTGTCCTGTAGAAATATATCTGGATTACAAATTATACCGGCGAAACAGGTTAACGCTTATCAGGTTTTGAGCAATGATTGGGTGGTAGTTTCAAAGGAAGCCGTAGGTACGTTACTCGAGGTTTTTAAATAATGGATAGCAGAGATATTTTAATAAGACCTATTATTACTGAGAGAGGAAGTAATTCAATGGCTATAGGCAAATACACCTTTGAGGTCTATATAGGCGCGAACAAGCATCAGATAAAAAAAGCTGTCGAGGAACTTTTTAAAGTTCGTGTGATGGATGTTAACACGATAATTATTAAAGGTAAAGTTAGAGGTCTCGGTAGATCGAAAGGAAAAAGAAAAAATTGGAAGAAAGCAGTGGTGTCTCTTCGTGAAGGAGATTCAATTCCGTTATTCGAGGGAGCATAAATGGGGAAAAGGAAAAGCCGTGCCGTAACTCCTGGCAGCAGGTATTATGAAGCCGCAGATTATTCTGAGATTACCAGGAAAAAGAGTGAGAAGAGTTTAACGAAAAATCTTCCGGGTAAAGGAGGCAGGAATTCTCAGGGTAGGATAACTGCAGACCATAGAGGCGGAAGGGTTAGAAGAAAATACAGAACTATTGATTTTAAGAGAAATAAAATTGGAATAAGGGGTAAAATCAGTTCGATTGAATATGATCCAAACAGGTCGGCTCGAATAGCTCTGGTTATTTACGAAGACGGAGAAAAAAGGTATATTATTTCACCTGATGGAATGAATATCGGAGATGTTGTCCAGGCGGGATCCGGTTCTCCGATATCTATAGGAAATTCTCTTCCCCTTTCTGAGATACCCCCTGGTACCTTTATACATAATATTGAACTTGAACCAGGTAAGGGTGGAGTTCTTGCCAGGGGTGCTGGCATGGGATCTCAAATTCTTGCCATAGAAGGTAAATACGCTCACGTCAGATTACCTTCGGGGGAAGTAAGATTGATTCTTTCGAGTTGTGGTGCCACTATTGGTAGAGTGGGAAACGTTACCCATGATACTATTTCTGATGGTAAAGCCGGTAGAAACAGATGGAAAGGCAGAAGACCCAGAGTTCGTGGAGTCGCCATGAATCCGGTAGATCATCCTCTTGGAGGTGGAGAAGGGAGATCGTCGGGTGGGCGTCATCCTGTTTCCCGAACGGGTGTTCCGGCTAAGGGATATAGGACAAGGGATCCCAAAAAACAATCCTCTAAATATATAATTAAGAGGAGAAAAGTGAGAAGGAGAAAATAAGGTATGGCTGAGGTATACGTGGACGAAAAATTATTAGATAAGGTAAAGAAATGGAAAGAAGGCGATCCGCAAATTAAAACTTATAAGCGCAATTCCGCAATTGTAGAGGATTTTGTTGGGCATACGCTTTTGGTTCACAACGGGAAAGATTTTATTTCGGTTTATATCCGACCGGAAATGGTGGGACATAAACTCGGTGAGTTTGCCCCCACCAGAAAATTTATCAAGCATGGTGGACAAAAAGAAGCGATTATAGGTTGAAGAGGTGTATGAATGACCGGAAAGGCAGTGCAAAAAAATATTAAATTGTCGCCACGCAAAGGTAGGAGGATTATCCCTCATATTTTGGGGAAATCGGTTGTTGAAGCAAAAATGAGGTTGGATTTTTTGCCGCATAGAGCGGCTAAGATTCTCAAGAAATGTGTTCATACAGCAGCCAGTAATTGCATCGATAAGGCGGGTGAAATGGATTTAAAAGAAGAGGATTTATATGTTAAATCGATCAGAATTGATGAGGGGCAGAAGTTGAAAAGATACCGACCCATGTCTTTCGGTCGAGCCGGGCTTATTAGAAAGAGAATGTCTCATATAACAGTTGTGGTTGATAAAAAAGGAGAAAAATAATGGGTCAAAAGACACATCCAATAGGTTTTAGGGTCGGGGTTAATAAGGATTGGAAATCAAGATGGTTTTTTGGCAAAAAATTCTCCGAGCCTTTAAAAGAAGATATTAAAATAAGAAAATACTTGATGTCCGAGTTTAAAGATGCCTGGATTTCGAATATAGAAGTAGAAAGAACTGTGGAAACCGTGAGAGTCATAATTGAAACCGCCAGGCCCGGTATGGTTATAGGTAAAGGCGGAGAAGAAGTTAAAAGAATTCGGGCCAAATTAAATGAAATGTTAGCAAAGAATGTTTATCTTGATATTAAAGAATGTAAGATGCCAGAATTAGATGCTTCACTTGTTGCCCAGTCAGTTGCCAGGCAAATTGAGAGGAGAGTTTTACAGAGAAGAGCGATGAAAAGAGTGGTCGAAGAAGCTATCAAAATGGGTGCGGCAGGGATAAAAGTTCAATGTGCGGGGAGACTTGGTGGTGCTGAAATAGCAAGAAAAGAATGGTATCTGGAAGGTAGTGTCCCTCTGCATACGATAAGCGCGAACATTGATTATGCGCAGGAAACGGCTAACACCAAATCGGGGACTATAGGGGTTAAAGTTTGGATTAATAAGGATTTTGCTTGATTATGTTGATGCCAAAGAGAGTTAAATACAGAAAAAAACAAAGGGATAACATGAAAGGTAAAGAGACTGCTTCTGTAAAGCTGGATTTCGGGGATTTTGGGCTCAGAGTTCTTGAAACAGGTTGGATTACCGCTCAGCAAATAGAAGCGATGCGTGTTACTGTAACTCACTATTTGAAAAGAGCAGGTAAATTATGGATAAGAATTTTTCCTGATAAGCCTGTTTCCAAAAAGCCCGCGGAAACCCGTATGGGAAAAGGTAAAGGAGAACCTCTTTTTTGGGTTGCCCCCTGCAGGAAAGGAAGAGTAATTGTAGAATTAGAAGGTGTTTCTGAAGACGCGGCAAGAGAAGCTTTGAGAAGAGCAAGCGCTAAATTGCCTATTAAGACCAGATTTATAAAAAGAGAAGGAGTTTTGTAATGCGAGCAAAAGAACTTCGGGAAATGACTGCAGCAGAATTAAATTCAGTAATGCACGATTTGAAAGAAGAACTATTTACGCTGCGTTTTGAAAAAGCGAAAGGAAAAGTGAATAATCCTGCTCGTTTTAGACAATTGAGACGAGAAATAGCAAGGCTTGAAACGGTTTTTAATGAAAAGGAGAAACAAAGTGGCTTGGAAGGTGGGTAGAGTTGTTTCTGTCGCTCCGTCAAAAACAGCAGTGGTTTTGGTGGAGAGGAGAGTTCAGCATCCAATTTATAAGAAATATATTAGAAAGAGAAAGAAATTTTACGCTCACGATGAAAACGAAAGTGTTTCTTTAGGAGATGTTGTTCGGATTGTTTCAACCCGTCCCTTTTCGAAACTTAAGAGATGGAGAGTAGATAAGATAATTGAAAAAGCAGAGGCGAAGAAGTGATACAGCAGGAAACAAAATTAAAAATTGTGGATAATACAGGTGGAAAAGAAGCTTCCTGTATCAAAGTTTTAGGTGGATCGGGAAGAAGGTATGCCGCATTGGGCGATATTGTTGTGGTAAGTGTTACTAAAGCGGCTCCAAGATCTTCGGTTGAAAAGGGGACAGTTCATAAAGCCGTTATAGTCCGTACCAAAAAGGAAAGAAAAAGAGAGGATGGAACTGCGGTCAGGTTCGATGATAATGCATGTGTTTTACTTGATGCGAATAAGGAACCTGTCGGTACCAGAATCTTTGGTCCCGTGGGTGAAGAATTGAGAGATAGGGGTTTTATGAGATTGATATCGCTTGCCGCGGAGGTACAGTAATGAAAATAAAAAAAGGAGATATTGTTTTAGTGACTTCCGGTAACTACGCGGGGAAAAAAGGAAAGGTAAGAAGAGCGATAACCAGGGATAATAGAATTGTTGTTGAAGGGATAAACTTGAGGAAAGTTCATAGAAAACCCAGAAAAAGCGGAGAACCAGGTGGTATTTTAGAAAAAGAGCTTCCTATTTTTATTTCTAAAGTGAAATTGGTTTGTCCTTCTTGTGGGGAGCCCACCCGGGTTGGTTTTATGTTTCTCGAGGATGGACGGAAAGTTCGTTACTGTAAGAAATGTAACGAGATTATAGAATAAGGTAAGAGAATGGAAGAAAAACCAAGATTGCAGAAATATTACCAGGAGAAAATAAATAAAGATCTTCTTGAAAAATACGAGAATTGCATGAGTGTTCCTCGATTGCAGAAAATTGTTGTTAATTGCGGTTTAGGTAAATCGGCGAAGGACCGTTCTATGTTTGAATCCGCAGTAGAGAGTTTAAAGGAAATAACGGGACAGAAACCTCTGACCACACGGGCTAAAAAATCTATTTCTACTTTTTTTTTAAGAGAGGGAGATCCCGTTGGTTTAAAGGTTACTTTGAGAAGAGAAAGAATGTTTGAATTTCTGGATAGGCTTGTAAATATCGCTATTCCCAGGATTCGTGACTTCAGGGGTTTGAATCCGGATTCTTTTGACGGTAGAGGAAATTATACTCTTGGAATTTCCGAGCAGTTCATTTTTCCCGAAATTGATTACGATAAAGTCAAAGAGGTGATTGGTATGGATATTACAATAGTAACAACAGCCGAGACTGATGAAGAGGCTCTGGAGTTGCTTAAAAGGTTTGGGCTACCATTTAATTTTAAAAAAGGTGCATAATGGCCAGGAAAGCATTAATAGAAAAGTCTAAGAAAACTCCTAAATATTCGACCCGAAAAGTTAATAGATGCTTTAGATGCGGAAGAAGACGCGCTTATTTAGGTGATTTTGGGTTGTGTCGTTTGTGTTTTAGAGAACTTGCTCTTAAGGGAGAAATTCCCGGAGTTAAAAAGTCTTCCTGGTAGGAGGTTGTTTTGTTGACAGATCCGATTGCTGATATGATTACGCGCATTAGAAATGCAGTTTCTGCAAGACACAGACATGTTGAAGTTCCGGCTTCAAATATGGCCAAAGAGATAACGAGAGTGCTTTTAGATGAAGGGTTTATTGGTAATTTTGAGTTTATTGAGGATGGCAACCAGGGTGTTGTAAGGATTACTCTTAAGTATATAAAAGATGAATCACCTATTCATGAAATTAAGAGAATTTCCAAGCCTTCAAAAAGAGTATATGTTGGAAAAAAAGATATTCCGCTTGTTAAACGAGGTTATGGGATATCAATTCTGTCCACCTCTAAGGGTATAGCAAGCGATGCCGAAGCCAGAACTAATGGTGCCGGCGGCGAACTTTTATTGCAGGTGTGGTAAGGAGGTCAAATGTCGAGAGTTGGACGGCAGCCAATTTTTGTTCCCGAGGGAGTAGATATTAAAATAGAAAACAGAAGAATAAGAGTTAAAGGTAAGAAAGGTGAGTTGAAAACAGTAATTCCCCAAGGTGTTGACGTAGATATAAAGGATGGGAAAATTATTGTGACGGTTGCTGGGGATTTAAAGGGAGGCAATGCTTTCTGGGGATTGACCCGTTCTCTGATAAATAACATGGTGAAAGGTGTAACTTATGGTTTTGCAAAGACTCTCGAAATCAGAGGGAGAGAATACAGGGTGGATTTAAAAGGGAAGGATTTAGAGTTTGATCTTGGATATTCGCATCCGATAAAGGTTACGCCGAAAGAGGGAATTGAGTTTAGAGTTGAAGAGAATAAAATAAAGGTTTCAGGTATTGATAAGGCTCTGGTTGGAGAACAGGCGGCCGAAATTAGAGATTTACGTCCCGCTGAAGTGTATAAAGGAAAAGGTATAAGGTATGAAGATGAGTATGTTATTCATAAAGAAGGGAAGAGAGGTTTATAGTGGGAGAGTTCGAAAAAAGTAAGAGAAAAAGATTAAAAAGGAAAATGAGAACTCGAAACAAAATTTTCGGTGTCCCCACAAGACCCAGGTTATCCGTCACAAAAACAAACAAGCATATTTATGCTCAGGTGATCGATGATTTGAAAGAACATACATTGGTTCAGGCAAGCACGATTGACAAAGAATTACGTGATAAAATAAAAGGTAAAACATTAAAGGAAAAATCAAGAGAAGTTGGTCTGTACTTGTCCGGGAGATGTAGGGAAAAGAAAATTGAAAAGGTAGTCTTTGATAAAGGTAGATTTTCTTATCACGGTTGCATTAAAAACCTGGCAGATGGGGCAAGAGAAGGAGGTCTGAAATTTTAAGCGGATTTACAAAATCGAGAATGAAAGTAGACCCAAGAGAGCATGAACTCGAGGAAAGAGTTGTTAATATCGGTCGTATATCCAAAGTGGTGAAGGGCGGGAAAAAATTCCGTTATTCCGCCTGGGTTGTGGTTGGTGATGGGCAAGGTGTTGTCGGATATGGCCACGGAAAGGCAGACGAAGTCCCCACAGCTATTCAGAAAGCAGTTAAAAGCGCCAGAGGTAGATTGATTAATGTCCCCATAGTAGAGACTTCGGTTCCTTATATGATAACCGCGCGGTATAAATCTGCGTTGGTTATGATTAAGCCGGCTGCTCCGGGAACAGGTATTATTGCCAATGATAAATTGAGGGCGATATTTGAGCTCGGTGGATACAGGGATGTTCTTACCAAGTGTTTTGGTTCTAAAAATCCTTTTAATAATATTATCGCGGCTTATAATGGATTGTTATCTATGAGAACCCCCCAGGAATTTTCCGAGCTCAGAGGTAAATCGATTGAAGAAATATTAAAGGGGAGGAGAAAAATCGGTGAAAATGTTGCGAGTCAAGCAGATAAGAAGTAGCATTGGAGCAAACAAGAGACAGAAAAGGACATTAAAAGCTCTTGGGTTGAAGAGAATCAATGATACCGTTACGCACGAAGATAATCCTGTTATCAGAGGTATGGCAAGGAAAGTGTTGCATCTGGTAGAAGTGGAGGAAATTAGTGGGAATTGAATTAAGTAAGTTGAGTCCGCCTAAAGGTAGTCGAAAGAGCAAGAAAAGAGTTGGCAGGGGTCCGGGTTCCGGCATGGGAACTTACTCCACACGGGGTCTGAAAGGGCAGAATGCCCGAAGCGGAGGCGGTGTCAGAGAAGGTTTTGAAGGAGGACAGACACCCCTCATAAAAAGAATACCTAAAAAAGGTTTTAATAGAGTGAAGAACTATAGAATTTCGATTGTTAATGTTGAAAAGTTTGAAAGATTTGAGGACGGTGAAGAAATTACGATCGAGAAACTCAGAAAAGAAGGTCTTGTAGAGAAAAGAGATCGAGTTAAAATTCTGGGAAGAGGCAGTATTAATAAAAAGCTTTCCATACATGCTAATGAATTTTCAAAATCTGCCAGGGAAAAAATCGAGAAAGCCGGAGGTAAAATAATAAAAGATGCTTGATGCGTTTCGGAATCTCTGGAAAGTCGGAGATATAAGGAAAAGAATTCTTATCACGCTGCTTATGCTGGTGATATACAGGTTTGGAAGTCATATACCGGCTCCCGGAGTGAATATAGCTGTGCTTTCCGCTTATTTTGATAGAATGCGAGGGTCTGTGCTCGGGCTTTTTGATCTTTTTGTTGGCGGAAATTTGAGTAGAGCCACTGTTTTTGCTCTTGGCATTATGCCCTATATTAGCGCTTCGATTATTCTTCAGATTTTAGGCGCCAGTATTCCATATTACCAGAGATTAACAAAGGAAGGAGAAGAGGGAAGGCGTAAGATGACGCAGCATACAAGATATCTCACCGTAGCTATAGCCATTGTTCATTCGATTTCCTTTACTGTTTTTCTGCAGAATATTTCAGTGGGAGGGGTTTCAGTTTTACCCAATCCGACTCTTTTTGTTAAATTTTCGATAATTGTTACGATGACCGCGGGAACCATTTTTCTTATGTGGCTTGGGGAGTTGATAACAGAAAACGGTATAGGTAACGGAGTTTCTCTCCTTATTATGATGAGTATTCTTGCAAGAATACCGTCGGAGATGATACAATTCTGGCAGATGTTGATGGCGGGAGCTGTAAGCTGGACTCTCACTCTTATTTTTGTCGTTTTTGCAGTTCTTATTGTAGCTGCTGTGGTACTTGTTACGCAGGCGCAGAGAAGAATTCCTGTTCAGTACGCGAAGAGAGTTAAGGGAAGAAAAATTTACGGCGGTCAATCGACTCATTTGCCGCTTAATGTTAATACCGCGGGAGTTATTCCCATAATATTTGCACAATCGGCTTTGATGATTATCCCTACTTTTGCGGGATTTTTTAAAGGAAAAGTGTGGGCAGATTGGATTGTTAATGTTTTGTCTCCGAGCGGGTTTCTTTATAATACTTTATTTGTTCTTTTGATCATAGCTTTTGCGTATGTTTATACCGCGATTGTAATAAATCCCCAGGATCTGGCGGCTAATTTGAAAAAGTACGGTGGTTTTATACCCGGAATTAGACCCGGAAGAAATACAGCCGAGTATATTGATAAGACGATTTCAAGAATAACCTTACCCGGTGCTCTTTTCTTTGGATTTATTGCAGTACTTCCGGTTATTATTACCACTAAATTTAGATTACCTTTTTATTTTGGAGGAACTTCCATAATTATTATCGTGGGTGTAGCTCTGGATACCGCCCGACAATTAGAGTCTCAGCTTCTTATGAGACATTACGATGGATTTATGAAGAAAGGTAGAATTAGAGGAAGAAGATGAGATTGGTTTTCCTTGGGCCTCCGGGAGTCGGTAAGGGTACACATGCCGACATTCTGGCTAAAAATTTAAAAATAAAACATTATTCGACGGGAGATATCTTCAGACAGATATTAAAAGAATCTTCTCCCTTGAGCAAAAAACTTGAAAGGTTTGTTAATTCGGGAGAGCTGGTACCCGATGAGATGGTATTTGAGACCGTGAAAAAAGTGCTTTCAAATGAAGAAAGTGAAAAAGGATGGTTGTTAGATGGTTATCCGAGGAACAGAAATCAGGCTGAATTGTTGGACGATTTTTTAGAGAGCAGAGACGAAGAATTGGATTTTGCAGTATGCCTGTATGCTTCCAAGGAAGTTTTGATCAAAAGATTGACTAACCGGAGAGTATGTTCAAATTGCGGAGCTATTTATAATTTAATTAATAATCCGCCCCGGCAAAAAGGAATATGCGACAAATGTGGTGGACCTTTAATCCAGAGAGAAGATGACAAAATAGAGACAATAAAAAGAAGAATATCGATTTTCGAGAGAGAATTCAAGCCCCTGGAAGAATACTATGGTAATGCCGGTATCCTTTTAAAAATTTCGGCTGAAGGTAATCTGGAAAATATTGCCGGTAGAATAAAAAAGGGTTTAAAAGTTGGCTAAAAAAGATATAATAAAAGTAAAAGGTGAAGTGGTGGAAAAATTACCGGATTCCAAGTTCAGGGTTAAATTGGATTTAAAAGATAATCCGGTTATACTTGCTTATCTTTCAGGCAAGATGAAAATGAATTATATAAAGATTGATGTAGGAGATTTTGTTAATGTCGAATTATCTCCTTATGATCTTACTAAAGGTAGAATTGTTTATCGAGAATCATAGGAGGCATAGATGAAAGTTAGAGCATCGGTTAAGAGATTATGTAAGGATTGTAAAATCGTAAGGCGCAAGGGCAGGGTTTATGTGGTTTGTAAAAATCCCAAGCATAAACAAAGACAGGGTTAGGAGGTAGAATGCCGCGAGTAGCCGGAGTAGATTTACCCGCAGATAAGCCTGTTCATATTGGTTTAACGGCAATTTTTGGTATTGGAAGATCTACTGCCCTCAGAATTCTTGAAAAAGTTAATGTTGAAAAGGGTAAACGGGTTAAAGATTTAACCAATGAGGAAGTAGATAGAATAAGGCATTTAATCGAAAGTGAGTATAAAATTGAAGGAGAATTGAAATCCGAAATAAGGCAGAATATAAATCGTTTAAAAGATGTTAGATGTTATCGAGGCATGCGGCATAAAAGGGGTTTGCCTGTAAGAGGTCAAAGGACGAGAACCAACGCCAGAACGAGGAAAGGACCCAGAAAAGGCGCGGTTGCCCTGAAGAAACGGGAAATTAAAAAGTAAGGGGGATCATCAGTGGCTAAAAGAAAAGGGAAAGAAACAGGAAAGAAGAAAAAATTAAAAGCACCAGAATCAGGTATAGTGCATATACATTCCACATTTAACAATACCCTTGTTACTATAACTGATAAAAAGGGGAATACAATAGTCTGGACCTCCGCCGGTAGTATAGGTTATAAAGGTACGAGAAAAGGAACCCCTTATGCTGCCACAAAAGCTGCTGAAACGGCAGTTAAAAAAGCCATTGAAGCAGGGATGCGAAACGCAGAAGTGTGGGTTAATGGTCCTGGAAGGGGAAGAGAATCGGCGATAAGGACGGTACAGGCAGCAGGTATGAATGTGAATGCAATTAAAGATGTCACTCCTCTCCCGCATAATGGCTGTAGACCTCCAAAAAAGAGGAGGTTATAAATGGGTAGATATACAGATCCGAAGTGTAGAAGGTGTAGAAGACTCGGGATGAAACTTTATTTGAAAGGAGATAGGTGTTATTCGGATAAATGTCCGCTTGGAGAAGATTACATAAGACCTCCGGGCGAACCTCCAAAGAGGTGGCATGCGAGAGAATCTTCATACGGTTTGCAGTTGCGCGAGAAGCAAAGAATTAAATGGATTTATGATTTGAGAGAAAAACAGTTCAGGAATCTTTTTTATAAGGCATCAAAGACAGAAGGTGTTACGGGAGAAGAGCTTTTAAAAATGCTGGAAAAAAGATTGGATAACGTTGTTTACCGTTTAGGGTTTGCTATGTCGAGAAGGCAGGCAAGACAGGTTGTTAGGCATGGTTTTATAAAGGTTAACGGTGAAAAAGTTGATATTCCCTCTTACCAGGTTTCTGTCGGTGATGTTGTTTCGATTAGTGAAAAGGGTAAGAATGTTCCACTTTTTGCTGAATCACAGGCACATGAGGTTGAAACTAAAGATTGGTTATCCGTTAATAGGGAAAAAAGGGAGGGGAAGATTATTGAAGAGCCGAGAAGGGAAGATGTGGAATATCCTATTAAAGAAAATTTAATTGTTGAATTGTATTCTAAGTAATAGGGAGGTAAAAGTTGAAAATCAGATCCCTGGTTATGCCGGAGAAAGTATCTGTGGTTGAGAATAATAAAACATATGGCAAGTTTTCTCTGTCTCCTTTAGAAAGAGGTTATGGGATTGCTATCGGGCATGTTTTGAGAAGAATGTTGATTTCTTCGATTCAGGGTGCGGCGATAACTGCTGTAAAAATAGAAGACGTAATGCATGAATTTTCGACAATAAAAAATGTAAAGGAAGACGTTGCTCAGATTATCCTAAATCTAAAAAAGGTGCGGTTCAGATATAATAGCGAGGAACTTCCTCAGTATGTTATACTTGAAGGTAAAGGTCCGGGAGAAATTAAGGCTTCTGATATAAAGCTGTCTCCAGGTTTAGAAGTCAGTACTCCTGACCAGGTGATTGCGACTTTAGAAGATAGCGGGGAGTTGAAGGCTACATTGAGAGTGGATGTCGGAAAAGGATTTAAGCCCAAAGAGTTTTTTGTTGACCCTGATATGGGTGAGGGAACCGTATTCATAGATACCAATTTCTCTCCGGTTAAGAGAGTAAAATACACAATAAACAATGTTAGAGTTGGACAGAGAACGGATTTCGAAGAGCTGATTACGGAGGTCTGGACAGACGGTTCAATTTATCCTAATGAAGCTTTAAATCTTGCATCCAAGATCGTAAAAAGTCATATTGAACTTTTCATTGAAGAAGATATATTCGAGGAAGAAGAAGAGAGTGGGGCGACCGAGAAAGAAGAAATGAGAAGAGCATTAGAGTTGCCTGTTGAAGAATTGGGTATGGGTAATAGAGTTAGCAACGTTTTGAAGAATAAGAATATTAATAAATTGAAAGATGTAGTTAAATATACAGAGGAAGAAATGCTTAATTTTCCCAATTTTGGCAAGGTTTCGTTAAAAGAAGTGAAAGAAAGATTGGCAGAGTACAATCTGTCTTTGAATATGGATTTGAAGAAACTGGAGAAAGAGGAATGAGGCATAGAAAAAAAATCATTAAGTTAGGAAGAACAAAGTCTCATAGAGAAGCGACCTTAAACAATCTTTTCTCCGCACTCATTTTGAATGAATCTATAAGAACAACCAGAGCTAAAGCTAAAGCATTGAAAAGATTTGTCGATAGAGAAATCGCCCGGGCAATTAATGGGGATATAAATACGAAAAGAAAACTTAAGAGTCGACTGGGTTCAAAACAAGCTTATTATAAATTATTCGAGACTATAGTTCCGCAGTGTAAGGATAGAAGTGGCGGGTACGTTCGTATCATTGATCTTTCTACGGGTAGAAGAGGAGATGGCGCTGTCGAAAGTATAGTGGAATTCGTGTAAGTTTAGACTGTGATAGATGAGAGTATTTCTTCTTTAGAAAAAAAAGCCGAAGAAGAATCAAATTACGTCGGAATACTTAGAAGCAAATTCGGAAAAAAACCTTATTTTAATTTTCTAAAAGAATCTTTGTTGAAAGTTTTTACGCCTTCCGAGCTTGATTTATTGGGCGGCTGTGACTCTGTAACTTATATTGTCTTTTCTGAAAGCATCCAATCCGAATTAAAAAGGGGTTTAAAGTCAATGAGAGATTTGTTTTCCGAGGGAGAGAAGAAGTATCTTGCCGGTCAGTTAGATGAGTTTATAAAAACTTTAAATAGGATTTTTGATGAGGGAGTAAAAACAGGAATTTCCCCCATTTTAATTGAATTCGCACTTAAGAGATGGTTGAAGATTCAGATGCCTTCAAAAAGCGCAATTCCCCTACACAAAAAAGTTGGTTTATCGTTGCGTTTCTTCAGCAAAAGAGATCTTCACAGGGAAACTTCAAAGAAAAACCTTGTTCGTTTAACTGAGAAATCGCTTTTAGTACCTGTATTATTGCCAGAAGCAAGATTGGAAGATTTCTCGGATTTTATTGAGTCGGGAGGTTTTTTCTGTGAGGTGGCCAAAATATTCTCTGATTGTTATATTGAACCGGTTAAGTTTGAGCCACGTAGATTTGATTACACTGATATAAAGGAAAAAACAAGATCAACTCGAGATTTGGTTAAGAAAAAAGTTTCCAGAGAAATAAAAGAGGTTTTTGAAGTAGTTGACGAATTGAGTGTCAAAAAAATACTTCAACAGCTAAGTGAAATAATTAAGTATATAAATAGCGGTGAAGCGAAGGTAAAGGCATTGAGTTCGCAGCTTTTAAGGGTTAAAGAATTCTCACGAACCGGAGAGGTGGTAAATATTCCCGGTATTTTCAGGTTTTTCGATCCCGGTCTCGGTAAGAAAATTCAAGAAAATATTAATAGATCTAAGATAGTTCTTAACGAGAGATTGAGTGGTGCTCCTGGAAGGTTTTTGTCGAAGAGCCTTTTGGGCAGAAAAACCGATCTTGAAAGTGTTATAGATTGGTTTGTTAAGATTTATAATGAAGTGTTTTTGCCGACCACTATCGAACTCATTTTTGAAGAATTGGTGAAAATATTTCCGGAAACAGAAAATGATTCTTTGGAAGAAGCTCGCTGGGTGGGTATTTTGGCGCGTGAACACGATCCTCCCAAAGTGTATTTTATTCCTGAGATTGATAGGACTCTTTCAAAAGGTGAGAGCATTGTCAAAGATTATTTAAAAACTGTTTCGGTAATGGTATACGATATTAGAGGTTCTTCTATAATGGGTGAGAAGTTATTGAATGCCAAGATGGAAGACCGGATAAGGAACGAGTTTCAGTCGGAATTAATAAAGGCGGTGGAAGATACAGGCGGTTTTTTTGTAAAAGATACCGGTGACGGAGGAATTGTTTTATTTTCAGAAGAAAGCAGCGATTTTAATTTCAAACAGATTACTATGTCGGGAAATGACAAAAAAGAAGCTAAAGATGAAGAAATTAATCTCAAAGCTTCGTTAGATTCTGCTGGCCGGGCAATTCGATGTGCGAGAAAAATGCTCGAATATTCGGAAAGGTTTGTGAGAAAAAATTTAAAAAGATATAAGGAATGGTTTAAAGATTTCGATGAAAAAGAAATAGATTTCGGAGGGATAACATATGAAAGATTGCCGCCTGAGTATAAAAAGATATTCCAGATTGGTATAGGAATCGCTTCCGGTAAACCGGGAGAAGATATTTACTTAGGAAAAAATGTGCTGGGAAGGCTTGATCTTACGGGTAATCTTGTTCGAAGAGCCAACGTGTATTCTACTGTTCATCATCCAGACCGTTCGGTAATCCTTACAGGAGCTTCTACAATGTTTAGTTTTTTGTTGAATGCCAGTTCTTTTAGACCTGCAACGGATGAAAAGAGGATAGAAAAATCTTCTTATCTTTCAATGCAAAAAAAACTCTTAGAGGAGGTTATTCTCTGGATGAAGGGTCTTTCGGGAAGATACGTGGTGAGTGAGTACAAAGTTGCTTTGCAGAGAATAGATTATTTGCTTGGCGAGGGGAAAGAGGAGAAAGCAGTGAGAATTCCCGATGAAGATATAAAGTTAAAGAAAGGAATTCGCTTTTTTGATAGTAAGGTGAGAGATGAAAGAGTACTTTATGAAGTAATACCGGAGATAGGGAGGTAGTTTTGAAGCTTTCAAAAAAATACGTTCCGGATTTAATTGAGAAAAAATGGAGAAAAAAGTGGGAGGAATCGAAAATCTTTGAGGCAAAATCTAAGACAGATAAACCCGTCTACGTTATTTTGCTTCCTCCTCCTAATGTTACGGGAATTTTGCATCTCGGGCATGTGCTTAATATGACAATACAGGACGTTTTTATACGTATCCATAAAATGCGGGGATTCGAGGTTTTATGGCTTCCGGGAACAGATCACGCCGGTATAGCAACCCAGAATGTGGTGGAAAGAAAATTAGCTAAAGAGGGACTTACAAGATTTGATCTCGGTAGAGAAAAATTCGTGGAGGAAATCTGGAAATGGAAGGAAGAGTACCATGATAGAATTGTTTCCCAGATGAAAACTCTTGGTCTTGGTTGTGATTGGAGTAGAGAGACCTTTACTTTAGATAAAGGTTTTTCAATGGCTGTCGAAGAAGCTTTTGTTCGTTTGTATGAAAAGGGCTATATTTATCGAGACGAATATATGGTTAATTACTGCCCTCGTTGCGAAACCGTTATTTCCAATGAAGAAGTAGAGGATAAGGAAGTTAAAGGTAAGCTTTATTATATTGATTATCCGTTGAAGAAAGGAGGAAAATTAGAGGTAGCCACGACCCGTCCAGAAACAATGCTGGGTGACACGGCTGTAGCCGTTCATCCTGATGATAAAAGGTACAGGGGTTTAATTGGGTCAAAAGTGGTTCTTCCTTTGACGGATAGGGAAATTCCCGTGATTTCAGACGAGAGAGTCGATAAAGATTTCGGGACGGGGGTTGTCAAAATAACACCCGCTCATGATCTCAACGATTTCGAGATTGGAAGGGAGCATAATCTCTCATTAATAAATATTTTCGATAACAAAGGATATATTAATGAGAACGGTGGAAGATACCAGGAATTGGAGCGTTATGAGGCTCGAGAAAAGGTAATTGAAGATTTGAGTAAAGAAGGACTTTTGAAAAAAGTTGAAGAGCATTCACATTCCGTTGGGCATTGCTTGCGTTGCGGTACGGTTCTCGAGCCGTCTGTATCAAAACAATGGTTTGTTAAGATGGATGAAATGGCGAAAAAGGCTAAAAACGCCGCGGAGGAAGGGAAAGTTGGATTTTATCTTCCCCGATGGAAAAAAGTTTATAATCACTGGCTCGACAATATACGTCCCTGGGTTATTTCGAGACAACTCTGGTGGGGGCACAGGATGCCCGTTTATTATTGTGAAAAATGTGGGAAAATCATGGTAAGCAGAGAAGCTCCTCATAAATGTCCTAAATGCGGAAGTGAAAATATACATCAGGAAGAAGATGTTCTCGATACCTGGTTTTCATCCTGGTTGTGGCCTTTCGCTTCTTTCGGTTGGCCGGATGATACTGAAGAATTGAATACTTTTTTTCCTTCTACTACGCTGGTTACAGCCTGGGATATAATATTTTTATGGGTAGCAAGAATGATTATGTCTTCACTCGAATTTATGGGGGAAGTTCCCTTCAGTAAGATATATTTTACAGGTATGATCCGTGATTCTTGCCGTAGAGCCTTTTCGAAGTCTTTGGGTAATTCTCCCGATCCACTCGGTTTGATTGACAAGTACGGAGCGGACGCTCTTAGAATTGGGATTTTAAAGATTACTCCTGAAGGAAAAGATGTGATATATAAAGAAGACAGTATCGAGCAGGGAAGAAATTTTCTCAATAAAATATGGAATGTGACACGCTTTTTGATGATGAATTGCGAGGAAAATGATATGGGAAATGTTGAAGGGATTCGACTTGCTAAAGTGGATAAATGGATTATATCGAGAGTCATGGGTCTTGTAAAAGATTTTGAGGAAGAGATTGATTCTTTTCGGGTAAGTGAAGCAAGTAGGTTACTTTCTTCTCATTTCTGGGATGAATTTTGTGATTGGTACCTGGAAATGATAAAACCCCGGATTTATTCCGGAGATAAAAGCAGGAGAAAAAACGCCGTTTCTGTTGCCTTGTGGGCTTTCGAACGATATTTAAAACTTATGCATCCTTTTGTGCCTCATATATCAGAGGAAATTTATGAGATGCTCCCTTATAAGACGGATATGATTATTAATTCAAAGTGGCCTTTTTACGATAAACATTACAGAAATTTAGAACTGGAAAAAGAAATAGAATTCTTGCGCAGTTTTGTAGCCAATATCCGGAATATCAGAGGGGAATTTAATTTACCTCCGAATTCGAAGTTGAAAATCGTTGTTAATTGTGAAAATAATTTATTGGATTCAATTCGGGATCAGGAAGAATGGATTTTCAGACTCGGAGGAATAGAAGAAATCGAGGAAGGGAAAAGAATTTCCGATTCTGCCTTTTTCCATCTAAAAGGCATGGATGTTTATGTCCCTCTTGAGGGAATAATCGATCTCGGCAAAGAAAAAGAAAGACTGAAAAAAGAAATTGGTGAACTTGAAAGTTTTATCAAAAGAACAGAAAAACAGCTTTCTATGAAGGGTTTCCTGGATAAAGCTCCGGAAAAAGTCGTGGAAAAAACAAAAGAGAAAAAAGAAAGGCTCAGTAATAAATACAATAAATTGGTCGAGAATCTGAAAAGAATATCATAATTTGGGTCCTGGTTTTTAGTTGTAAGGTCTTAGTAAAAAAGAACCTTGATTTGTAATTT
>CAZSEX010000036.1:0-19809 GCA_964606065.1 uncultured bacterium | reverse complement strand
CCATTAATTATGCCGGTCAGGTAGAACAGCAGGGAGAGACTTTCGGAAGTTTGATATTTGCTATAATGCTTGGTATAATACTGGTTTATCTTGTTATGGCTGCCCAGTTTGAATCTTTCTTCGATCCTTTCATAATTATGTTCTCAGTACCTTTTGCTTTTGTGGGAGTTTCTCTCGCGTACTGGGTTAGTTTTCAATCCATGAGTCTGATGGGAATGGTCGGAATCGCGATGCTTGTTGGTATCGTTGTTAATAACGCCATCGTTATGATAGACTATTTCAATATTTTGAGGAAAAGAGGTATGGATCTAACCGAAGCCGTAAAAACTGGCGCAAAAAGAAGGCTTAGACCAATACTGATGACTACACTAACCACCGTTTTTGGACTTCTTCCCCTTGCTCTATCTGCAGGCAGCGGGGCTGTTTTATGGAAATCACTGGGTATTTCGGTTGTAGGCGGTATGATTGTTTCTTCGTTTATAACATTACTGTTGATTCCAACGTTGTATATGATTTTTGAATCAAAGCTAAAAAGGAGAATATCTAAATGAAACAGATCGAGGTTGTTATATTCATGGGTTTACAGGATCAGTTTCAGGAAATCTTAGAGGAAGAGAAAGTAGACGAATATTTTCTTGTACCTAAAGTGATAGGTAAACTTAGAGGTACCGATCCCAAACTTGATACTCATATCTGGCCGGGATACTTTGTGCAGTATAAATTCTGTCTGGAGGATGAACAGTACGAAAGTTTTCGAAAGAAAATCGAAGATAAAAAAGATGCATGGATTAGTGAGGGTTTTTTACTTACAGCCAGGGAGATTAAAGAAAGATGCGGAGGTTGCTCATGATAATATACATTTTGTTTTCGTTCGCGATAGGGGTCGAAGGAGGGATTTTTGAGCTGCAGGGAAGCGATATTGTTTCTCCTGAATTCGGCCCTCATTTTGGAGTTTTTTGTGATGTACCCATAACTTCTAATCTTGATTATGTTATTTCTTTCGGATGGGGAAAAGATATCGCTTCGACCCGAACCGTTGCCATTACTTATGATAGTCTGGGACAACGGCAAGTTTTTTCGGAGGTAAGAGGCGAAAATTTCGAGTATTTTAGCGGAGATTTTTCTGTTAGTTGGATTCCTTTAAGGAATAATATTTCTCCGTATTTGTCAGGACGATTGGGTCTCAAAAGCTGGAAATTCGTAAGTGACGGTGAGATCGTTACCAGCCTTAATGGAAACGAATTCAAAGGTATTAGCCTTTCCCTTGGAGGTAGCGCCGGTTTGAGAGGTAAAATAGCCGGCTTTGTTATTTCCGGAGAGGTCTTTTCGGATTTTATTTTTTCGGAAAACAGCGATTGGGAAAAAGGTTTTGGTAACGAAGATGACAATGAATGGACAAGAGGAGTAACATTCAGATTGGGGAAGGATTTTTAAATGCTTCTTTTGATAGTTGGGCTTTCCACCGGAATTATATCTCTGGATAGGGATTATACAGTTCACCACACAATCGATAAACTAAATGATGAAATCGGTTTTACCACGGGATTTGAGGAAAAGGAATGGGGATGGAGTGGGGGTTTGCTTGTTGTGGAAAAAAACCTGGTAATGAACATAAAAATGTTGAGAGGCAATGAAACAATAGAATTAAATTCAGATTCATTGTTGATTGAACTTTCTTTTGATTCTAAATTGATCGAGTTGGGTTACGGGTTTAATCTTTTCCGTTTTATCTTTTATTTAAGCGGGGGAGGGGGCTATTCTTCGATAAACCTTTCATCGATTAAAAATAATAAAACAATCGATTTTCAGCAGTCCCTTTTATATCCTGAAGGGAGTGTCAACTACATAGGATCTTCTTTCGTTCTTTCGGCAAGTTCGGGTGTATTCTTAGCTATTTCAGATTATCTGGCCGGAGGTGTTTCTGCCGGTTATTTATATAGCTTACGTACCCCACGGTTGGTTTTAGAGGGGACCAAAGATGTAGAAATTCAAAATGCTCCCGAGATGCCTCTGCATCAATGGTATGTGAAGTTCAGTGTTGGAATAGGCGATTTCAAGGGTTTGTAACCACCACACCACCTCTGAAAAATAAACCGCAGAGCGTGCAGAGAAAAAACAAACACACAGAGATCACAGAGAAACAACAAAGAATTTTTATTGTTTAAAATTCATTTCACAACTCCAAACAGAAACCACAAGATTACACCCTGAACAGTCATCTTTCCCTACAGGGCAGGCCCGATAGAATAGATGATTTTACAAGTAGTTTCTTTTATTCTGCGGGCCAGGCATAGAGCACGGGGGAAAATTTTGTTTTAACTAAACATCAAGCCCTGAAAATTAAAACAAATTTTAATTTTGAAGTCGTTATGAAATCCGCGATTATTTTGAAGTTTTTTGTCTTTTAAGGTTTCGAGGTTGATATCAAAGAAAACATGGAAAAAACTTGTTTTTAGCTAAAATATGGGGCTTGAAAATTTTTTTGTTCTCATTATTATTATATTAGTATGTTTGAAAATAATATCGAAATTTCTAATAAGTTTGATCTAAATAAAAGAATTGTTTTAGTCGAAGGAGATTGTCTCAATTTATTAAAAACTATACCTGACGAGTCAATAAAATTAGTTATTACTTCACCTCCTTATAATCTTGGAAAAGAATACGAAAAAGTTCTAAAAATCGAGGAATATGTTAAACAACAAGAAAAAGTCATTTCTGAATCTACCAGAGTTTTGTCGTCGGATGGTAGCATTTGTTGGCAGGTTGGTAACTACGTTGAAAATGGAGAAATTATTCCTCTTGACATTATATTGTATCCAATTTTCCGAAAACTTGGTTTAAAAATGCGAAATAGAATTATATGGAGATTTGGACACGGACTGCATTGTTCTAATAGATTCTCAGGTCGTTACGAAACAATAATATGGTTTACCAAAAGCGATAATTACACATTTAATCTTGATCCTGTTAGAATACCTCAAAAATATCCAAAGAAAAAATATTATAAGGGACCTAATGCAGGTAAATATTCTTGTAATCCTTTAGGTAAAAATCCAAGTGATGTTTGGGAAATACCTAATGTTAAAAGTAATCATGTAGAAAAAACAGAACATCCATGTCAATTTCCAGTAGCACTGATAGAACGTTTAGTTCTTTCCTTGACAGATGAGGACGACTGGGTTCTCGATCCATTTTTAGGAACAGGAACTTCAATAATTGCTGCAATTAGACATAAGAGAAGAGGTGCGGGTGCTGAGGTTTTCGATAAATATATAAATATTTCAAAGAGCAGAATTGAAAAAGCATTAAAAGGTAAGCTAAAAACCAGACCAATGTTAAAACCTATCTATAACCCTAATAAAAAACAACAAGTTTTATATCCAACTGAACAGATAATAAGTTCCAAACAATCTTCGTTGTTTGGCAATCCATAAGGAAAGTTAAAAAATGAAGATAATTGAAACATATTCACATCTCAATGGGCTAGAGTTTTTATTAGTTCATAAAAAACATCTATGGAAAGAGATATCTAATGTTATTGAATCGGTAGACGCCAAAAAATGTAAAACTAAAATTTCCAAAGAAAAAACTATGCGAGGTAAAAAATTATATAGTCCAATAGATATGAATAAGAAATTTAAATTACTCCTGAATGATAGGAATTGGAAAGAAAATCGAGTTAGTTACTGGGTAACGAAGAACGAAAAATTAATTAGAAAAACAATTTCTATGCCCGAAAAAGAACAAAAAAAAGAAATTGAAGCATCCGGCGAAATTCCCATATATAGTTATAATCAAACGGATTATATAAGGGAACGAGTTGCAATCGAAGTACAATTTGGAAAATATCCGTTTGTTGCCTACGACCTCTTTGTAAAACACCTTGCTTTCTTTGTGGGAGATCAAATAGATGTAGGGATAGAAATATTACCTATGAAATCTTTACAATCTCAAATGAGTTCTGGTGTTTCTTACTATGAAGGAGAAATTTACAACGTTATCAGGCAAGGGAGAGGAGTTCCTGCCGTACCCTTAGTTATCATCGGAATCAATGCCTAAAATTGATTTAAATATACGCATCTGGTTTTAACCTCCTCTTTTAAAATTATCATAACATAACTAACATAAAATTTATCTTTTATTCTGAACCATAGAAAGGTAAAAGAAATAATAAAATCTCTTTTTTCTCTGCGACCTCCGCGACTTTGCGGTAAATATTGACGGTTTGACCGTGATGTAACTCTGGTGTGAGAATATTTTGGTTGGATGGTGGGGTCTTCACCTTGACAGGGGGAGAATCGATATTTATTATACCGGATAAAGGTTAAATGCTATAAAATAAAAGGAGGATAAGTAATGGCAGACAAAGATGGAATTCAAGAAACTCACAATTATTACCTGGATATACCCATGAAAAATGAGCCTTACACACTTCGAGGTTCAAACTCGCTGGATTGGGGAATGAAGAATAGACTTTCCAATATTTTTAATCCCGATACCAATCGAACGGTAATGCTCGCCATCGATCACGGATATTTTCTCGGTCCTACAACCGGTCTGGAAAGAGTGGATGTAAATATTGTGCCGCTTTTACCTTACGCTGATACACTGATGTGTACCCGGGGGATATTACGCTCGATTATTCCTCCGACTTTCACGAACGGAGTTGTTCTTAGAGCAAGCGGCGGTCCGAGCATACTTAAAGAACTTTCAAACGAGGAAATTGCTGTGGACGTAGATGACGCGATACGTCTTAATGTTGCCGCGCTTGCGGTACAGGTTTTCATAGGGGGAGAATTTGAAACTAAGTCGATACATAATTTGACGCGGCTCGTGGACATGGGTAACAGATATGGAATTCCTGTTCTCGGAGTTACCGCTGTTGGCAAGGAAATGAAGAGAGATGCCAGATATATGCGTCTGGCGACCAGAATTTGCGCCGAACTCGGGGCGTCTTATGTCAAGACTTATTATGTTCCTGATGGTTTCGATACGGTAACCGCGGCCTGTCCTGTTCCGATAGTTATTGCCGGAGGAAAAAAACTTCCGGAACTCGATGCCCTTAAAATGGCATATAATGCCATAAGTCAGGGAGCCTGCGGTGTGGATATGGGAAGAAATATATTCCAATCCGAAGCGCCAATTGCAATGATTCAAGCGGTAAGAAAAGTTGTTCATGAGAATATGTCTCCCGAAGAAGCGTATGAGTTGTATCAGACTTTAAAGAACAAAAAAAAGTAGTGATAATTTATGTCTGCTAATAAAGCATTTGATATTATTCGCAGAACTTCTCCTACGCTCAGCGTTGGTATAACCGCAGCCGATTTTTTGAACATCGGTAAAGAAGTTGAGTTACTCGAAAGCACGGATATACAATTAATGCATTTTGATATTATGGATGGATGTTTCGTGGAAAGATTAACTGTAGGACCGCGATTTGTAAAAGCCGTAAAAACTCACTTATTTAAGGATGTTCATTTAATGATTCAGAATCCGGAAGAGAAAATTCAAGAATATGTAGATGCGGGTGCCGATATGATAACAATTCACTTAGAATCTTCAGAGGACGCTCGCTCGATTTTCCGGAAACTTGGGGTAATGAAAAATAAAAACAACCCGGATAGAGGGTTAATAAGGGGTGTTGCTTTAAATCCCGATACGCCGGTTGAAAATCTTAAACCTTTACTTGCCGATATTGAAATGATTTCAGTTCTTGCTGTAAATATTAAGTTGAAAGGATTTCCTTTCTTTGATTCTTATGCGGATAAATTTATGGAAGTAAAGGACCTTGTTACTGATTCTGGTAAAGAAATCCTTTTATGCATAGATGGAGGTGTGAAAAAGGATAATATTTCTGAATTAGCTAAAGTAGGCGCTGATATTCTGGTGAGCGGAAGTGCAATATTTGACGGAAAGGATCCGGTAGGAAACATACAGTTCATGTTAAGGGAAATAAAATCATAAAAAATGAAAAATCGATGGTTGGGGGAAGAGGCATCTAAATTCATCGCTAAATACGGCAAAAGATGGGGAGAGTATCTGGCTCTCCGAACTTACACAAGCAGACTTATTGGAGAGGAAAGAGAACTTGTGCTCCACGGCGGTGGGAATACATCGGTTAAAGGAACATTCTTGAATGTTCTTGGTGAAGAAGTACCTGCGATTTACATTAAAGCATCGGGTCAGGATCTTTCTAATATCGTTCCGGAAGGACATATTGCGATCGATCTTGAATATATCAAACGACTACAGGATTTAAAGAAGCTTTCTGATGAAGAGATGGTTAATGAAGTATTAACGCACCGTTTTAACGCAACCGATAGAATTCCCTCAATCGAAACCTTGATGCACGCTTTTATACCGGCGAAATATGTAGATCACACTCATGCCGATTCTATACTTGCTTTAAGTAATCAAATTAATGGAGAAAAAGTCATCCGGGATGCTCTGGGTGATGGTATAATTATCCTTGAATACAAAAAGCCGGGGTTCGACCTGGCAAGAGCCGCAGCCCGTGCATTTAATGGAAATCCTGATTGTAAGGGTATGGTTCTGATGAAACATGGTCTGGTTACCTGGGGAGAAAGTGCCCTGGAATCTTACCGGAGGACAATCGAACTTGTAACGGAAGCGGAAGGCTATCTCTCGAAGAAAACGGGTAAAAGTCCGAAGGGTAAGGCTGCCACAACTCTATCGAAAGCAAAAGAAAGATATTTGAAGGTTGCTCCTATTTTGAGAGGTCTTCTCGCTTTGCCGGCGGGGAATTTAGACCGCCCTTATTCGAGGTTTATTTTAAGACCTTTAATAACAAAGGAAATTCTAAATTTCGTTGACTCATCTGAGGGTAGGGCAGTCGCATTGACTCCCCCTTTGACTGCCGACCATCTTATACGAACCAAGGCTTATCCTCTATGGATAGAAGGAATAAAATATGATGATGAAAAAAAATTAAGAGAACAAATCAGAAAATCAATAACAAAGTATTCAAAAGAATATGATGAGTATTTTAAACGTTATTCCGGCAAAAAGCCACTGAAAGTGGATCGTTTTGATTCAGTTCCGCGAGTAATTTTAATGCCCGGATTAGGTGCGATATGTGCGGGTCGGGATGTGGTTGAGGCTGATATAGCAAGGGATATTACGGTCTCTACATTGTTTGCTAAGATGAAGATTTTTTCAATGGGAAAGTATGAAGGTTTAAGTGAGGAACATTTATTCGATATGGAATATCTCGGTCTTCAGCATGCGAAGCTTCAAGAAAAAGAGGTGTTCCCCTTGAAACGTTATGTGGCAATTGTAACCGGAGCGGCGGGAGCAATCGGAAGCGGAATTTGCCAGGAACTTCTTAAAAATGGATGTCACGTTGCCGTGTCGGATTTACCGGGTGATAGTCTGAATTCATTTGTGGATGAGCTTAAAGAAAATTATAAAGAGAGAGTTATTGGTGTTAATCTCGATGTGACAGATCCGAGGTCGGTCGCGCATGGCTTTGATTCGGTTATTGAAACCTGGGGCGGTATCGATCTGGTGGTGATAAATGCCGGCATCGCGCATGTTTCATCTCTCACGGATATGGATATAAAAATTTTTCGTAGATTAGAAAAGGTAAATGTAGAAGGTACACTTCATGTATTGTCGGAGTCGGGAAAACATTTCAAGATTCAGGGGACAGGGGGCGATATTGTAGTAATATCTACCAAGAACGTTTTTTCGCCGGGTGCGAAATTCGGAGCTTACAGTGCTACTAAAGCGGCTTCACACCAGCTTGCGCGAATAGCGAGTCTTGAATTTGCGAATATGGATGTGAGAGTCAACATGGTTTCTCCGGATGCGGTGTTTTCTCATGGTAAACGTAAATCCGGATTATGGGCTGAAGTAGGACCTGAAAGAATGAGGACAAGAGGTCTTTCCGAGAAGGAACTCGAGGAATATTATAGAAATCGAAATTTACTTAAAGCAAAAATAACCGCAGAACACGTTGCCAGGGTGGTATTATTCTTCGCGACCCGCCGGACTCCGACGACCGGCGCGACAATCCCGGTAGATGGAGGTCTTCCCGATTCGACTCCGCGGTGATTTTTGGATATTATTCACACAGAGACACTGAGAACCCAGCGCGGTAAAACTGCTAACAGATAATATGAACCACAAAGCCCGCAAAGGACACAAAGAAAAACAACAAATTACGCAAATAGCACTAAATATTAAAAAATAAGAAGAGTTTGAGCTTGGGATGGATTTATAGGATTCATATGTCCTACATGTGTATAGTATTTTTAGTTTATTGAGTTCTTTGGGTTTGTTGAGTTTATTGAGTCAAAAACAACAAAAAGATCCGTGTTTATCCGTGGCAAAACTCCGCTCTCGGTTTACCGATGACGGCTGACGGCAAAAACAAAAAACTATTCGTGTTATTTGTTGTTCCTCTTGTTTTGGGTGGGTGGAGTTTTAAAAAACGAAATTTTAGTTGTTTTTCAGTGTTCTCCGTGTGCTCTGTGTGAGAATAATTTGGGGTGTGGAGTGGGTTTTAAACAGACGTATAATCTTTAGTTTTTCTCTGCGGTCTCTGCGCCTTTGCGGTGCAAAATCTCGTGCCACTCTGTGTAATCTCGTGGTTTATAATGGGTGTGGACTGGTTTTTAAAACGGAAGTTCTTCGTCGTCTCCGGGAGGTGCTTCCATGTCTGGTGTTTTTTCCGGCATTTCTTTTTCTGTTGATTCTCCTTGCTGTTCTTCCGGGTAAGGAGCTGTGGATTTAGTAAGTACCTGAACTCTGAAAGCGTTGATGCTTACTTCAGTTCTTTTAAAACCGTCCACTTCTCTTGTGTAACTGGATAGCCTACCTTCCACAACAACAGGAGTCCCTTTTTTTATTCGTTCACTCAGTCTTTCCGCTTGATTGCCCCATAAAGTTACACCTGTGAATGTGGTTTCTTCCTTCCATTCTCCGTTTTTATCCCTATAGTTGCGGTTAGATGCTATACGGAAACGCAAATATGCTGCTCCTGATTCCGTATAGCTTAAAATAGAATCGGCGGTTGCTCTTCCGGAAATTACCACGAAATTTATGTTTGGAACTCTATAATCATTCATATTTTATTTCTCCTTTACGACGACTATATATCGCAGAACATTAACATTTTTACGCAAAAAACCTTTAAAGCTATTTACTTTTTTAGGCTCCGATTCAAAGTTTATTACTGTATAAAATCCGTTATTATGGCCGTCGATTTCGTAGGCAAGTTGTTTTATACCCCATTCATCTATATTTTTTACTTTTACTTTATTTTTTTCAAGGTAAGATTTTATTTCTTCCACGATTTGTTTTCGTTCTTCTTCTTCCTTTTCAGGATTAATGATGAATGTACATTCGTATTTTCTCATTTAACCTCCTTTTAATTTCCATTGATTTTTGACATAGCCGCATCAATATCTTCATTTTTCCAGATAAAGACGGCCTCCTGTGCTTTTTCTAATATTTTAGGTAATTCTTTTTCTTCTTCCGCGTCAAATCTGGAAAGTACCCAATTTGAAGTTTCCATGTTTTCCGGGTTCCCGATTCCAATTCGCAGGCGGGGTATGTTTTCGCTATCGAGATGATATATGACTGAATGTAACCCTTTATGACCGCCGTCGCTACCCTTACTTCTTAATCTTAATTTTCCAAAAGGTAAATTTATATCGTCGAGAATGATAAGCATATTTTCGAGAGAAAGAGAAAAATATTCATATAATTCAAGGACGGCTATTCCGCTGTTATTCATAAATGTTGTATTGTAGGCTAAGATAAGCTCGTCTGTTGTACAATAATAATAGTGCCCTTTCCCCGGTTTGAGCCTCAAATTTTCCTTAAAACTTATAAATTGTATTAGGCTTCCTCCAAGATTATGCCTTGTTCTGTCGTAATCCGGTAAAGGATTTACAAGCCCAATCGCGGCGCGACAATCTATTCGCCACTCTCCTTTTCTTTTTGTTCTTCGGTTTTTCCCTCCGCGGCTTTGGAAATCACTTCCGGTTCTTCAGATATCTCTTCCCCGATAGCTATTTCTTCCTCAACCGGTGTAACTTCGATAATTTTTCTTGGAGATAAGATGTTTACAACGGTGGCCGAAGGGTCTTCTTCCACTTTGACGCCCTCCGGTATATTGAGGTCTTTGATGTGTAGTGATTCTCCTATTTCAAGGTTAGATACATCCACCACTATTTTTTCGGGTATATCTTTTGGTAAACATCTGGCTATTAAGTGTCTGTGTTCTATGTTTAATATTCCGCCTTCTTCTACGCCCTTTGGTTTACCCTGAAATTCAAGTATAACGTGAACATTAATTTCTTCATTTTCGTGTATGTGTTGGAAATCCACGTGCAGAAGTTTTTCGGTCAAGGGGCTTCGACTGACCTCGCGCATTAAGGCCCGAATTTTTTCGCCTTCGTAATCGAGATTTAATAGTGTAGCTTCGGAATGCATATTGTGCAGGACTTTTATTAATTCTTCTTCCTGAATCATTATTAGTTTACTTTTTTCTCCGTGGCCATAAATTACACCGGGAATCCATCCCTCTTTTCGAAGATGCTTGATTTTCCTGGTTCCTGTTTCTTTTCTTTCTTTTACTTTCAACTTTTCCTCCTAAATAAAAAGTGATGATACAGATCTGTTTTCGTGGATTCTTATTATAGCTTCACTCAATAGGTTGGCTACTGAAACCACTTCTATTTTTTTGTTTTTTTTCTCTTTGTCCAGTGGAATCGTGTCCGTAACGATTAGTTTTTCGAGCGATGAAGATTCAATCTTTTTTATAGAATTTCCCGACAATACTGGATGAGTAATATAGGCGTAAATGGCGCTTGCTCCCTGCTTTTTTAATTCGTTAGCGGCCTCAGTTAAAGTTCCTGCTGTATCTACAATATCATCTATTATGATGACTGTTTTATTCTTAACATCGCCGATGATATTGACAACTTCACACTGATTTGGTTCTGGTCTTCTTTTATCTACGATAGCTATCGGTATATCTCTGTTAATTTTTTTTGCTATTGCTCTCGCGGCTTCTACTCTTCCTACGTCGGGTGAAACTATTACGGTTTTCTTATAATCCAAATTTAGTTTTTTTATGTGTTCAACCATTACCGGTGTGGCAAAAAGATGATCGACTGAAATATCGAAGAAACCCGTTATCTGGGGGGCGTGCAAATCCATGGTTAAAATTCGATTTGCGCCAGCTTTTTCGAATAAATTTGCGAATAACTTTGCCGAGATTGGAACCCTGGGCTTATCTTTTTTTTCCTGTCTCCCATATCCGAAATATGGTATGACAGCGGTTATTCTGCCGGTTGAAGAACGGTTTAAAGCGTCTATTATAAGGAGAAATTCGATAATATTCTCTGCCGGAGAGTTTGTTGATTGAACAACGAATACATCTCTTCCTCTGACGTTTTCTTTTATCTGGATAAATATCTCACCATCAGAAAAACGCCTCTTTTCAAGAGAAGATAGAGGTTTATTTAAATGTTTACTTATTCCTTCCGCAAGCTTTAAGCTTCCGGACCCCGAAAAAACTTTTAATTCCACTTCCTTTCTCTCCTGGGGCGGTAGGATTCGAACCTACGAATGCGAGACCCAAAATCTCGTGCCTTGCCGCTTGGCGACGCCCCAAATGGTTACTATAAAGGCTAATTTTTATAAAAGATCTTCTTCTATATCTTCTTCAAATTCCTGAATATCTTCAATATCTTCTTCGCTTTCCGCTTCTAAGTTTCCTTCCGTTTCATCTTCTTCGAAAACTTCCATATCGACATTCTCGTCAGGTGCTTCGAAATCTTCCTGTTCGAGGTCTGAGCCCTTGGGGCTTTTGCCTTCTTCTTCACATTTACTGTAGTATTCGTCAAGGACAACCTTTTCCAGTTTTTTGCGCATGTTGTTGTTTATAGGATGAGCGATGTCTCTGAAAGTTCCGTCCTTTCCTTTTCTGGAAGGCATTGCTACAAAAAGCCCTTTTCTGCCTTCGATAACTTTCATGCCGCGAACGACAAATTCGTCGTCGAAAGTTACGTTGACAAATGCTTTTAACCTGGGTTCATCTCTGAGTGTTACACGCACTTCTGTGAATTCCATTAGTCCTCCTTTGGTTTTAACAAGTTGAAGTACTCTTCTCGGGAGACGCTTCTGCAGTGCTTTAATGTGTAATGTTCTCCTTTTATGTCTCCCATCCTGTAGTTGTGTTTTTCTGATCCGAATATTGCAAATACAGTAGGACCAGACCCACTTAACATAACATTTATTGGTTCAAATTTATTTAGCTTATCAATAATATACTTCAATTGAGGATACTTCTCAAGGATTATTACCTCAAATGAATTTCTTAGTTTCCGTAGGATTCCTTTTTCCCCCTCTTGTATTTTTCGAAGTATAAAGCTTAAGTCTTCATTTGTCAAGTCTTGTTTTTCTTTATCGTCCCACCACCTGTAAGCGTTTTTTGTGGATATTGTAAGTGGTGAAATTGCAAGCAGGAAATAGAGTTCCGGAAGATCCTTTAACCATTTAATTTTCTCCCCTCTACCGATCACAAGGGCGGTTCCTCCTTTCAGGAAAAACGGCACGTCCGAACCGAGGTTTTTCGCATTTTCCATTAGTTCCTCGCGTTTTTTCGGATAGTTAAGCAGACGGTTTAGTGTGAGTAAAGTGACCGCTGCGTTTGAGCTGCCTCCTCCCAATCCCGCTCCTATGGGAATTTTTTTATCTATTTTTATTTCTACTCCAAATTTTTCTGTTTTTTTATTTATGAATAGATTTGCCGCTTTATAAATCAGATTGTCGGGACCTATTGGCAGTTCCGGATTGTTGCACTTTATTTTTATTTCGTTTCCTCCCAATTTGAAATAGAGTGAGTCCTTTAATGATATTGTTTGAAAAATAGATTCGATGGAGTGGAAGCCGTCTTTTCTTTTTTCCCGGATATAAAGACCGAGATTTACTTTAGCAAATGAAGAAACTTTTAAATATTCCATGGTGGATTATTTACCACAAAGTTCACAAAGACCACAAAGATTTTTTAGATTTTTGTAATATGACATAAGCTGTGATTTTTTCAAAAGCGTTTTCGGGTTTTTAGTTCTTTTATTAAAGGGTCAATGTTTGCGGATTCGTGGGGATACATTTCTTTCCAGTTTTCGAGCAGCTTTATAGTCCCTTGAGGATCGAGTTGGATAGAAAGAAATATAACCTGATTTGAGAGTTCCGGTTCATTTATTATTTCAAGGATAATTTCTTGTATTTTTTCAGAGTTATCGGATATTGAGTAAAGTTCTATAAGCCCTCTATACCCGGCGGCTTTGAATTTTTCTTTATCGAGTAAAGATGAGAATTCTTTTATTGCTTTTTCTATTTCTTTTGTGTTGTTTTCCTTTGATTTTGCTTTAAAAGTTAACATTTCGGCGCGCAGAAGACTGAGCGGTGGCGTGTTTATTATGTAATGAAGTGAATCGTAAAAGTCAGTCGCTTTTTCTTCTTCTCCGAGTAATGAGTATATTCTTTTAAAGCTGCTTGTTACCTGCAGGGTTATTGGTGCGGAAAAGTCAGAGTCCATTGAAAAAATAAAAGCTCTTTTGAAGATATTCTCTATAATTTTTAAGGTATCTTTTTCCGCTCCAGAAATGGCTTCTTTACGTTTGTTATCGAACTTTTCTAAGGCGTAATCGCCAAATTTCAAGTAAATATATGTGTGATTAAGGAGAGGTTTCTTCTGCGCCGATCCCGTGTAAATAGTAGGATTTTCGCAGTAACTTATTTTAAATTCCCCAGTAAGTTTGTCGAACATCTTCTTGTAATTTATCATATCCTTTGCTTTTTCCTCTACCAGACGGTAAGCAAATCCTTCCAATCTGAGATGGTCGCCGTATAGTTTCATCGAGTACGTCTCTACGGGGAAGGAAAAATAAATATTAATCGAAGGGTTAAAATCTTCGTCGATATACTTTTCTACGAACAGGTCTCCCGGCATTATTAAATCTTTAAGAGATGGTGTTTTTCCCATTGAAGTAACAATAATGTTTCTGACTAAAATATCCGCGGGACGCAACAACTTGCCGTCTTCAGACTTAAGAGGCATAATATTATCAATAACCCAATCCTCAAAATCTAAGTTGGTTATCTTATTTCTTTTTTGTATCCTGTATTCTCTCTCAAGAGTTGTTCCTTTGAATGGAAAGGCAAAATCCATGGGTATGCCGGCTTTTTTTAATTGTTTAATGTACCAGTTCGTGTTCATGAGGGAGAAATTGGAAAGTTTTACCCCTTTTTTGTTTTCGGGATCGAATTTTCTGAAATTCTTCACTTCCTGAAGAAACCAGACCGGAAAAGTATCATTGTCACCGTATGTAAACAAAATGGAATAATCCTCGGGGGTTATCAGCAGGTTGTGGGCGTAATCCGAAGCGATCCAGTTTCCTCTTCTGTTAACGTGGCTGTTTATGTTTGAAATCAGCGGTATAAAACCCATGAAAAAAGAAAGTACTATTGCACCGTTCCCGTAAGAAGTTTTTATCTTTCTTGTTTTTTCGTATATCCAGTGAACTCCAATGGCTACATAAAACATAAAAAGAAAGAATGCGGGAGTCCAGAAGTAATCTCTTTCTCTCACTTCCCTGTCCTGATGCGCGGGGTTGGGGTCGGATGGAGAAAATTTTAAATTGAGATAAAAAACAAGACCTAAACTCAGGAGAAGGTACAGAATGAAAAATAAATAAAAGGATTTCCTATCTTTTTTATAATGAATAAGTATTCCCAGGAGACCTGTTAAAACATATAGGTATGTGCCGGCTATGGATGTATACTTTAGCAGGTTATTTACATCCGATTCTCTGGGATAAGGGGAAAATTGCCATGAAAAATATTTGAAAAATATTTTTACCTGTTCGAATAATGCGGCAAAAGTGGAAAGATTGATCTGGATTTGAGTTTTTCTGGGGATTATTTTCATCGGTCCGTACTGTTCTCGCGATATAACACTCCACAAAGCCTTTAAATTGCTCGGATCCGCCTCGTTTATTACAGGGTTAGCATTGGCTCTGACTATCAGATAAAGATATGTTGTGATGCCTAACAGGATTAGACCGATTGAAAAAATAATTAATTTCGGATTGTTGAATATCTTTTTATCGGTTATTATTACAAAGACAATGGTTCCCGGAATAAGAAGTAAGGGTATCAGGTGGATGCCAAAAGAAAGGAAAATCAAGTAAATAAGAAGTAAAATATAATTATCATCGCCTCTCATTTCATGGTTTCTTTCCCAGTGTAACGCAAGCCATAGACCGATTACAAGTATCAAAATCGATGTGGAGTAGACCTCCGTTTCGACAGATGTATCCCATATACTGTAAGAAAACCCGGCTCCGATGGCGGCGAATACCGCGATAAGATGACTGCTTAAAGGCAATCTTTTTCCTCTGTTTTCCCTGAATCTTTGAAAGACCGAAAGTATTATAAGATAAAGAAATCCCCCGGCTATAGCGGAAGAAAGAGCCGAGAGGAAATTTATCCTTTTTGCTGTTTCATTAAAAGGGATTATGATGTCGAATATTCTACCGAGCAAAATAAAAAATGGGGTTCCGGGGGGATGTGGCACTCCTAAGATGTGCGCGCATGCTATGAATTCTCCGCAGTCCCATAGAGATACTGTTGGAGCGATAGTATATAAATATACGGAAATTAAAACGATTGATACAGATGAAAATCCTATTATTTTCCTTTTGTCGTACATTTACTCCTCTTTTTTATTGAACTCAATATAAGGAATTGGAACAATAAATCAAGTACCCCGCCGCCCCTCCGAAATTAATCACAGATTACACAAGATTATCACAAGAAAATCGCACCGCAAAGACGCAAAGCCCACCCCCCGAACCAAAATAATCTCACACGGAGACACGGAGGGCACGGAGGAAAACAACAGAATATATATTTTTTTTTATAAAACCCTCAACCCTACCAAAACTACGTGTTTAAAAAAATACACGAAAAAATTTGTCATTGAGAGTTTTGCATCTCGCCTGCCTCAGGCGAAGCAATCTCAAGGGTACTTTACCATAGAGAAAAACGATACTTTTTAGTTTCTTTTGTAAATCTGAGTACATCTGAGAAAATCTGCGTGCCAATACGTTGTTAAAGCGTTGGGGTTTATCCCCAACAATCGGTAAGCGAGGGATGACCCTCCGCGCTACCTCTATAATTATTTCTCTCTTTGTTTCTTTTAAACTTCCTAACTTTCCAACACACCCACACACTAACTATAAAATAGCCACGGATGAACACAGATGCGCGCTGATTAAAAAGGAGAAAAAACAGTGTTGTTTAAAACCAGCTTTGTAACAGAAGTAAGTGCTAACCGATTCAAAAGCAGTCTTTCGGATTGCCAATCAATAAACCTCGTCATGAGACCCTACATCGATCAGTAAAACAACTTTTTTCTTCTTGTCTAAAAATTTGAAAACCAATCTATACTCGTAGGTTATATGAAAAGCCCATAAACCTTTAAGAATACCACTTAACGAATGTGTTTTTAACTGGGGGTGAAACGGATCCCTTACAAATAGTTCCAATCTGTTTTTAAAGACTTCTACTAAATCCGGGTGTTTTTTACTCCATTTTTTAAATAATTGTATGAACTTTTTATCCCAAACTATCTCAACCATCCAGGTCTTCCCATAAATCCTCAACACGTCCCTTTTTGAAATTACCTTTCTTATAATTCTTCTCTGCTTCCTTAGCGCGTAGGGAAATTTCTTTTCTTTTTTTATCAATTAATCTTTTAGAGATTAACTCGACTATATACTTCTGGTCTTCGATGTCCAGATGTTCAATATCTGCTAAGACATCCTCGATCGTAGTCGTTTTACTCATTTTTACCTCCCTGGCAAATTATAAATTCTCTCTAACAAATATTACTCTTTATGTTATAAATGTCAAGAAGAATATCTCACACAAAGATCCCAAAAATCTTAAGTTGTTAGTGTGTTTGTCGGTTAGCGCGTAAGTCTGTTTTAAAGACCGTTGACCGCAGATGGAAAATTGAAGACAAAAGACCTGATTTTCCCAAAATCAAACCGGCTCGGAATTCTTAAAAAGGACTCCGAGCCGATCTTTGGTAGTTGCGTGTTTTTTTTACACTCTAACGCATCTACGCTCCAACACTCTAACCTCTTTACTTTACCAATACCATCTTACGATGTTTTTCAAAATCATCCGCCTTGAAGACGTAGAAGTATATGCCTTGAGGCACCTGCACTCCCGCGCTGTTTTCCCCGTTCCAGCTGACCGATTTATATCCGGCTGATTGCTGTGAGTTAACCAGGGTTTTTACTTTTTGTCCGGCTATGTTGAACACAGTGAGATTAACATCGGAGTTTTTCGGTAACCCGTATTTGATGGTTGTGTTGCGCATGAAAGGGTTGGGATAGTTTTGCATGCAGCTGAAGACGGTTGGGATGGGTTCCTTTTCTTCAGAAAGGTTATCCTCTGATGTTTTATCCGGATTTAATTTATTGAGCGGGTCAAGCTTATCAAATAGTACCTGGTCGGTTGAACTTGTTGAATAAAGATCAAGGTTAGTTGATGCCTGGAATATACATCCTTTTTGTGCTTCAAAACCCGGGAACAATGAGATATAATTTTCCGTTTTCATTGTAACATTACCACCATTTGACCCATTCCCTTTGATAACGAAATAAGTGTTATTGCCTGCTGCCGTTATTGAGTTGAACGCCATATAGTCATTTGTATCATTCATTTCAACTGTTACATTTTGAAGGACTAAGTCTACTGGTACTAAAGTCTTGTACGGAATATAATTGGGCTTGGTGATTGTTATATAAACCGGTCTTTCAGCGGTTGTAAAGGTATGGTATGATGTGTTATGAGCTACCATATAATAAGTAGCTCCACCATCCACACTACAGACGCAAATATCACAGCCGCTTATACCCGTATTTACAGTAATACTTGTACCGTTATCGGTAACGGAAACATTGTTGAATTCCGAAGGTGTCGCGGTCCAGATCCTCATTAACGGACAACCGAAAAGACTGTAGCCGTGATATATAGTATGATAAGGATATATTTCGGTTTTAGCCAATGCTACAGTAGCTCCTATATTTGTAACATCATTAATGAAGAGTTTATCCAAAAAGAAGTCATGAAGTTTCTGATTACTTGTAAAACCTGATCCTCTTGTAAAACCGATATAAGCGGGTCCGCCTTTATCCGGTTGAAGAAGAAAAGCTTCCATCATTGAAGGACCATAACATATATTCCAGGGGTCATAGTCAAAATTTTCAAAATCATAAGCTGCATGGTAACAGGAATAAATAGCCATTAGCCCGTAGTAATCCTTATTTGTGAGGCAATCAAGTCCATTTCCGTCTTCAACTCTGCAACGCCCACCTTGATTTACCAAATGAACATCGCAGTAATCGCGGCTCACAAGAAAATCTCTCTCCATGCTTCGTTCATTATAACCGGGGGCGGAAACCGTAAGGTTATCGGGAGAACCGTGACCGAAAAAAGTGAAAAATCCAAAGTGTTCGTTCATCTTGTTTATGACATCACTTCCTTTTGGTAAGGATCCGTCACTATTTTCTATCATCGAAGTATCGTTTGAAATACCGGTGCCAGGTGGTAAATTTGAAATGATATTGTACGGATACATTCTCATTTGATCGGCAGCTGCCCAGAAAAACTTGGTAAGATAGTTCGTATGTGTTGGATTCTCATAACTGACTAATTTCTCAAACCAGTTCTCAACGTCTGTCGCGTTCTCACATGGGATGCGTCCTACATACAACTCCGGCTCTATATCAATTGAATCATCTTGTGGTTCTCCGTAATATTCATCGCCATCGACATTCCAGTTTCCGTCTAAGTCAGAGTAATACAAATCTGAAGGTGCCAGTACCACGGGAGATGGTGGACTCGAAATATAGCGGCTGGGATTAACTGTTCCGAAACGTACAGGTACGATAGATTCGTCCCCTCCCAGTAATACCCATTGAGCCCCATCGTGATATTTATCCATAAGGAATCCTCGTATTGCGCCTGCCGAATCGTAGATGTTTGAAACAGGGTCGCAGGTGTAGCTATTTAAAATTTCATTTACTGTGTAAACCTTTGCCACAACCCCTTTTCTGGTTATATATTCAGCTACAGGTTCAAAAGCGTCTTCTAACGTATTATTTGTTATTATTATATATTCAGCCGGAAGGTCGGGTCCTTCATACGAGGTTAAAAGTAAAGGTATGAACATTATGATTAAACTTCGAAAAAGCAAGAATTTTCTTTCTGCCCAATCCATTTTATCCTCCTTTTAATGGTTTAACCTAACAATTTTTTTGCTATCGTTAAAGTCGCCTGCTTTGAGATTACAAAAGTAAGTTCCGTTTGGAAGAGTATTATTCAACTTATTTTTCCCATTCCATTTAACAGTATATATGCCTGCTTTTTGCTCTTTATTTACAAGTGTATTAACGACTCTTCCCATCGAGTCATAAATATTAAGATCCACTTTACTCTTTTTGGGTAAGCTATAGTTAATTTCAGTTGTCAGAGAGGGAGCGTTAAGATTATTTACTGAAAGGGCAAACTTACCAGGCTTTTTTTCATCTACTCCGCTGGAAGAAACATAAAATTCTAAAAAATCACCCATATCGTTTCCCTGCTCATCTTCTACAACAATAAATACGGTGTGCCAATTGCCACCGGGTCCTGTGTTATAGCTTCCGTTAGCATCCATCTTATTTGTGATTATATAGTAATATTCTCCAA
>CAZSEX010000035.1:0-19836 GCA_964606065.1 uncultured bacterium | reverse complement strand
ATTTCTTTCTTTTCTCTCCAATTTATACTTATAACATAGAACACAAAGAAAGGCAGAGATAACACACTATCGTGTCTTGTTATATATGAATAACCCGCAAATATCCCCGCGTAAATTAAAAACTTTATATTGTTTTCTTCTTTTGATACATATATAAAGTGAAACGCAGCAAATAAGCAAAGTGCCACAATTGTCTGAGACCAGAAAGCACCGGAATAGACCCATATAATTGAAGCGTTACCGAGAAGCAACGTTGAAATAAAAGCCTTCTCTTTTGATTTCGTAAGCCTATAGCAAAAATTAAAAAATATTAAAACCAGAAAAGCCATCGCGAAAGAGTTTGTAAAAGTCGAGAAAAAAGCTGAAGGTAATCCAGTAATAATGTTAAAACGCCTAAGCTCGTAGGATAAGAGTGCTTCATCAGATTCTTCTACTTTAGATTTTTCCCAAATCCCATCTGCTTCAATCTTTAAGTGTTCAACGTGCTGCAGTTTATCTATCATTGTACCTATAAAACAAAAAGGTATTGCGGCAATGGAAAGACCGTCAGCCTGAGAAGATGTATAAATTTTACCGTTTTTACCAACTTTGAACCAACCCCATCCTCTTTTCATTCCTTCAGGATTATATACATCCGGCAATGATAAACTTCCATTTTTAATAAAATTATATGCTTTTTCATAGTGATAAATATTGTCTCCAGATTTAAGCCCGTGTGCTGTTATTATATAAAGAGTCAAAAAGTATAAAAAAAGTGAAATACGAAACTTTTTTAAGGGATCATTCACTGATAACCTCCTAACTATAATATATTAATTTTCGAAAATTCTCTTTAAGTATAGAGAAAAAACATCCAAAATCAAGAGTGTTTTTTTAACCTCGTTCGAATTCTGTTTTAGAAATAAGTAACACACGGATATATCAAATTTCTTCCATCTCGAAAATTTAACAACAGAAAATTTATTCCCTTGACAGGATTAATCCTTTTTCTTATTTTCCTATGATTCGGTTTTCAATAAAAAAAATAAGGGAAATAAAATGGTTTTTTGGATTTTAAAGTGGTTGTTCGTGTTTCAAAGGATAATCTATGCGTTCAGTGAGTAAATTTATCCTCTGTGTAATATTATTTGCTTACCAAATTGGTTTCAGTCAAACCAAACTTCCTCACCTTCAAAAAAGGGGAAATACTACCCAATTAGTAGTTGACAAAGAACCATACTTAATATTAGGCGGCGAGCTGGGAAATTCTTCTTCTTCAAGCATAGAATATATGGAGCCAATATGGCCAAAATTAAAAACAATGAATCTGAATACAGTTTTAGTTCCCATTTATTGGGATTTGATAGAACCGGCAGAAGGCAAATTTGATTTTAAACTGGTTAACTATTTAATTCGTAGAGCTCGAGATTATGATTTAAAACTTGTTTTTTTGTGGTTCGCTTCCTGGAAAAACAGTATGTCCTGCTATGCTCCCTCCTGGGTTAAAAAAGACCAGGCAAGATTCCCAAGAGTAAAAGATGATAAGGGTAAAAGCCATGAAATATTGACTCCCTTTAGTGAAAACAATTTACAAGCAGATTTAAAAGCGTTTCAGGCGTTAATGAAACGCATAAAGGAGATCGACGGAAAAGAACATACCGTTATAATGATTCAAATTGAAAATGAAGTTGGAATGTTGCCAACAGCAAGAGATTATCACCCGTTGGCGAATAAAAAATTCCAGGAAAATGTGCCTATAGAATTTATTGAATATTTAAAAAAGAATAAAGAAAATTTATTACCTGAGTTTTATGATACCTGGGCTATAAATGGATTTAAAACTTCAGGAACGTGGGAAGAAATCTTCGGGAAAGGAACGCATACTGATGAAATTTTTATGTCCTGGCACTATGCAAAATATATAAACAAAATTGCAGAGGCAGGCAAAGCTATTTATTCCTTACCGATGTATGCCAATGCCGCGCTGAATCGCCCCGGCTGGCTACCCGGAGAATATCCAAGTGCCGGACCTCTTCCCCATTTAATGGATGTATGGAAAGCTGCTGGACCATTCATAGATTTTCTATCTCCGGATTTATATTTTCCTGATATTAAACACTGGTGTGATTTGTATACACGTCAAGGCAACCCTTTATTTATTCCCGAACATCGTTTTGATAACACAGTTGCGGCAAAGGTTGCTTATACCATAGGGCACTATGAAAGTATAGGTTTTGCACCTTTTTCTGTCGAATCGACTGGTGATCCGGGGAATGAACCCCTGGGTAAAATGTATAACTTAATAAATCAACTAACACCTGTAATTACAGCTCATCAAGGTCAGAATAAAATTGAAGGCGTATTATTTGATAAAGAAACCCGGGAAACTATTTTAAAGCTGGGAAATTACGAATTTACGATAAGGCATAGTTATACTCTGGGATATGAGGCTAATTCCGCAAATGAGGTCTGGGATAAGGCAGGCGCTATTATTATTCAAACTGGGGATAACGAATTCTATATGGCTGGTCCAGGTATAGTGGCAACATTTAAAAATATAAACGAACCGGACTTGAATGCGGGGATATTAAAGGTCGAAGAAGGAAGATTTGAAGACAATGACTGGAAAATCATAAGACGTTTAAATGGAGACCAGACCCATCAAGGAAGACATATACGTATTTTTTTGGATGATTTTTCAATTCTGAAGTTTGAACTTTATAACTATGAATGAGATAGCTAAAAAAGCAAGTTCCTCTTTTATCTTACTTTTGATTTTAGTGGTAATTGGTTTGAAAGCACAGAAGATGCAAAGCGATAACGGAGACGGAACTTACGACAATCCGGTTATAGCCGCGGATTTTCCCGATCCGGATGTGATTCGTATCGATTCTACTTATTACATGGTTACCACTACGATGTTTATTTTCCCCGGCGTAACAATTCTAAAATCGTATGATCTTGTAAATTGGGAATATTGCTGTAATACCGTGGAGTGTTTCGATTTCAATCCCTGTTACAACTTCGATGGTTGCAATAGATACGGTCATGGCCAGTGGGCGACCAGCTTAAAGTATCATAATGGAAAATTTTATTTATTATTTATTACACTCGATGAAGGTGGATTTGTTTGTACCGCAGACAAAGCCCAAGGTCCATGGGAAATAAGACATTTGCCCAGAGGATTTTATGATCCCGGTTTATTCTTTGATGATGATGGAAAAATATATGTTGCTCATGGATATAACGAAATCAGTATTACAGAAGTTGATTCTAATCTTGTCGCAAAAGATGAAGACGTTTTGATTTATACCGGTAATATCAGGAAAGGACTCGAGGGCGCTCATGTATATAAAATCGACGGTTATTATTATCTATATTGTACTTACGGAGGTCTGGACGGATTTCAGGTAGCCCTTCGTTCAAAAAATATATACGGACCGTACGAACAAAAGGTGATAATCAGAGATACAACACATGGTCCGAATTACGGAATACATCAGGGAGCTCTTATTCAAACACAAACCGGAGAATGGTGGACTATGCTCTTTGTTGACAGCGGCCCATTCGGACGTTTTCCTTCCTTACAACCCGTTACCTGGGCAGATGGATGGCCCATGGTTGGAGTAAATGGAAAAGCCGTTGTGCGATACAAAAAACCCGATGTCGGAAAAGAATATCCAATAAAAGTGCTGCCGACCTCGGATGAATTTAACAGCCCATTATTGGGGATGCAATGGGGATGGAACCATAATGCTGATTCAACAAAATGGTCGCTCACTGAAAACCCCGGATATTTAAGACTCGAAACCGTAAAAGTTGTCGATAGTTTACCAAAAGCCCGCAACACGCTTACTCAAAGAATATTTGCATATTATTCTGATTCCGTGGCAACTGTCGCCACCACAAAGATGGATTTTAACAATATGAAAGAAGGAGATTTTGCCGGTCTGGCTATTTTTCAGGATCCCTATGCATATATAGGAATAAAGAAAATAAACGGACAGAATTACGTTATCATGGTCAACAATGGTGAAACCATCGATTCGGCGGCGGTAGATGCACAAATGGTCTATCTTCGGGCTGATCCGTTTTATGGTTCCGGCGCCGCCATGTATTACGGTGGAGAGACGGTTCCGGGCACCGGTACTGCTGAGTTTTCTTATAGTCTTGACAACAAATCATTTACAAAAATTGGAAATAGGATGCAAATGCAATTCAGACTTACTGTTTTTACGGGAAATAAATTTTGTTTATTCAATTATGCCACAAAAGAACTCGGCGGATTTGTTGATTTTGACTGGTTTCGCGTTACGCCCATTGTAAAAAATTATGGTCAAACAACGAATAATATAAGGAGAAAGAAATAAAAAAATTGTATATTTGGGGTCAAAGTCTTAACACTTGACAAATTTATTCTTCCTGTTAAAATTTTTATATGGCAAGACTGTTACGAATACAATATCCCGGTGCCTATTATCATTTGACATGCAGGGGAAATAATAAAAAGGGAATTTCCGGTGATGATAAAGATAGGGGTCGGTTTTCATTTGTTAGCGCAAACTCCTTCAGGTAGTTTTTCTGAATTTACGAGGTATTTTAATGTATGTTATACAGGTTATTATAATTATAGACATAGTAGAAGCGGTCATTTATATCAGGGAAGATAAATCTTTTGAAAAATTATAAATGGAGTAGTTTATCCGGATATATAGATAAGAAAAAAATAGAGAAAATTGTTAAATATTATCTTATTTTATTGATGATAGGGAGTAGGTCAAAGTATTATACATTCCGTGCCTTTCAAGGCATCTCATCTGGCAAATGGAATTTATTTCTATATATTAAGAGCAGGAGATTTCATGGAGACGAAAAAAATTTTTACTATAAGGTAGCTGATAAACAATGATTTTTTTTAAATCTTTCTTTATTTTATAAAAAAGGAGGGACAATGAAGAAAGTTGTTTTGTTGGTTTGTCTGTCTGTTGCGTTTTTATTGTTTAATTGCGAACCCCCGTAGGAAGATGACCCCGATTTAAGGATTGTAAATAATTTTACACATTATAAAATCACGGGGGTAGGTCTTACCGGGCAGGGTTTCACAGAGCCTGGCGAATATTTACTGCCCGGGGAAAGAACCGAATATGAGAAAGTATATTCCTGTAAGGCAATGATATTGGTGTATTCCTGGAAACATATTAGTAACCCGAGTGACAGTGGAGATTTTAGTATAATAACCGAGGAAGGAGATTATCCGGCGCTTGAGAAGCACGAAACATATACTTTAACTTACTCTGGCGATAAAGAAGATCCAACAATAGAGGTAACTCAACCGTAATATTTTTTACTTGGGAATCTAATTTTTTGTTTATAGTCGTATAAACAAAATAACAAACTAAAAAGGTAATAGTTTGTTTTTTTGACAGGATTTGGACCATAACTCTGATGGAAAATCTTGGTTTTTTGAGTTTTTTTTAATTATAGTAAAAAAAAAGAGGTAGAAAATGCGTTCAGACAGAAAGACTTTAAGGATTGAAGGTTATCGTGTTTAGAAGTAGAAATAAAAGCGTTATCATCTCATATATTTCTCTTCGTAGATTAATTGGGATACTCGGTATGCTTTTGCCGTTTATCTGTGTCTTTGGAGGACTCTTAATTTCAGGCATACCTATTTGTTCATCTATTAGTTCTTACTACCATACGAATATGAGAGATATTTTTGTCGGTATATTGATTGGTGTATCCTTGTTTCTTATGACGTATAAAGGATATGAGAAAATCGATAATATCGTTACTGCAATGAGTGGGCTTGCGGCTCTCGGCGTAGTTATTTTTCCCAGTCGCTGTAGCTTTGTTTCAACTGAACCTTTAGGAATATTTCAAATAAGTCCAACTATATCTGATAAGATTCATGCTGTATGCTCCGTTATATTTTTCATTCTTCTTGCTATTAACTCAATATTTCTTTTCACCTTAACTAAAAGCAGAGATATTCCTAAAACAAGAAACAAAAAGATTCGTAATTACATTTATATAGGTTGCGGTATTATTATATTATTGTCATTGGTAATATTGCTTGTTCGTTCATTAGTAGGAGTAGAAGTAGAAAATGATAAAACATTACTGATTTTCGAAACTATTATGCTTTTAGCCTTTGGTGTATCATGGCTGGTAAAAGGCAAGACTCTTTTTAAGGATTAGCCGGAAGATTAATTGGCATTTGGATAATCTTTTGAGATGTTTGAGTTATTAATGCCCATTCGCATTAAAACTTTCGTGAAAAGTAACCGTCCCCTGAGAAATATGTCCCTCGAAGGACAGAGCTAAGAAGACTTCTTGCGGTATACCCTCATACGTAAGTCCTGAGATATTCTCAAATCCGAATTTTCTGTAATAATCCGGATGGCCTACAAGGCAGCAACCTCGAGCCCCTGAACTTTTCAGGCGAGATAGGCCTTCATTTATAAGGGCTTTACCGATACCTTTCCGCTGATACTCCGGCAGTACCGAGACAGGTCCAAGCCCATACCAGTCGGGTGTCCCGTCTGAAATGGTTACTGGAGAGAACGCGATATGTCCTATTACGCGTCCATCGATTTCCGCCACAAGCGATAAAGTTAATGCTTCGGCTTCTCGCAGAGCTTCGATGACGAATTGTTCCGTGTGGTTACTTATCTTCAAGGTCTTAAAAGCCTCTATCGTTACTTCGGCTATGGCGTCGATATCGTTTTCTGTTTCGTTCCTGATAACGATTTTCCTCTTTACGGTCTGCTTCTCTTTAAAATTCTTTCTTTTCATAAGTTCCTATAGTGTTATTTTCTGTTAATGTTCTTTTTTTTCAATTGGTAATGCTTTTACAAGATCTTTGCAATCCGGACGGTCTCTTACCCCTTTCGTAGCAATTATAAAATCTCCTTGTTTTAAATTTATAAGTTTATCGGAGAATTCAATTTGCGTTTTACCTTTTATAGTATAGAACGTTTGATCGGATTCTTTGGATATGAAAATCAAGAGTCCTGGTTTTCGCTTGAATAGTATTTGACATATGGTTATTTAATTGTCAACCTTTGAATATTTAAATAATTCGAGAAAACTATCTGCCGTATCCTTTAATTAGACTTTTTCTAATGTTCATAAAAACTCCTTTATTGCAAATTTCTTAAAACACAAAAGCAATTCCGAATATATTATACAAATCGGAACCTTTTTCGAGTTCCATATATTTAACCCGGTATGATACGCCCCATTGGCGAGTAAAAAATAAATTTACCATGGCTGTTGTGGTGGAATAATAAACCTTAGTGTTAAATGTACCATTATATTTAGCTTCTAGGTCTAACATATGGAAAATATTAACCTTAAGATTTACCCCTGCTATACCTAAATAGTCATCATTGTCGATATCTTCTTTTGTCGTTGTCGCGGGAGCGGGCCCGGGGGGATCCATGACCATTGTTAAACCTCCTTTTACTCCTTGATATTCAACTCCCGTCCAGGGTAAAACGGATATCTTGAAATTACCGTGATTGAATTGAAACTGGTATCCGAACCGGATATACGGGATAAACAGGTTATTCTGAAGTTCGAAATCTGACAGGGGTGTTATATTGCTATCCGCATCCATGTCTATTTTAAGATATTCTATACCAGCGCCTGTTATGAATTTGCCGTGTTCTCCGGAAAGGAAATAATAATCAAAAATAAAATGGCTTCCCCATAGGGTACTGTAATTAATATCGGATGAATGATATACAAAAGCGTTCCATTGATAGCGGTCGGGATTAACCCATTGGAAAAAAATACCCTTGAGAAGAGAGTTATCTTTCAAATCGAGTTTTCTTTCTTCATTCTTATAAACATCGGTAACCGGACCTATATATGTGCATATGATTTTGATGTCTTTGGCAGAGACAGAAAAAACAAGAACAAAAATCAAGATGATTCTGAAATATGATAAAAGGTTCTTTCTCATGATAATTCCTTTTTAATTTGGTTTGTTTTTTGTTTTTTATATTATGCAGTACGAAGTCTTTTATAAATCCTGACGGATAAGGTAAGCATTTCCCGGTAGCTTCTTTTATATGGCATTATAATAGAAGTTCAATTTCTGTCAATACTGGAATTTGTTTGCCTACCCCCAAAATTTTTACGTCAATACGCGTAAAGTTAGTTATTGCAACGTATATGAGAAATTATATGCTGGGAAAAACTATTCTCGAACATTCGCAAAATCAGAGGAATTACTGTTCGATAAAGACGTGGTCAATTTCCCCGGCTCGCCCGGTGAAATAGCTATTCGACAGGGATATTCTTCTGTCTCAACTGGCGAGGAAATTGCCACTCGGCTTCGGGTCTGTCCCGTTGAATATAATTCTTAATTTGGAAAAGATGCGTCCAAGTTTCCGGTAAAACGCCTTGACAATTATACTAAAATTTATTAACATACATTTTATAGCAGCGCTTAACTTAGATGCTCCTTGAAGCCGGTTTTAATAGTTGTAATTTTGATGTCATCCATCAGTAAAATTGAGTATATCGTGAAGAGTCGGAATTTTTGATTTGGCTTCTTGCAAGAAGGGAGGGTATTATAAGACCTGCGCGTAGTAGAGTTCATGTGATGTCTATATTTTCGTTTGTTTTATGTTTTTTGTATGGTTAAGGTTTCAATTGGAAGTTTTAAGCAGTTTGAATCATCAGGTACGATTTTAAGGAGGTTTGTATAAGGGGAAATGGTCTTCGATGTTTTACCCAGTCTAACTTATTTTCTAAGATATAAAAAAGGGAGGTTTTAATGAAAAAAACGGTAAGGAGAAGAAAATTGTGGGTAAAGTGGATTTCATATGGCTTACTTGTGTTTGTTATTTTCCTTGTTGTTACTCATAGTATGGAGGCGGCAGTTACCGGTAAGATTGCTGGTGTTATTGTAGATGCTAAAACAGGTGAACCTCTACCCGGTGTCAATGTTTTAGTTGAAAGCACCAATAGGGGGGCCACCGCTGACGCAGATGGTTATTATTACATAATAAGGCTGGAACCGGGGATTTATAATATTCAGGCGAGAATGATGGGCTATAAAAACTTAATGAAGATTGGTGTTAGGGTTGAGTCCGGGCATACGACCCCTCTTAATTTTAAATTAGAGCCGACGGTAGTGGTAGGAGAGGGTGTAGTAGTCGAGGCTGAAAGGGAAATTATAAAGATGGACCTTGCCGGTAGTTCTTTTTCTGCCGAGAGAAGTGAAATAGAGGCGGTACCTCTTATCTCAGACGTAACTCAATATCTCAACTTACAAGCAGGAATAGACGGTTGGAGTGTTAGGGGTGGTGGTATAGATCAGACTAAACTGATGGCTGATGGATTATTGCTTGTAGACCAGAGGGCAAATGAGCCTATCTTGATGCCCAATCTCAGTGAAATAAAAGAGCTAAGTTTATTAAAGGGAGGATTTAACGCGGAATATGCAAATGCTCGTTCAGGAGTTATAAATGTGATTACAAGGGAAGGTTCTGCCGATCGATACGAAGGTTCTTTTGAGTTCAGGTATACTCCGGGTTATCAAAAGCATAGTGGCCAATCAATATTTGACCCTTACAATTACAATAACGCGGTGTTTTTCTGGAATAAGCTGGATACAGGCTATTTGAATCCTCAGTATGATACGTTAGATAATATTACTGGGTATCTGGATACGGTTATTAAATATGATAGTGTATGCTGGAAAGGTACTGGTAGTGTATGGGGAAACCGTAGGAGCCCGTTTTATGATACAATTAAGGCAAAGTCATATCCGAGTTTCCGGGGATGGGAGAGGGAGGCGGACGATATCATCACTCCTGAGGAATATCGTGATATGTTTATCTGGTTGCGTCGTATTGATACTGAGGGAGACACTTCTTTGCCCGGTTGGGATGAACTTATGCCGGATTCAGCATATGCTCCGATTTATGAAATTACGGAGGATGATACTACGATAATAAGATACGAAAAGTTCGCCTGGGAACCAGGAGAGGGTGAAGAATGGCCATGTAAATACGGCGATAAGCCGGATTGGACTCTGGACGCGGGTTTTGGAGGCCCCATTCCTGTTATTGGTCGGTATCTTGGTGATATGAGTTTTTATGTTTCGTACAGAGACCATAATGAGGCGTTTGCTATTCCGGATAGCAGGGATTATTATAGGGAACGTATGACAAGTTTAAAGCTGACCTCGCGTTTTGGGAATGTTAAGCTTAATTTAAGGGGCGCTTACTCGATTATAAATTCACTTTCTCCGTGGGCGACAGGGTATCAAATGGGTAATGCGGATTTTTTCTACGGATATAACGGACAGGCTTACTTAAGAAGTGGAATGGATATAATAGATCCCACCGGGGAGTGGAATGGAATAAATCACGGGAGTGATAAGCTGTCTATAGGCAATCTCTATAGAGCAAATGCGTTAACTCCGTTCGATGTTACTTCCAGGATGCTTGGTCTAACGCTGCAGCACGCCTTGAGTGAGAATACTTTTTATGATGTGAAACTCACGTATTTGCGCACAGTTAATGACGCTAAATTTTATTATGATGTGCCTCATCGCATAATGGGAGATACAGTAGTGAGATGGTTTGGAAATATGGTGATAGGTGGAGGAGAATATGCGGTTGATAACATACCGTATGGATTTGCGGATCCCGACTGCGAAGCGGGCGTAATTACGGATGTAGGTGGCGCGAATTATGGATCTACTCATCAACTTGGAACCTGGAATACTTCATGGTCAAGGAGCTATAACGCCAGTTTTGATATGACTTCACAGTTAGATAGATATAATCAGATAAAGTTTGGTTTTTCGGTTCAATACGATAGACTACGTGAATATTGGATTGCTACTGACGGTTGGACCTGGGCGGATAAAGGACAGGAAACGACCTGGTCCGGTCAACAGTATATATATACAAACCACAAAGCATTACCGATTCTCTCAGGTGGCTATATTCAGGACAAGATTGAATTCGAAGGAATGTTTGCCAATTTTGGTTTGAGGTTCGATTACTCGGATCCAAATACCGAGTGGCCAACGAGTGAAGATAGATATTCGTTGTTTTATTCCGCTTACATGAAAGATTCCTTGTTGACTCAGATGCCTATGGGGGATGCAAGTGCGGCCTTTAAGTTGAGTCCCCGTCTCGGGATTTCATTTCCTATATTGGAGAGGAGTAAATTGTTCTTCAATTACGGACATTTTTACTCTCTACCGCCTAACCAATATAGGTATAAAATTATCTGGGGCGATTATAGAAGTCCGGTTATTTTCCTGGGTAATCCATCTTTAGATATGGAGAGGACAATTTCTTATGAGGTGGGTTTTGAGAGCAGTATAGCCAATACCTACCTTGCCAGGGTTGTCGGTTATTATAAGGATATGGATAATGAATATGCTAACGTTACCTACAGTGATTATTACGGGGATGTTAATTATATCACGGTTGAAAATAGCGGTTATGGTGATACAAGAGGTTTTGAATTCGAGTTCAGAAAAGCTCAAGGAAGGTTCTTTACTTTTTGGTTGAATTACGATTACAGAGTAGAGACTTCAGGGCAAATCGGAAGAAAGGCTTATTATGAAAACCTGGTATTGGCTCAAACTGAGGGTAGAGTAATGCCCGAGGAGGATAATCCTGTTCCTCGACCGGTTTTTAGAGCTCAGGCTACATTAAAATCGCCTCGGGGTTGGGGAATATTTTTGGGAGGTTATGATCTTTCATTTCTGTACAGCTGGAGAGCAGGCTGGTATGATACGTATATGGGCGATTATGGAGAAGAAATGAGAAATGAATTGAGAAACAATATCCGGTGGCAGGACGAACGTAATTTGGATATAAGTTTAAGAAAGAGTTTTGTAGTTGGTGGCGCTCCGATTAGCTTGTTCTTTGATGTACACAACGTTTTTGATTGGGGAACTTTATCTACTCAGGCTTTCAGTAGCACGGTAGAAGATCAGTACCCTTATCTGGCTTCTCTTCACCTTGAAGTTTTTAATGAAGAACCCTGGACGTCAAATCCTTACGTTACTGGTCCTGCGGAAGGAGAAGAACCGGATCACGTTGGAGATTTAAGGAGTGAAGACAAACCATATATAGATAATCCTGATAGAGAATACCTTTGGTACCTCAATCCGAGATACATACAGTTTGGTATTAGGTTTTCTTTTTAGTACGAGGAAGAGGAGGTTATTGAAAATGAGACAAAAGAAATTATTAATATTGCTGCTAACTTTATTTTTAGTAAACACCGCTCACGCCCAGCTTTTTAAAACCATCGATGTGGGAAAACTGCAAGCTTTTGTATACGATCATGGTTGCATGAGTGAAGATGTAAGGAATTGTGGTAATGTTTATTACTTTAGGGGCAGTTATGTTACCATGGATGATATCACCTACAATGATAATTTCGAATGGCCGGGAGGACTTCTTAAAGATGCAGGGTTGCTTTTCGGTGCCAGAAATTGGACAGATACCACCGACTACACCTGGGATGCTTGTATTACCGGACACGCCGCTCGTAAACGAAGCAATATGAATTATCAATTTGCAGTTCGGGATGAAGACGGTTATTATATACGAAGGTATATGAAATATAATTTACCGGAGATAATTGTGGATGGAATGCATCTGGAAGCTCCTTTTCCAATGTCAGGAGATGAGGTGGCACCTGAGAAAATATTGGGAACTGCCGATGTAATGATTGAATCCAACGTCAGGCTTTCTATGGGTTTGGATGTCAAACAGAGAGTGTTAGCCTGGAGCCAGCCTGGACATGATGATTACATTATATGGGATTGGACATTTGTAAATACGGGTAATGTAGATAGGGATCCGGAAATCGAAATTCCGGGACAGACATTAGAAGATGTTTATATTACAAGAGTTACCGAGGCTATGATAAACGGAACCGGGGATAATAAAGTAATGGCTACCTGGGCGGGAACAACAGAAAACCAGGATACGAGACTTTCTTATCCTCAGGATGATGATTCTCTTCGAATTGATTATGTTACTCCGCTTAGAGCGAAAGGTGCGGGTTATGATAGTTATGGTAAAAAACCCGGTACAGCAAAGACTCTTATGGACGGAGCCCGTTTTGCGGGCACGGCGGTTTTGTTTGCTCCTAAATCATGTAATATTCCCCAGAGTTATCCTATTGCGAACATTGCCGCGAGTAATGACCCGGCTCAGCCATCTATGCATACAAGTATACTGGGGAATCCCAGCTTTATTGTATGGGATTTCCCCGAAATGGACAGCGCGGGTTACATAGAATCTTATGAAAACATGGTGATGGGAGTATTTGGTATTGACTCAACAAGTCCTAATTTTCAAGATGCTTATTATATGGATAGTGTTTATAATGTTCACGATACTACAGCAAGCGGCGCGAAGACCCATTATGAACAGCCTCTTGATAGATGGGGAGAGTTGGACCCATCCAGAGGATGGATCTATATGACAGATATTCCTGAGAGTTCCGACTATCGCAGGTTTGATCAGCAGGGTCATTTTTCTATAGGACCTTACCAGATGAGATTCGGGGATACTCTGAGGTATGTATATGCTTATGTGGGCGGCGCAATAAGCCGGAAGACTTCATACCTCCTCGGGGATGCCTGGGATAATGGTCGGGCTGCTTCTTACAGCTGGCTATCAGAGTTGGATTCGGCTCAAATGGTAGAAGAATTGAGGAAAAGAGACCCGATATTCAATATTTATTTTGATACAGATCCTGGTCTTGACCCTGTACCCTCACTTAATGATATAGCCAAGGATTTAATGGTGGCGACCGGCAAAGATTCTCTTTTCAACAACGGGATGAATGCGCAAAGAAACTTTAATATGAATTATAATATACCCGCTTCTCCCGCGCCTCCTTCGTTTTTTGCGGTTGATTCTAAGTCTGATATGATACGGTTGAGTTGGGATTATAAGGAAGGTATTCCCTCAAATCTTGCCGGTTTTCAAATCTACAGAGCAGCAGGTGCACATGTATTTGAGAAAGCAGCAGAAATAATCCTCGGCGATTGGCAATTTCTCGATTCTATCGGTCCGACGGAAAGGCTATATGGTGATTCTGCAGGTGTTACCCCGGGTGCTGATTACTATTATGCGTTGACAGCTGTTAGCGACCAGGGAGTTGAGAGCGGAAGGTTTTTAACACAGACAACTCAGGCGGCAAGATTGACATCTCGTCCGGCAAGTAATCTCGATTCCGTAAGGGTTGTTCCAAATCCTTTAAATATTAATAATGCCACAATAGGAAGATACAGTGAAGGCGAAGGAAATAAACTTACCTTTGTTAATTTACCTGGTTATTGTACAATCACGATTTTGACTGAATCGGGAAATCTGGTTACAACCATAGAACACAAAAGCGGTTCCGGGATTGCTCAATGGTACGATGGTCAAAGATATCTTGTCACGGATACCGACCAGCGACCGGTGAGTGGTATTTATATTGCGCATATTCGGGATAATACTACAGGTGAAAGCGTTTCCCTCAAGTTCGTGATAGTAAGATAAAGGGGAGGAAAGATGAAGAAATTTATTGTTTTTATATCTCTATTAATATTTGTTCTTTCGGTTAATGCTTACGCTCAGGATAAGGTTGCCCAGACAGGTTGCGGATTTTTAGATGTTGGTGCGGGAGCCAGGGCTTGTGGAATGGGAGAAGCATTTACTGTATTAGGACAGGATGCCACAGCTCTCTTTTATAACCCTTCCGGTATTGGGAAAATCGATGCCAATTTTGATTTGGCTGTTGGTGGAACGCAGTGGATTGCCGATATTAATTATCTTTATCTGGCTGCTGCCTTTAATGCCGGAGTTTGGGGAAATTTCGGTTTTAGCCTAATAGCCCCTGATTATGGTAAAATTTACGGTACTCGTGTGGATTCTCTTGCTCCATCTGGCTTTGTTAATACTGGATTAGTAGATGTATCTGCATTTTGTGCGGGTGCCGCTTATGCCAGAGAATTTACTGATAAGTTTACGGTCGGCGGGCAGATAAAATACGTTTCTCAACATCTGGGATCGAATCTATTTGAGGGAAATGTGGCGGGAGTTGTAGATACTGTAGAAAACAAGATTTTCACTCTGTCTTACGATTTTGGTTTGCTTTTTTACCCCGGTTTCAAAAGCTTCGCTTTTGGAATGTCTGTCAGAAATTTCTCTCCCAGGGTAACTTACGAACGAATTGGTTTTGAATTACCTTTAACCTTTGCTCTTGGTGTTGGTATGGATATACTGGATCTTTTTGGAGGGCATTCCGATTATTCTTTCAACATTGGAGCGGATATGTTACACCCTCGCGATTGGCAGGAACAGTATCATGTGGGAGGTGAGTTCGCATATAAAAATATGATTTTTTTGCGAGCCGGTTATAAATTCAACTATTACGCGGAAGATTTAAATGTGGGAGTTGGTATTGGTTTGCCGGGCGTTAAACTCGACTATTCATACAGCAAGCATTATTTGTATGACATGGTCAATAGAGCCTCTGTCGGATTTTCGTTTTAAAAGATGCGTTCTATTCATGGTTAATTTTGCTATGGCTCGTTTTTTGTGAGGAGTAATAGATTTAGATTTTGAAAACCTTCATTGTTTTGTTTTATATCGGTATCCTGGGACGGTGCTAATGTCACAGTGTCAATCACCGTCTTTATATCTATATCCTTATATCCTCATCTGGCTAACGAATGGCGAATGAGCTACGGCGCGAAAGCGCCGTGGCTCATTCGCCGGTTAGACGACACGCTCAGCCGAGCAGCCGTCTCATCTCGTGACCATGCTCGTCTTCGTCTGCCGCCTGTTCCTCCATTTTCATCTTCAAGGCGAACAGACCCTCTTGTTCCGCCAGTGATGCCAGCCGGACATAGTTCTTCACATCAACCGCTTCTTCCTTGGCGTCGTTTTCCAGCATCTGACGAACATCGCCTGGTGGTGGGGTCAGGTTGGGTTCCAACTTCGGTTTGGCGCCAAGCATCGCGATCTGGTTTGCAAGATACTGTGCGTGTTTAACCTCGTCGGTTACTTCCTCGAGGTACATCTGTCGCACGGTGTCATACTGCGCCCCCTTGATTGACGCTGCCTGGAGCATATAACGAAGAAAGGTTGTTACCTCACGATTTAGTTGTTCATTCAGGCCTTCAGTCAATTCACGGTTTGCCATCAGTTACCTCCTTAATTAAGCCTTATAAACTGATTTTAACATTTCTCGGTGATTTCTTATTAATCAACATGTTATCGATATATTCTCTTAATTTCTATATTAGAATTATAATAAAGAAAACAATTTCTGTCAATACGGGAAATAGAGCCGTTAGTCGTCAGTCACCGGTTATCAATCAGGAAAAGAACAGAAGAAAAAACGAACCGGTTTTTGGAATGAATAACAAAAGAAAACCAAAAACAAACAGATGTTTAGCTAATTTACCGAACTCCCTGGTACTTTTCTGAGAAAAACTGTCCCCTTATACTTTTAAGTTTTTAAATGCTGTGTATCATTCACTGCAACGACTTTAAAGTTTCTATCGTTATCTATTTGAAAAACACTTATGCTTGTATTGTCAAGTTTTACCATAGTTGAAAAATCTTTTGAAGAACTTCCGGTTATAATTCCTATTAGAGCTTTATTGATTCCTCTATGTCCTATTAGTAGTATAGAATCATTTTCGTGCTTGTTCAATAAAAAGCTATAGAAACGCCCGGCTCTTTCATATAAATCTTCGACAGACTCGATATCTTTTATTTCTTTTTTATCGGAATAATATTCTATATTCATGCCTTCGAGTTCTCCATAGTATCTTTCTCTAAGCAATTCAGAGTATTCGACCGGAACTCCGGGATGATATTTTATTATTTCTTTTGCGGTTTCCTTTGCCCTTTCTAAATCACTCGAGTAAATATAATTAATTTCCTCATCCCGTAACTTTTTTGCGACTTTTTTAACCTGTTCTTTACCTTTCAGGGAAAGTCGTCCGGGTAAATGTCCCTGGATTATTCCTTCGGCATTTCCAATCGTTTCCCCGTGTCTTACCATTATTATCCGCAAGTAAACCTCTCTTTTTATTATTTTTGTTTATAAGTATAATTCAATTGAAAAAAGTCAAGACATTCCTATTCCCGCCTTCAAATTCGGTATGGCTCACAGAAAATCTTTGGGGTAAAACAGTTTTCAGATATTCTTTCATTTAATTTTTAGTCCTTAAGATTCCTGAATTATCATATTACCTTTAATATAACATTATCCCCATATATACCCATTTGAGCTTGACAAATGTTAAAAAAAATAATAGTATTAAAAAATTGATTCTAACAGGAGGTCAAAATGATCAACCAATGTAATAAGTTATCAAAAATTTTCTTTTTTTATTTAATTTTGTTTTTTGGCTTGTTGCCGGTTAATACGTTTGCCCAATTCGTAACAAACGGTAATTTCGAAAGTTCGAATACGAACCTCGTTGATTCTTCGGATGTTGAAGGTGGGTTAATGGATGCGTCGGGTGTTATCTTTGTTTATGAAGGACCGCCATTAGCGGAAGGGCAAAGTAAATTTTTGGGTTGTTGTTATGGTTCCATGACGGATACCTTTTTTGCAAGTTATTGGACTCAGTTAACACCCGAAAATGCCGGTAAATGGGGCTCAGTAGCTGGTTCGTCAGACACATCTAATTGGAATTGGAGCGCGCTGGATTTTGCCTATAATTACGCGAAGGAAAACGATTTAATTTTCAAAGACCACACATTGATCTGGGGAAATCAACAACCGTACTGGATTAACAGTCTTGATTCGGCTGAACAGATAAGTTATATAGAAACATGGATTAAAATGGTCGGGGAAAGATATCCCGAAATGGATATGATCGATGTGGTAAATGAACCCTTGCATGCCCCGCCTTCCTATCGTGAAGCCCTTGGTGGCGATGGAGAAACCGGCTGGGATTGGGTAATACAATCATTCGAATTGGCAAGGACATATTTACCCTACGTTGAATTACTGATTAATGATTATAGCATTATAAATAGCAGCTCGAGCACGAAGAATTATCTTCAAATTATTAATTTACTGAAAGATAGGGGACTAATAGATGGTATCGGTGTCCAGGGGCACCGCTTTGAATTAGAAAATACAGACACGACTACTCTAAAAAATAATTTAGATAGTCTTGCCGCTACCGGGTTGCCGATTTATATATCCGAAATGGATTTAGGTAATATTGATGATACAGGTGAGCCGGATGATGACCTGCAATTGCAGCTGTATGAAAGCATCTTTCCGATATTATGGGAACATCCGGGCGTAAAAGGAATAACCCTCTGGGGATATCTTGAAGGTCGAACTTGGCAGAGAACCTGTTTCCTTGTACGGGATGACGGTACCTGGAGACCCGCGTTGGAGTGGCTTGCTCAATATCTCGATGATTCCGGAATAGATGAACCGGTAAGCGCTTTAACCGCTAATTACAAATTAGAACAAAATTATCCTAATCCTTTCAATCGAGCGACGCGAATCGATTTTGAAATTCCCGAAGAATCTTTTGTTTCTCTAAAGGTTTATAACATTCTGGGTCAAGAAGTAGCCGTACTCGCGGAAAAAGAATTTTCTGCCGGTTTGCATTCCGTAACATTCGAGGCATCTCATCTGGTAAACGGAATGTATTTCTATACATTAAGAACAGGAGATTTCGCGGATACAAAAAAAATGTTTACTATAAGGTAAAGGTGTTTTACTGATAACCGTTCATTGAAAAAATTTCAATCAGGAAAAAACAAGAAAATTTACTTTATGTCTTAGAGCCTTCGCGGCTAATTTTAAGAAGGAATAAAATCAAAAGGACTTCTATGCTTGGTTTTTTGTTTGAGATTAATTTGGGATGTTGGGTGGCTACCGATTAACGAATTCACTATTTTACTACTTAACTAAAAACGAAGTTTTTTACAAGGATTACCTGTTTTTTAAAACCGAGTCTTATAAGCAATCGCTTGACAAACATGTATCCGGTTGCTATTTTAGTAAAACATTATATTGGAGGTTAATAATGTTGGACAATGAAATAGAAGTTAAAATAAAAGAACTTCCCGATGATGTCAAAAAAGAAATTTTAGATTATATAGAATTTCTTCAGAAGAAATATAAAAAGGCTGGGAACGGGAAAAAGAAATTCAAATTTAATTGGGAAGGAGCGTTGGAGAAATTAAAGGATAAATTTACTTCTGTGGAATTACAGCACAAAGCCTCGAATTTAAGGTAGATGTTTTTAGTAGATTCCAATATTTTTCTCGAGGTTTTACTCAACCAAAGAAAGAAGTCAGAATGCAAAAAGTTCTTATCCGATAATATAGAAAACCTCCATGTTACCGATTTTTCCTTACATTCCATTGGTGTAATTCTTTTTAAATATGGTAATGAAAAGGATTTTGTGATTTTTGCCGAGGACGTATTGCCCAAAATCAAAGTTCTTACTTTGCCAATCAATCGTTACGTAGAGCTTGGAGATATAAAAAAGGAATATAACTTAGATTTTGATGATGCTTATCAATGTTTGGTATCGAGGTATTATAAATTGAAAATAGTTACAATGGATTCGGATTACAAAAAGGCAAAGGGCTTAGATCTAATTTTCCTTTAATTTTTATAGAAATTATTTTCTAATTTAAAGAGCCCCCCGAAAAAGAAGAAATAAAATCAAAAGGACTTCTATTCTTAATTTTTTTTAAGATTAATTTGGGATATGGGGTGACCAATTAACGATTTGACGATTCGACCATTTAACTAAAAACGAAGTTTTTACAAGTATTGCCTATTTTTTTATAAGTCTCATAA
>CAZSEX010000034.1:0-21353 GCA_964606065.1 uncultured bacterium | reverse complement strand
TCTCGGAACTTGACAAAAAGAAGTTTCTTTTTAATATTATAACCGTTATGGATTTACATATAAACATAGGGAACCTTCCCGGAGAGGGAAGCGTGTGGGATTTTAATATCAAAGAAGAGAATGTTTCTGTTAAAGAAATAACAAGTGATGTACATGTACAGGTAAGAGTACAGAAAAGCGGAAACTTTTACAATGTCGAAGGCTTTGAAGAATACGATTTATCACTCACCTGTTCTCGCTGTCTTGAAGATATTAACCGGCATGAGAAGCGTAATTTTCGACTGAAATTCAAAAAAAAAGCGGATTACGCTATCAATGGAAAGTCGCCCAGAGAAATCGATAAAAACAAAAACGAATATATCGTAGAAAATAACTGTATCAATTTAGGGCATTTTCTCCGTGACCAGATAATACTTTCGATCCCGATTAAACCGCTTTGCAGCGAAGAATGCAAAGGTTTATGCCCTATCTGTGGAGCCAATCTTAACAAGACAACATGCGAACACAGCAAAGTAAAAGAAAAACAGTTTTATTTAATTAAATCTTAATAAAAACAATTGGAGGATTTTTATGCCAGTTCCCAAAAGGAGATCTTCACGTACACGAGGAAAGAAAAGGAGAACTCACTGGAAAATTAAAGAAAGCAACCTGGTCGAGTGCTCCCATTGCCATTCCTTAATCAAACCCCACAGAGTTTGTCCTTATTGCGGATATTATAAAGGGCGTTTGATTTTAAAAGATCTGCAAGAAACTTAAATGAAAATAGCGATAGATGTTATGGGGGGCGATTATGCTCCCCGTAAAATTATTGAGGGAATAAATCTCGCGTATACGGAATTAGGAAAATTAATCGAAGTTAAATTAGTGGGCAATAAGGAAACAATTAAAAAGTTTCCCGTTTCAAATAAGTTCGAAATTGTCGATACTTCCCAGATCATAAGTCCCGGTGAACCCCCTATGGAAGCATACAGAAAAAAGAAAAATTCATCGCTGGCAAAAGCGATAGAACTTCAGAAAGATGGCTCAGCCGACGTCGCGATTTCAGCCGGAAATACAGGCGCGGCAGTAGCTTTCTCCATTCTTTCTCTCGGTCGCCTGGAAGGCGCGGACAGACCCGCGCTTGCTACTTTTTTCCCTACAAAAACCGGAAAAGTCCTGGTATTGGATGTCGGAGCAAATTACGGTGCAAAACCTGAAAATCTCAGAGACTTTGGCATTATGGGCTCTCTATACCTCGAAAAAGTATTTAACCTGAAAAACCCTTCCGTAGGTCTGCTCTCCATGGGAAGGGAAGATACAAAAGGGGGGAAAAACGTAACGGAAGCCCACAGTTTACTTTCCGAAGCGAACATAAACTTTATCGGGAATGTAGAAGGATACGACATATTAAGCGGAAGGGCTAATGTGGTAGTCTGTGACGGTTTCACCGGCAACGCGGTTCTAAAATTCGGAGAATCCATGGTCGATTTTCTTATAACCGAAATAAAGGAAGGTTCTTCGAAGAACCTTCTTGCTACCACGGGAGGATTGCTGATGCGTCCTGTGTTCAAAAAGTTATCAAAAAAAGTCGATTACGAGGAATACGGAGGAGCAATTTTACTCGGAATTAACGGTATAACGGTTATCTGTCACGGAAGGTCGAACGAAATGGCAATAAAAAACGCGATACTGAAGGGATATAAATTCTACGATCTAAAAGTAAATTCTCTAATACAAGAAAGCCTGAAACAATGAAAACAGCTTTGCTTTTCCCGGGTCAGGGAAGCCAAAAAGTGGGAATGGGAAAAGATTTGTACGAAGAATTTCCTATTGCCAGAGAACTTTATGATGAAGCAGAAAAGAAACTCGGCTTTCCCATAAAAGAAATTTCTTTTATGGGCCCCCAGGACGAGTTAACCGATGCTAAAAACGCGCAGGTAGCGATACTTTTGAATTCGTACGTAATTTTCAGCATTTTAAAAAACAAGCTCGAATTTTGCTGCGTTGCCGGTCACAGCCTCGGAGAGTACACTGCCCACCTTACAGCCGGAACATTTAATTTTCCGGATGCCCTTCATCTGGTTCGCTTCAGAGGAGAATTGATGAGAAAAACAAAGAAAGGCACAATGAGCGCCATTATTGGGTTATCTTCGGAGGAGGTTTTAGATATAATAGATTCAACATCCGGTATTGTTAATGCCGCAAATTTCAATACGCCCACACAAACGGTCATAACAGGCGAAGTCGACTCTGTCAAAAAAACCGAAGAAAAGCTAAAAGCCATAGGCGCGGTGATTATACCTCTAAAAGTTTCGGGAGCATTTCATTCACCTTTAATGAAAGAAATTTCTGAACCGTTTAAAAAAGTTATTTCGAAAGTCGAAATAAATAAACCGGAAGTGCCCGTTTATTCAAATGTAACCGGGGAAAAAGTCACAGAAGTCGAGGAGATTAAAAAATCACTGGGCGAGCAAATAGAAAAACCCGTACGCTGGGTCGATACTTTATTGAATATGAAAAGGGATGGAGTAACGCGATTTATAGAAATTGGACATAATAGTATCTTGATTAAAATGGTAAAAAAAACACTTGACAAAGTTGAAACATTGAGTATTTCTTATCCAGAGGAAATCAGGAGGTTTATCGATGAATAATAAATTAGCTTTAATTACAGGAGGCGGAAGCGGCATCGGAAAGGGTATAACTCTTAAACTCGCATCGAAGGGTATTAATTGTATCATTTTTGACGTTCAGGATGCATCTACAGTAGCGGAAGAAGCTAAAAAGTCAGGAGTGGAAGCTTCCTTTTTGAAAGTCGATGTAACCGACTATAATGCTGTAAAATCAGCTATTACGGAAGTATCTTCTTCTCTCGGAAATATTAATATATTAATCAATAACGCTGGGATTACTCGAGACAATTTCATTTTACGCATGAAAGAAGAGGACTGGGATAAAGTTTTACAAATAAATTTAAAAGGTGTATTTAATTGTACCAAAGCGGCCATTCGAGGGATGATGAGTTCACACTGGGGAAGAATAATTTCTATTTCTTCTGTGGTTGGAATTATGGGGAACGCGGGTCAAGCTAATTACGCTGCGTCGAAAGCCGGAATAATCGGTTTTACAAAATCGATTGCCAGAGAAGTCGGCTCGAGATATATCACCGCTAATGCTATCGCGCCGGGTTTTATAAAAACCGAAATGACAGAGAAACTTCCGGAACAAATAAAAAAAGATTATCTATCTAAAATACCTCTGGGCAGATTCGGAGAGATTGAAGATGTGTGTAATCTGGTTGATTTTTTGGTATCTGATGAAGCTTCTTACATAACCGGACAGGTAATCCAGGTTGACGGAGGACTTCTAACTTAAAAATAAATAAGAGGAGGTTTTTGTATGGCGTTAATGGACAAAGTAAAAAAAATTATTGTTGAACAATTAGGTGTTGATGAATCTGAAGTTACGCCCGACGCACATTTTATAGATGATCTCGGCGCCGATTCGCTTGACACAGTGGAATTAATTCTTTCTTTCGAAGAAGAATTTGACATAAGCATTCCCGACGAAGATGCCGAGAAACTGGAAACAGTTGGAAAAGCAGTCGAATATCTAAAGGCGCATATAGAAGAAGAATAAAAGAATGCAACGTGTCGCTATTACGGGGGTAGGAACAGTTACTCCCGTAGGAATAGGAATCAGGGAGTTCTGGAATTCTCTTAAAAACGGCAAAAACGGGATTTCAAAAATCACAAAATTTGATCCTTCTCCTTATAAAAGTCAGATCGCCGGAGAAATCAAAGATTTCGACCCTTCAAAAAGGCTGGATGTAAAAGAAATCAGAAGATTCGATCTTTTCACCCTGTATGCTCTCTATTCTGCTGCGGAAGCAATAGAAAAAAGCGGTTTAAATCTCGAAAATCTGGATATGGACAGGATTGGAGTAATCTATGGTTCGGGTATAGGAGGAGAAAACGTATGGGAACAGGAACACTCGAAATTACTGGAAAGAGGGCCTGAGAAGGTAAGCCCTTTCTTTATCCCGGCTCTGATAATAAATATGGCTCCCGGAATGATCGCTATGAAGTTCGGCTTTAAAGGGGCTAACTACGGAGTGGTTTCCGCCTGCGCTTCTTCCGGACACGCTATTGGTGAAGCTTTCCGGAAAGTTCGTTCCGGAGAAATGGACATAATGATAACAGGAGGAAGTGAAGCTCCCATAGGACCCCTCGCCCTTGCAGGTTTCTGTGCGGCAAGAAGTTTATCTACAAGAAATGACGCACCGGAAAAAGCCTCCAGACCTTTCGACAAAGACAGAGACGGATTTATAGTAGCGGAAGGGTCGGGCACATTAATTCTCGAAAATCTGGAAAGCGCAAAAAAAAGAGGCGCACACATATACGGTGAAATAGTCGGTTACGGAACATCGGAGGACGCATTCCACATTACCGCTCCCAACGAAACTGGAGAACCCCAGGCTATGGCAATTAAACGGGCTATGGAAGACGGAAATATAAAAGAAGAAGATGTAGATTATATAAACGCTCATGGAACATCTACTATACTTAACGATAAAGTCGAAACCAAGGTAATAAAGAAAGTTTTCGGTGATAGAGCTTATGAGATTAACATTTCCTCGAGTAAATCTATGACCGGCCATCTCTTAGGCGCGACTTCGGCTGTGGAAGCTATCGCCTGTACATTAAGCTTACGGGAAGGTATTATCACTCCAACAATCAATTATGAAACACCCGACGAAGAATGTGATCTCAATTACACTCCGAATGAAGCTGTAAAAAAAGATATAAAAGTCGCTCTTTCCAATTCATTTGGTTTCGGAGGGCACAACGTAACACTGGCGTTTAAAAAATACGAGGATTCCAATTGAAGATAATAATATGCATTAAACAGGTTCCCAATCCCGAACAAGCTAAAATGGACGAAAAATCAGGAACGGTTGTAAGGGAAGGGGTTGAATTAATGGTTAATCCTTTCGATCTTTACGCTGTGGAAGAAGGTCTTCGCTTGAAAGAAAAAATGGGCGGAGAGGTTATCGCCATTTCGATGGGACCTCCGCAGGCTGAAACGGCTTTAAGAGAAGTCATCGGCATGGGAGTAGATCGGGGAATTTTATTAACTTCCCGTGATTTCGCCGGAGCTGACACATGGGCAACTTCATACACTCTGTCAAAAGCGTGTGAAAAAATAAAAGATTACGATTTAATTATCTGCGGAAAACAGGCGATAGATGGAGATACAGCTCAGGTCGGTCCGGGTGTAGCCGCCCAGCTTGGTATACCTCAAATTACTTTTGTAAGAAAAATAGATGAAATAAACGAAAAAAATATTAAAGCTGAAAGGCTTGTCGAAGGCGGTTATGAAGTTATTTCATCTCCGCTGCCTCTTCTAATTACAGTGGTAAAAGAAATAAATGAACCGCGTCTTCCTACTTTAAAAGGAAGATTAAACGCAAAAAAAGCAGAAATAGCGCATTGGGGTCCCGAGGATATTCAAGCAGATAAAGACAAAATCGGGATTAATGGATCTCCCACTATAGTTGATGAAATTTTTACGCCAGATCTCTCAAAAGAAGGAAAGATTTTTAGCATCGATCAAATAGAGGAAGCAGCTGAAGAAATCATAAAGAAACAAAAAGAAATGGGACTCATATAATGGGTATACGTGTAATTAAAAACAAATGCATCGGTTGTAATATTTGTGTTAGACACTGCCAATATGGGGCTATCAGTCTGGTAGATGAACCTCATAAGCTCGCCAACGGTAAAGAATTTAAAAAACTCGCAGTTATTGACCTTGAAAAATGTACTCTTTGCGGTGAATGCGTTAGGCCCTGTCCTACCAACGCCATAGAAATAGAAACAGAGGCTCATGAATTTAAAGACAAAGAAAATTATAAGGATGTGATGGTATTTGCCGAACAGCGAAGGGGCGAACTCGAAGGAGCCGCGTTAGAACTTATCGGAAAGGGCAGAGAATTGGCGGACAAACTCGGGGTAAATCTCTATGCCCTTCTTCTGGGAAAAAGCCTTAAAGGTAAACCTGAAAAACTAATCGCGCACGGAGCGGATAAGGTAATTGTCGTAAACGACGACTCTTTGCTGAATTTTTTACCGGAACCTTATACCAATATTTTAATAGAAATGATAAAAAAATACAAACCTTCTGTTCTTCTTGCTCCTTCTACAACACAGGGAAGAGCTCTTCTTTCCAGAGCTGCGGCTAAGATTTTCACAGGGTTAACAGCCGATTGTACAGGGCTTGATGTCGATTCCGAGGGGAACTTGCTCCAGACGAGACCAGCGTTTGGAGGTTCCATTAAAGCCAGAATTTTAACTCCGAATATGAGACCTCAGATGGCTACTGTACGACCAAAAGTATTTAAACCTCTTGAAGAAGACACAAATAAAAAAGGAGAAATTATAGAAGAAAAAATCTCATCCGAACTTCTTAAAAGCAATACAAAATTCGAAAAATGGATCGAAGACACCACCTCTCATATCTCCATCGAAGATGCCAATATAATCGTTTCCGGAGGCAGAGGTTTGGGGTGCAGTGATAATTTTAAACTCTTATTCGAATTAGCGGAAGTGTTAGGCGGGGCGGTAGGAGCTTCAAGACCAACGGTAGATGAAGGATGGATTCCCTATTCTCACCAGGTGGGACAGACAGGAAAAACGGTCGGACCCAAAATATATATTGCCGTAGGTATAAGCGGAGCTATCCAACATATTGAAGGTATGAGAGGTTCGGATTTAATCGTAGCCATAAATAAAGACCCCGACGCACCTATCTTTAGAGTCGCAGATATAGGAATCGTGGGAGACCTTTTTGAAGTTATTCCCATACTAAAAGAAAAACTAAAAAAAGCGAAAAATGGCTGAAAAAATAAAAAGCAGTTCAATAGTAGAAGAATTAGAAAAAGCGTATCTCGATTATTCCATGAGCGTTATTGTGGGCAGGGCTCTTCCGAATGTCTACGACGGATTAAAACCAGTTCATCAGAGAATTCTCTACGCCATGAGTAAAATAGGCTTATCTTCGAGTTCCTCTTATAAAAAATCCGCGACAGTGGTCGGAGAAGTGCTCGGAAAATATCATCCTCATGGAGATATGGCAATTTACGACACAATCGTGCGTATGGCGCAGCCTTTTTCCCTGCGTTATCCCCTAATTGACGGACAGGGTAATTTCGGTTCAATCGATGGAGATAACGCCGCGGCGTACAGATACACGGAAGTAAGACTGTCAAAAATAGCGGAATTGATGCTCCAGGATATCGATAAAAATACCGTCGATTTTGTTCCTAATTTCGATGCTTCACTTAAGGAACCGACGGTTTTACCCTCAGCTTTTCCAAATCTTCTTGTAAACGGATCGAGCGGAATAGCCGTCGGAATGGCTACCAATATTCCTCCCCACAATTTAGGAGAAGTTTGCGACGGAGTTATCGCTCTGATAGAAAATCCCGAATTAGAAGTAAAAAATCTAATGCAATGGATCAAGGGTCCCGATTTCCCCACCCGGGGAATGATAGTCGGAGATCAGGGTTTAAAGAAGGCGTATGAGACGGGCACGGGTAAAATTGAAGTTAGAGCAAAGCTTCATTTTGAACCTGAAAGCCATGGCAGAGAAAGAATAATAATAACAGAAATACCTTATCAAATAAACAAATCGACGTTACTCGAACAAATTGCCGCGATGGTAAACAAAGGAAAAATTCAGGGTATTTCAGACATGCGGGATGAGTCGGACCAGAGCGGGATAAGAGTTGTTCTCACTTTAAAAAAGACCGCGGATTCAAAAACAGTCTCAAAAAGGCTTTTAAAATACACCGGATTACGTCGAACATTCGGAATAATACTTCTGGCGATAGTGGACGGAATTCCAAAGATGCTCAATCTTAAAGAACTTCTTCAACATTACATCGATCACAGAAGGAATGTGGTACGCAGAAGATGCGAATACGATCTGGATAAAGCCGAAAAGAGAGCTCACATTCTTGAAGGTTTATTAAAAGCGCTCGATCAGATCGATAAAATCATTGAAACCATCAAAAAATCCAAGGATAGAGAAGATGCGCAGAAAAATCTTATCGAAATTTTCGAATTCAGCGTGGAACAGGCCAACGCCATTCTCGATATGAGACTATCGAGGCTGACTTCACTCGAAAAAACCAAACTGTTGGATGAATACGAAGAAAAAATAAAACTTATAGAGAAATTAAAAACTATACTTTCCTCACCTAAACGCCTGGATGCCGAGATTATTATAGAATTAAAAGAAGTCAAAGAAAAATTCGGAGACAGGAGAAAAACGGAAATCTTCGAAGGTCAGCCCGAAAATCTTTCGGGATCCGATATCGAACTGGTAAAAGAAGAAGAGGTAGTAATAACCATAACAAAAAAAGGTTACGTAAAAAGAATTCCTCTCTACACCTATAAACAACAGGGACGCGGCGGTGTAGGCATAATAGGCGCGACACCGGGCGATACGGACTATGTGAGTTCTTTACTTGTGGAATCCACTCACGACCAGATGCTTCTTTTTACAAATGAAGGTAAGTGTTACCCTCTTAAAGTATACGAAATTCCCGAGGCAAGCAGGACTTCCAAAGGAGTATCTCTCGCCAATATGCTGAATCTCGCCAGCACTGAAGTACTCAGAGCTGTCGTAACTTTAAGAGAAATGAAAGATAGCGACAGCCTGGTCCTGGTAACAAAAAAAGGTATAATAAAGAAAGTAAAACTTTTAGATTTCGCCAACGCTCATTCGGGGGGTATAATAGCTCAGAGGATGAAAGAGGGAGACGAACTGTTCGCGGCTGAGAAAACCGTAGCGGGAAATAAAATATTCCTCGCGGCAAGCAACGGACAGGTAATTAAATTCGATGAGAGCATTTTAAGAAAAATGGGAAGAACTGCTCAGGGTGTAATCGGAATGAACATTCCTGACGACGAAAGCATTATTTCGTGTGTTATTGGCGATGAAAAAATAAAAGATCTCATATTTATCGCGGATGATGGCTACGGAAAAAGAGTCGCAGCTTCTGAATTCCGAGAGACAAACCGCGGGGGCAAGGGTGTGCGCGGAATGAAACTAACAAAGGGTAGAAAACTCCAGCGTATGGTCGGGATAAGCGGAGAAGAAGAATTAATGGCAATTTCGGAAGCCGGTAAGATTATAAGATTGAATGCGAAAGACATAAGCAAACAACATCGAGATACCCGCGGAGTCAGAGTAATTTCCTTAAAAGGAGAAAACAAAGTAACAGATATCGCCATCGTGGAAGATTAATGAAAATCTCTCACGTAGAATTTTATTCGGGAAGCAAAGGCGAAGAATACCCAAAAAAAGTTTACACCTCTTCAAAGATAATTACAGTCGAAAAAATAATAGAAACAAAATTAGAAGAAGATTTCAATAGCGGAAAAAGAAAAAAGGTTTTTGTCTTCCAGAGTTCAGAAAAGGATTTTTATCAACTTAAAGTCGGCAGGGAATTTTCCGAGTTAAAACGAATAAAAGAAAAAGATTAACTACCTTAAGATTTTTGTGACCACAAATTCATAAATTCCTCAAAAATTTAAGTTTGCCTTTCCCCCATTTCTTTTATTAATTTCGTCGGCAAGAATCAGAGGGATTGCCGTTAAGGAAAGCGTCTCGGAGGGTGAGCGGGCATGGTCTCTTGAAATGCTTTCATTTCAAGAGGAGCGAACCCGAGAGCCGAGTGGCAATTTCCTCGCAGGGGAAATTGACCACGTCTTTCTCGTACGGTAATCCCTCTGATTTCATAAATATTCGTAAATAGCTTGTTCCCGCATAAGATTTCTTGTAAGTATTGCAACAACTATATTCTAACGTATTGGCGTAAAAAATTTGGGGGGTTGCCAGAAAATTTTAAGTATATTGACAAATAAAGGCTTTAAGTTATTTTCAAATCAAAAGGAGTGAATAATGTCAGGAAATAAATTTCAGTCAAATATATGCTTTATTCTTTTCTTGGTTTTCTTCTCTATTTCTTTACCTCTTAAAGCGGCACCTTCAGGCGGTCCTTACGGACCGATCAGGCAAAATTACGATCTACCCAAAGTCACGGGAAAGATTTATTATGCTGCGCCTGATGGAAAAGCCGAAAATAACGGGGAAACGCTCAAAAAACCTACCACACTCGAAAAAGCAATAGAAAAGGTTGTAACAGGAGACGCTATCGTATTACGCGGTGGCACTTACAGAACGGGGGGATTGGTTTTAAACCAGGGAATTACCATCCAGCCTTATGCCGGCGAAAAACCCACTTTAAAGGGAACTTATGTGGCAAAAGAGTGGCAGGATCTTCACAATGGTCTATGGAAAACTTCCTGGACGCGTTTATTTCCCGCCGGGCCCGATGATTGGTGGTGGGTCGATTGGAATGGAAAAGAAACTCCTTTCCACCGTTTTAATAATGACATGGTATTTATTGACGGGGAGTTTCTGCAGTCAGCCGGATGGCGAGGCGAAGTGGATAAAAATCATTATTTTATAGATTACAACACAAAAGAAATTTACATAGGTTCCGACCCAACAGACCATCTAATTGAAATCACAGCTTTCGAAGGCTGCATTTACAGAACAACCGGAAAGGCTCATGGAAAAAATTCGGACGGAAAGGGACCGATTATTCGCGGAATTACTTTTACTCAGTACGCCAGACAAGCGATTTTCGTCGAAGGAACATATCCGGAAGGCTTATCTTCCGAATCAGAACACGGAAAGCAAGTAATAGGAACAAGATTGGAACACTGTGAAATTTCTAACTGTTCAAGGGTAGCAGCCAGACTCAGGGGAGACAGCCTGGTAATGAAACACTGCAAAATCAGCAACACCAGCACGGAAGGAATCTATATAGAAGCTTCCAACGATGTTCTTTTAGAGAAAAACATCTTTACAAAAAATAATATAGAGAGAATTACAGGATACTTTCCCGCGGCAGTAAAAATTTTTAACCAATCCTACCGCGTTACCTGCAGAGATAACCTGGTTATAGATTTACCTTATTCAAGCGGTATCTGGTATGACGTGGGAAATGTGGACGGTGTTTTTGTAGATAATTGGGTTCAGGATGTAGGCAGCAGAAACAGAAAATTTTCAAAAGAGGAGTTCTGGCCCAGTAATAACGGTTTCTTCTTTGAAATTTCCAAAGGGGCTATATGCGCTGGAAACGTTTTTGTTAATTGTGATCAGGGCATTTATGTTATAAATTCTTCGGATGTAGAAATATATAATAATACGCTGGTAAACAGTACGGTTACAATAGCCAGAACTTCAAGAAGCGCGGAAGGAGACCATTTTGGCTGGCACCCGAGTACAGGTCCCGATGTAGATGAAAGATACGGACATGTTTTTATTAACAATCTGCTTGCGGTCGACGAAAATTACGAGAGACCCCTTTTTGTTACTTTTCAAATGCCTTCTCTCTGCAACAGGCTTAAAGAATCTCAATTGGATAAATTCGATAACAATGTTTACATTAGAACTCCCGGCAGTAAAACGGATTTATTGATGTTATGGAGTCCTTTTAAGAATAAAGAGTGTATGGCAGGGTTTAATTCTTTGTTCGAATTAAATAAATTGTACAAAGACTTTGCAACTAACAGCAAATATTTTACCGACTATGACGGTCCGTTATTCAAAAGCTGGAGATTAGGAAAATTCGAATTAATCAGCGAATTTGAGAGTTCCGATCTTGCAACGGAATTGCCTGGTGATATCAGAAAACTTCTCGGTGTGCCTGAAGAGGATACCGCATTTGTGGGGGCTTATCCGCCGATTAGATAAATAAACCAGCAAGACACGGGAAAAACAACAAATTACAGGAATAACTCATATTGGCAGAGGCTGCGCAAAACCTAAATTTTACGCAGCCTCTACAGTCAAATAAGAACTAAGAGGGTATTACGCTTATTTTAAAGGCTTGTGACAGAACCACCAATCAAAACACTGCAGTTTCTTATCGCTCAATCTTTCCTTAATGGTTTTTTCGTCTTTCGCCGGCGAGACTATGATTCTATCCTTAATCAATTCGTTCTCCGGCCAACCTGCCGGAACAGCGCCCTGCTTGTCGGAAATCTGCAAGGCTTTAACGGCTCTGACCACTTCATCCATGTTTCTTCCGACTTCCTGCGGATAGTACATTATCAATCTTACAATACCTTTCGGATCGACAATAAAAACAGCTCTAACGGTATTGGTACCCTTTCCGGGATGAAGCATTCCTAATTTCAAAGCGATCGCGTCATTTGCGGCTACTATAGGAAATTCAATTTTTATATCCAGCTCATCTTTAATCCACTCCACCCACTTCATGTGAGAAAAAACCTGATCCACAGACATACCAATTAATGCGCAATCCAATTTTTCGAATTCCTTGAATCTCTTCTGAAAAGCGACAAACTCTGTGGTACAAACCGGCGTAAAATCAGCGGGATGACTGAACAGAACAAACCATTTTCCTTTTAAATCCCCGGGAATATCCATCTTCCCGTGAGTCGTTTGAACTTTTATTTCGGGAAAAACATCCCCAAGCAAAGGCATATTTAATTCACGCTCTGCCATATTACCTCCTTTTTTGTTTGTTTATAATAACAACAAATACAATTTTGTCAAGTGTTCAATTTTGAAATCGTTACAAACAAAATATACCTAATAAACACACGCGAGTTTTATTAAACTCATTGATGTTTATATTTATTAAGTTAAAAAATATACAATAAAAACATCGGGCAAAGGAGAAAGCGTAATTGTCGAGACGCAAAACCGACCAATCCTCCTTTGGATTTTCATAATTTTTTCAAAATGCGGCAAAACATCTATTGGGTGCAAATTCCAACTCTACTTGTGTTTAATGGGAGTGAATGAAGAGCAAACGAATTATTCGTATATTTTTATTTTTAATCATCACGACAGCGTTTTCATGGGGATGCGAAAACTTAAATTGGGATACTTTGATACAACTAATCAGGGTGAGGGCTACGGAATAATTTATCCTTTGCTACCCCAGGGACGGAGTCTTTTTCCCAGAATAATCACATCACGAAGTCCCTGTTTATCCCTCGCTTTCATCCATCGATTCATGAAATCCGGGTCTCCCGCAACCTGAGCAATCGCAGAAAGAGCGTAAAGGTGAAAATTGCGTTCGTCCCTGGTGCCAAGAAGAATGAATATAGCATGGACTTTCGTTGCCGAATCAGAAAATCTTATACCTTCCTTTGATCTTGCAAGCAATACTTCGAATTTATGGCTGCCCTCCGCAATAATATGAGGAATTGCCAGACTCGGTGTTATAGCCGTGCCGTTTTCTTCTTCTTTTTCCTTAAGGGCTTCATATATATATTTGGAATCCATCCCCACGGATTCAGCGAGTTCTTTTCCCACCATTTCAAATAATTCATCCAGTTCGATTTTCTCCTTTATATCCAGGACCGGACATTCCTTCACGATTTTATCGAAACGGTCGAGCGTGACCTCATCCCGTTCAAGAGAAAGCTCCCGGAGTTCTTCTTCAAGAGTTCCCGTAACCAACTCCCGGTTTGTAATCCTCTCCACCAGATGCAGCATCGCGGATTCGCTTTTCACTCTTTTTCTCCCATAAAACCAGTAAGCGCTAAACCCTGCTAAAGACAATATTGTGGTAATAATATAAGCTTCTCCTCCCATTTCAAGTAAAATAAATCCAAAAGCAACGATACCTGTAATCTGTATCCAGGGATAGAGAGGAGTACGGAAAGTGGGTCTGTAATTTTGTAATCCGCTCTCCCGCAGAACAATAACGGCAAGACAGGAAAGAACATTCGCGAGTATTAAAACAATTGAGGCAGTTTCAACAAGGATTTCTAATCGCAAGAAGAAAGAAATTATAATAAATATACCTGTTAAAAATAAAGCGTAGTAAGGAGTACCGAAATGAGGATGAATTCTGGCGAAAATCTCGGGGAACAATTTATCTCTACTGAGAGGCACGAGAGAACGAGCTGATGTCATTATTCCGGCATTCGCTGTGGTTAAGAATGCCATAAAGGCGGCGATCGTCACAATTGTTGTGCCGGGCATTTTCATAAAAGCGTTCGCTCCATCGGATATAGGAGTAAGAGAACCGGACAAAACTTCTCCGTCGAGAACTCCCACCGTAACGAATATCATCAAAAAATAAAAGATTGTTACCACTGAAACTGTCACAAGCATTCCAAGAGGGATATTCTTTGACGGATTACGAATTTCTTCAGCCATACTCGCCAACTGTAAAAGTCCAGCATAAGAGATAAATACATAACCGGCAACAGAAAATACGGGTACTATACCTTTCGCGACAAAAGGTTCAAAACGCTGTACTTCTACAAAAGGTACACCCCTTATTATGTAAAAGGTCATTATAAAAAATAAAACTCCGGCGAGAATAAATTGTATTATTCCCGCTTCTTTTACTCCAACGAGATTAATTATTAAAAATATAATACAACCGGATATTGCTATTACGTATATGTTTACATTTACAAAAGTTATCGCTAACAGAGAAAGACCTATAAGGGCAAAAGCGCTTTTCATGGCGAGCGAAAACCAGCTTAAGAGTCCCGCAACCGTTCCGATTCCCGGACCCATGCTGCGAATAACGCCATAACAGTCCGCACCCGCTTTCGGCATAGCGGTAGTCATTTCCACAAGACTCAACATACCGGGGAGAGCCAACAATCCGGCAATGAGATAACTGAGGATAATAGAGGGACCGGCTTTTTCGTATGCAAGACCGGGCAGGACGAAAAGACCGGAGCTTATCATGGCCCCGGAAGTTATACAAAAAATATGAATTAGACCTAATTCTTTTTTAAGTCCCGGATTATTTTTATCCAACAAAACCTCTAATAAACCTATTATAGAACTCTTTTTCTGTATTCATTGAATCCCGGCAGTCTTATTTCTTACATTACAAAAGCAGTTTTAAACCTACACTAAAGAATTTCATATCGCTGTTTGTGGTTGTAAATTCACCCTCTATGTTCACATTATCGGAAGCATTATACCCCACACCAATTCCAAATGAAGGTCCTATTTCCCTGTATGGTGTTTCTATATCCTCAATTGTCTCAAACACAGTTTCATGCGTGATACCTATTTTACCCTTAAAGTATATTTCATTCGATGGAACCGTATTTATAACAGTATATCCGCCAAATGTTCTTACGTGTGACTTGTTCCCGGGATAACCACTCACATAATCTCCGCCAAGGTATCCCAGATTAAAATCCGCTTCAAACGCAACTTCGAAATTCCTGTTTTTAAGGGGTAATGTGTAACCAATGGCGCCTCCCAGAGAAAAAATGTTTAAAGAATTTTCATAACCTACAAAAAACGAACCACCCTTTAACCCTATATTTACCCCCATTCTTTCCTCGTCGGCATAACCAATAATTGCAAAAAAATACATTAACATTATTAAAGTATACTTTCTCATAAAAACTCCTTTCTTTTTACTGTGAGGACAGCAAATATTTCTTAAAAACCTCATAATCATTCGGCAGATGCTCGGGTTTTATAACTCTCTTATCTACGTCCACAAGCGACGGATGAGATTCAGGAGTTATATTTAACGTTTCTTCTATTATTTCGGGGAATTTTGAAGGATGGGCGGTTTCAAAGCAAATGGCAGGCTTATCTATTTTTTTGTAGTGATTCATTAAAACCGCGACACCAACTGATCCGTGCGGTTCAAGCAACACATTGTATTTTTCATAAATTTCTTTTATGGTTTTTACGGTCTCTTTATCAGTAATAGAAACTGAATATAAATTTTTTCTCATCCCGGAAACATCAGGTTTACTGTAAACATTTCCCTCTTTATCCACAATACCGCCGTAAAGATTAAAATAACGGGCGAGGTTACTCGGATTTCCCACATTCATAGCGTTTGAAAGACATTCACGCGAAGGATCTACCTTCTCATAAACCCCGGTCTCAAGAAATTTTGGAAATTCATCGTTTTCGTTGGTTGCTATTATAAGTATATCCACAGGTAAGCCCATTCTACGTGCGATTTCGCAGCCGAGAGAATTCCCGAAGTTGCCGGACGGAACCGAAAAAATAACAGGATGGAATTCTTCTACAACGTTTACATAAGCATAAAAGTAATAAACTATCTGCGGTAAAATTCTTCCTATGTTAATTGAATTCGCGGAAGTTAAATTTAAACTTTTGAGTTCCGGATCCCCGAACGCCTGTTTTACAAGCCTCTGGCAGTCATCAAATTTTCCGTCGATAGCTATAGTAACCGCATTATCCCCTATTGAATTCAACTGTTTATACTGACGATCGCTGACTTCAGACTTCGGATACAGAATATAGACTTTAATATCTTTCAAACCCTTATAAGCAGTGCCTATAGCGCTTCCGGTATCTCCGGAAGTTGCCACTAAAACTGTTATTTTCTGATTTTCGTCCTTTAATTCTTCCATCAATCTCGACATAACCTGTGCCGCGAAATCTTTAAATGAAGCAGTCGGACCCTGATCCATTCTGGCAAGATAAACCTCTTCCTTAATCTTTTCTATAGGGATACCAAAAGTGTAAGCTTCCTTACAAATTTCGCTTAACTTTTCGTCGTTTATATCATTTTTTAAATATCTTCTCAAAATTTCAAAAGCGACTTCATGGTAAGGTTTACCCTTAAGCGACAAGATTTCTTCTTTATATAATTCCGGTAAACGATCCGGCATAAACAGTCCGTTATCCGGAGCCTGACCCATAAAAAGGGCTTCTTTAAAGGTTACTTTTTCTTTAAAACCCTTAATTTCTTTAGTATTCAGTTCTCTATTTGTGCTGTAATACAAAATCCTATCACTCACCTACATCTCCTTATTTAAAAAGATTATTGAACCACAAAGCCCGCAAAGATCCATACCTCAACCCCTACAACCCATTTAAGAATCAAAATTTAAAACTAAACCTATTATAAAAAATGGCAATGCTTTATAATATAACTCTTTTAATCCCATTTTTCAATAATTTTACATTAAAATTAATTATTATACCTAATTTAATAGAAGTTAATTTTAAATATGTTAACAATTGGGCTTTATGAATCGGAAGAATTCTATCAACGGTCTTTAACTCCAAAATTATATTGTTTTCTATTATAAAATCAGCTCTAAAAGCACAATCAATATTTACTTTTTTATATTTTATAGGTATTACCTTTTCCATTTCATATTCAATACCAACACTAAAAAATTCATACGCTAAACATTGCTTATAAACCGATTCAAGAAGTCCTGGCCCTAAATTTCTATGAACATCAATCGCAATTCCAATTACTTTGTTTGACAACTTGTTTACCTCTTTCATTTCCGTCAACAAATCCTTTGTGTTCTTTGTGGGCTTTGTGGTTCAGAATTAAACATCGATTTCTTTAGGATCTTTATCCGCGGGAACGACTTTCCATTCCTGTTCTTCATAATCGAAATCCGCGATTTTTTCCATAGGTAATTTCATGTATTTGCCATAACCTTCCGCCGCCACCTCTCCGTTTTCTAAAACTATTTCACCGGTTCCTTCATATATGCGGCTCGTTTCTTTAGAAAGACGCGCTCTGACTTTCACTTCCTCATTGAGCGGAACAGGTTTTCTAAAACGAACATTAAATTCCACCGTTACAAACCAGACGTCCTCTTCGTAATTTATCAAAATCGACCTACCAATTGTTTCATCTATAATAGCTGAAATTATCCCCCCGTGAAGACGATCCGGATAACCCTGATGTTCTTTTATCGGCTTAAAAATCCCGACCAGTTCTTTATTTTCCAATTCGTAAAAATGAGCCTTTAGCCCGAGGCTGTTTTTCAATCCGCACACCAGGCACATTTTTGAATTCGGCTGCTTTCTTACGACTTTTCGTTTCATTTTTAATCTCCTTACTAAAATATGAATTATTTATTGTACCGCAAGGCTATTATCGAACCGGTAGATCAGAAAAAAAAACACAGAAAAAAACAATTTAACTTTTAACGATTCAACAATTAAACTATTCCAAAGGATTCAGGTTTTCTTCCCTGGAAAGCGTGGTTTTTATTCCTCCCCGCACATTGACTTTTAATTCGACAAAAAGATACCTGGGAGATAACAGTGATTTAAAATCCTCGAAAATTATATTTAAAAGTGTTTCATGAGTTGTTCGGAAGTCTCTGAATTTTTCTATATATAATTTCACGCTTTTTAGTTCTACAATATATTTGCATGGTTTATACTTAACTTTAAGTTTATAAAAATCAGGATGTCCCGTAAAAGGACACAAAGAAGTAAGCTCTGCGGTTTTAAATTCGATCGGGTAATCAGCCTCCGGAAATTTATTCGGAAGCTTTTCTAAAGTTGTAACCAATTCTTTTAATTTACCTAAATCTTCAGTCATATTTAACCACAAATCACACAAAGTTTTTTTGTTTTAAACTCAACCCACAACACCAAATTATTCTCACACAGAGACACGGAGAACACAAAACCCCACACACAACCCGGAAATTTTTTTTGCTGCAAAATCCCAACCCCTAAATCCTAAATCCAAAAAATACCACAGATTTACACAGATAAACACTGATTTTTTCATTGTTTTTTTTACTCGAAACCCGAAACACGTAACCCGAAACCATAGTTTATTCAAAACCCCTATTTACTTAAGTTGCGGAAAAAGGATAACGTCTCTTATAGAAGGCTGGTTCAGAAGAATCATTATAATACGATCGATTCCCAATCCCAAACCGCCTGTGGGAGGCATACCATAAGACATAGCGGATAAAAAATCCTCATCCAGAGATTCGGTTTCAAGATCACCTTTTTCTCTCAATGCTAATTGACTTTCAAATCTCTTTCTTTGCTCGATTGGATCATTCAATTCCGAGTAAGCGTTTCCGATTTCCATTCCGAAAAGAAAAGGCTCAAATCTCTCAACAACTTCTTCTTCATCTCTTTTATCCTTAGCGAGAGGAGAAATATCCTTTGGATAATCCACAATAAAAGCCGGCTTATCTATTGCAGGTTCTACGACTTCTGAAAATATCGCATCGAGTACTTTTCCGGAGGTATAGAGTCCTTCCACGCTCACATTTAGTTCTTCCGCTTTACTCTTGATCTCACCGAATGACAAACCTTTAAAATCGACTCCCGTTTTTTCTTCAAGAATTCCATAGTAAGAAATTCGCTGCCAGCCATCCTTAAAAGAAATTCTGGTACCCTGATATTCCAATTCTTTCGAGCCTGCAAAACGATCTAAAAGACGTTCAAAAAGAGATTCCACGATTTCCATCATATCGTAGTAATCCGCATAAGCCTGATAAAGTTCAAGCATTGTAAACTCGGGATTATGAAACCGGTCGACACCTTCATTCCTGAAATCTTTTCCTATCTCATAAACCCTCTCCATTCCTCCTATTATGAGTCTCTTTAAATATAACTCATAAGCGATGCGCAAAAACAGTTCTTTATCAAGCGATTCCTGATAAGTTTTAAAAGGTTTCGCAAAACCTCCACCATACTGAGGCTGAAGAACCGGTGTTTCCACTTCAGTAAAACCTCTTTCATTCAAGAAATTCCTTACTTCCTGAATTATAAGGGTTCGTTTTTTAAAAACCTCCGCGCTTTCACAGTTCGCGATTAAATCCAGATAACGTTTCCTGTAACGATCTTCTCTATCGGAAAGACCGTGCCATTTTTCAGGCAAAGGATGTAAAGACTTTGCCAGAACTTTCAAATCTTCGACCAATATCGTGATTTCACCTGTTCTGGTTTTCATTAACTTTCCTTTTACTCCGATAAAATCTCCTATATCCAGCAAACCGACAATTTCATAATTATCCCCGAGAGTATCTTTGCTCAGATAAATTTGAACAGAATCGGAAGAGTCCCGAATATCAAAAAAAGCGCTCTTACCGTGGCTCCTTATACGCATAACTCTGCCGGCGGCAGCCACATCTTCATTTTCAAGACTTCCAAAATTTTCCTTCAGCTCTTCGTTTATATGCGTACGCTCAAATTTATAAGGATATGGGTTTATTTTCCTCTTTTTTAATTCTTTTAAATGTTCTTTTCTGAACTTTACCTGATCGAGTGTCTCATCCATGACTGGAATATATTAAAAGATGTAATAATGTCAACCGCTCCCGGCACCAAATTAACTCAAGATTTTTTGTACCTTATTGTAGGGCAAACCTTCAGGTTTGCGGACTATAAACAGAAAATCAGAAAATCTTTTAAAATTTTACTTTCTTGACAATATAAAAAAATAAGTTAATATAAACATAAAAAAGGAGGAAAACAAATTGATCGGAAAAGCGAAAGAAAATTTGGCATTACTATTAAAACACAGCAAGCACCGCTACGAAAGAACCAGAAGTAAATACAGAGGAATTAAGTCGGTATTGTTATTCCCGATTTTAGGACTTCTTTCTCTGATATGGGTAATTATAAGGGTGGGGCCAAAGCCCAGCAGGTTAAGATATCCATGTATGAAGGTTGCAGTTCCTACCGCTGCCAGTTTTGTCGCGTATGTGGCCGCAATATTTACCTCACTTTTTTCATTTCATAAGGCTAAAGAAAAATTAAGAAAGTCCAGATATTCTCTTGCGACAATTTTTGTTTTAATCGGTATAGCGGGCGGAGCGTTTCTAATACTGCACACAAATCAATACGCCCGCGCGCAAATTCCTGTTTATAAAACCAGAGATGTCGTGGCTAATCAGCCCATGGGAGAAGCCAAAGGCATTTTCCCGGGAAGAGTTGTATGGGTGCACGATCCGGACGCGACAAACGAGGATTGCGACCCCGATTTAAGCGGACATGGTTGGTTTCTTAATGAAAATAATAACCAGAATGTGATAGACCACATGCTGGATACAGCCGTTAAAGTAATTTCAGGCCAAACCACTGTTTCTAACGCATGGGACGCCTTTTTCAAATATAACAATAATCATAGAGGTAAAGGCGACGTGGGATACCAGGCGGGTGAAGAAATATTTATAAAGGTTAACAGGACCAGCGCTTATTCAATTGGCCCCGACTTTGAACCGTATAACTATGGCGTATCTGAAACATCTCCACATGTAATATTAGCCATTTTAAAGCACCTGGTGAACGAAGTCGGAGTCGCGGAAGAAGATATATATATCGGTGATCCAATGAAACATATTTATAACCACGACTACGACCTCTGGCACGGAGAATTTCCCGATATTCATTACCTGGACCACGACAGAAATTACGGAGGAAGAGAACTGGTTGAAGAGGGAACAGATTCGGTTATTTATTATTCCGACAACGGCGCAATTCTTCGCGAAGGAAGCTGG
>CAZSEX010000033.1:16726-21583 GCA_964606065.1 uncultured bacterium | reverse complement strand
TCAAAAGGTGTTTTTGTGAAAAGCACGCTTTATTTTATGTTGGTGACGTCAGGGTTTATAGGTATATTTGGCCGTTCTAATACTGGTTTTGCTAAATTTATATCAAACGCACAAGCGTCGGCTTATTTAGACACATTGACCAGTGCCACTTATGACTGCATTCTGGCTATGCTTGAACCCGGTACCGGTTTACCTCATGACCGATTTGATGCTTCTCTGTTTGATATATTTCCGCAATTTGCCGTTGTTCGTACATTCCCTTACGCGGATAAATCAGATAACGCTAACCTGGTGAGTTGGCGCGATACAGCATACGAATGCAAACATAGCGGTAATTACCGTCCAAATCCTTTTAATCTCGAAACGGTAATTTCATATTCCATACCAGATTTCGATTTTGTTGGTTTAAAAGTTTACGATATCAGTGGAAGAGAAGTCTGTACTTTAATTAATAAATGTCAAAAGGCTGGGAAACATTCTATTACTTTTGATGCGAGTAAGCTTGCCAGCGGTATATATATCTATGAATTGAAGGTAGGAAAAGACTTTAAGAAAACCGGGAAAATGCTATATATTAAATAAGAAGAGAATCCCGGTTGCTGAAACGACTAATAAAGCTTATATTAAAGATAATGAAAAATAAGATCAAAATTTATACTGACATAATCATTAATAAAGTGTTTTTTATTTTTATTCTTTCGCTTGTATTTTCTGCTGCCCTTTATGCGCAGAATGCGGCTGTAATAAAGCTGGATAGTACTCACCAGTTAATCAGGGGGTTCGGCGCAGCAAACATTCTCCCCTGGAGAGCTGATATGACCGCTTCTGAAATTGAAACTGCTTTTGGTACCGGAAATGGTCAAATCGGGCTTTCAATACTCAGGCTCCGGGTTCCATATCAACAAGGCGAGTTTTATCGTAATATTTCCACTGCACAGTCAGCTTATTCACTTGGTGCAACTATTATTGCATCGCCCTGGTCTCCCCCTCCGGCAATGAAAACCAACAATAATCCTGTAGGAGGTGAGCTTGAAGAAGCTTACTATAACGATTTTGCCGCACATTTAGATTCATTCTCCACTTATATGGAGAAAAACGACGCGCCAATATATGCCATATCCGTTCAAAATGAACCGGATATTACTGTTACATATGAATCATGTGATTGGAATGCATCACAAATGGTTAAATTTATAAAAGAAAATGTTCCATCAATCGGAGTCAAATTGATGGCACCGGAATCATTTTATTTCAATAAAGCACTTTCTGACCCGATCCTAAATGACCCCGACGCCTGCGCAAATCTGGATATTGCTGCCGGGCATATATATGGAGGCGGATTAGAAGCTTATCCGCTGGCAGAAGAAAAAGGGAAAGAAATATGGATGACAGAGCACTATACGGAAAGCGCACATTCGGGAAACGATTGGCCATTGGCTCTCGAGGTTGGAACAGAAATCCATAATGTAATGGTTGCAGGAATGAGCGCTTACGTCTGGTGGTATATCGTACGGTATTATGGACCCATTAGTGATGGAACGATGGGTAGTGGCAATAAAGGCGATGTTACAAAACGCGGGTACATTATGTCTCAATTTGCCAGATTTATACGTCCGGGATATTTGCGAGTTGAATGTTATGATAACCCTCAGAGCGGTGTTTTCCTTTCCGCTTACAGAGACAGTACATCTTCAACGGTTGTTATTGCCGCAATAAACACTTCCTCTCAGTCTAAAAATCAGACATTTGTTTTTCAGGACGGAGATGTCGAAAGATTTACGCCTTTTGTTACTTCGGAAACAAAAAATTGTAGTCGCGAAAGCTATATACTGGTAATAAACGACAGTTTAACCGTTGATCTTCCGGAAAAAAGCGTAACGACTTTTGTCTCAGGTGATATCGACATGGTCAAAGTTGAAGAACCGAAATTATTCAAGCTGTATCAAAATCATCCGAATCCATTCTGTCAATCGACACGAATCAAATTTGAAATCCCTGAAGAATCATTTGTTTCTCTTAAAATCTATAATTCTCTCGGTCAGGAAGTAGCGGTACTCGCAGAAAAAGAGTTCTCTGCCGGCATGCATTACGCAACTTTCGATGCTTCCCAGTTAGCTAATGGAATATATTTCTATACACTCAAAGCGAAAGATATCGGCTTTGTCGATACAAAGAAAATGATTTTAATTAAATAATATATTGACAACTTAATTATTATTTTTATAATAAACGAAATTTAAAAAAGGAGGTATTTTTATGTTTTTATTAGTTTATTTACTTTTAATTTCCCAAACCAGCATCACCTCTGCAGAACCACTCTGGAATCCTTCTGATGTACTTATTGAAGATTCTCTCGGCACAAATGTAAACTTTGCAGCTGATTATAATTATTCAAACGGAAATATATATGCGGCGTGTATACCGGATTCTGGTACTTATTTTGGCCCGGATTCTATGGGAATCCTTTTGTTTCGTTCGACCAATCATGGCGAAACCTGGGATATAATATTCAGAGACGCTTACGAGGCTCAATATTGGGAAGTAAAAGAAATCGATCTCGTAGTTACAAGAGACGACACGGTTTACGTTCTTATGAGTTGGTATCACGAAATCCCCGGAAACGATCAGATGAATATAGCAAAAATCTGGGAAGCGGGCGGATTTTGGAATATTGATTGGCTGCTGAGTTCTGCTATAGACGCAACGGAAATCCGTTCTCCGAAACTGGTAAGAGACGATTTCGAAGATTTTTATCTGTACATGTCATATCTTGATATTACCGCCGGATATGATACTTTACATATTTTAGTTTCCGGAAACGGAGGAAACAGCTGGGATATATTAGTGAAGGCGGGTTCCGCGGCAAACTGGCTGGACCAGGATATTACTACGGCTGATTCTTCTTTATATCATTTATCGATATTGCAGAGCGGATCTAATTATACTCTGCAACTCAGTTACTGGAGAGATAGAGGGAATCCTGCTACAAGCACGGTAAAAAACCCTCTCTGGCTCAATACGGGAGAAATTCAGTATCCGAGATTAGGGGTTACCACAACGTTACCCGATACCACCCAGTTAGTTTATGTATTTTATTCGCGAGAAAATTTACTTAGCGGGGAACACAACCTTCTCTATCTATATTCTGAAGAAGGCGGAGATGACTGGCCAAATTCTCCTCTCGCTCCCGGAACAGTCATTCCCGATACACTGGTAAAAGGAAGTCTGGAGGAAATATACTCCGATATAAGGGGCTACCAGGTAACTCCCAATCAATATATGAATATTGCTTACTGTTTTACAACTTTTGACGTTCCTTTTCCAACTTATCAAAACGTATGGAGATGGTCGTCTGAATCCGACCCGACAAACTGGCATGAAGCAAGCACTGTAGGTGAAGGAACAAATATATCCGTTACGGAATTAGTTTACTCTCCGGGAGCACCCGCGACCGGAAGCGGAGTTGTATATAATGATAGTTACGGGAATCTCTGGTTCGACGCTCCCTGGAGAGAGAGTGGAATCGCCGAAAATCCGAATGAAAATATAACAGAAATCCGAAATCGAATCGCGCTTGCAGGCGGTATGGTAGAAGTTGGTTCATCCAAAGCTATCGTCTACGACGTAACGGGTAGAGAAATAATCAAATTAAATACCGGTTCCTGGAATCTGAAAGATAAAAACGGAAAAGAAGTCGAAGCCGGGATATACTTTATAATCGATAAAAACAGCAATAAAATAAAACTTTCAGTTATAAAATAACCGATTCAAACCAGATGAAAAAAGGAGAGTAAGGTTTGCTCTCCTTTTTTCTTATCTTTCTTTTGTTTCTGTCAGGATAAAGAATTTAGTTGAGTGTCGCTGAAAATCTTATACCTATGCTGTACCCTCTCCAATCTACATCAATTTCTTCCGACTCCCGAACCGAGTGATAGCCGACCATACCGGCTACTCCAAGACCCCAACTGCCTCCAACCCACCATTCTTTACCCATGGTCAAATCGATAACCGGACCCCTTTCCGTGTCACCAGTAACTCCTCCCGATTCCAGTATCAATCTTCCTACCCCCACAGAAGGCGAGAAATAAATATTAATTGGCATAATATAGTAAGTCATTCCTATTCCAACAGCAGAAAGGGTCAAGTCCCCATTTAAGTCTGTCGAGCTTTCTCCTGTTTCTACGGCAGGACCGGCTATCAACCAGCTCAATAACGAAGCATGCACACTAAAGTTCTTCGAAACCACTCCCCCAATAGCAAAATTGAAGCCACCACAGGGGCCGAAATATTTCATAGTTGCCGGATCGCCCAATTCCGTTTGAGCATAACCGGAACCAGCCAATATTCTGAGGAAAAACCCGCCTTCATGATCACGCTCGCCTGCGAAAACCTTTTTTGACGACACTGTCAGCATTATGAATGAAACCAATAATAACTTCTTACAAAACAAATTCTTTTTCATAATATTTCTCCTTTCCAATAATTCAAAAACAAGTAAATTTCACATTTTCGCAACAACCCCAATTGATACTTTTATTATACATAAAAAACTTTATTTCGCAAGTTATTTTTAGAAGATGAAGGAAAAGTTAAAAGAGAGTAAAAATGCATTTTGATAAAATAAACCAATAGCAACTCAGTAAAAAAACGGAGGGCAAAACTTACCCTCCGTTTTTTGTTTGTCATATGTTTTCCTTACAAACAATCTAATTTCGGAAAAATATACTATTTGACAACCGTCCACATTTTATTCTCGACATTCGGAGTCACTCCTTTTATAGTGAAAAGGTCGCTTAACGTAACAAATTCGTAACCCATGTTCCTGAGCGCAGAAATAATAGAATCCAACGCTTCCGG
>CAZSEX010000033.1:0-16626 GCA_964606065.1 uncultured bacterium | reverse complement strand
CAAATTCGTAACCCATGTTCCTGAGCGCAGAAATAATAGAATCCAACGCTTCCGGGGTCGGATGGGGTAAAGGCTGAACATCGTGCAAGAGAATTATCGCACCATCCACAACTCCATTGATAACGCTGTTGACCACTTTCTCCGGAGTATCTCCACTACCACCCTGCCAGTCATACGCGATAACAGATCCACTCGCGAAAGGTAAATCTATAGCTTTATACATGGTACTGTTTACGGCAAGATTAGGCGGACGGAAAAAATGGGTGTTAACACCGGCATATTTTTCCACGAGGGAATCGGTCTTATGTACCGATTCGACTATCTGGGCGGAATCCATCGAAGTCATACTTTCATATCCGTAGGAATGATTGCCGATTTCACAGTTCAATGAAACCTGACGTTGCAGTACAGGCTGAGTTGTACCATTTATTCTCTGGCCTACAACAAAAAACGTGGCAACAATCTGATAATATTCCAGTTTATCGAGCACCTGGCTGGTCAAATTTGTATCCGGTCCATCATCAAAAGTAATAGCGCACAGCTTATCGGGGGCGGGGTAATTAGTTGTATCAGGCTGCGTGGTATCAGGCCCCTCAGAACCTGTCACATCTGAGGACTCACTGGTTAACGTCAAAGCTACAGAAATTAAAAAAATTATCAAAAGATTTTTCATAAAATACCTGCCGGTTAGTTAACATATATGCAATATAATTTAAAAGATTACCGACTTTCGTCAAGTGTGTTTTCCTCTGCTCAATTAAAACCTGTTAGTTGACAATCTCATTTAACTTAATAATATACGATACGGAGCATTTCTATGTTAAAAGAACTTCTCAAACCGGAAATCCAGGTATTAATCGAACAAAAGAACTGGCGCGTTCTTAAAGACACCCTGTCTGTCTGGCCGGCACCTGATATTGCTGACCTGTTAGAGGAGTTAGAAGAAAAGGATTCTATTATTCTTTTTCTGTTGCTGTCACGACAGATGAAAGGAGATGTATTCGGCGAACTGGAATCTGAAAAACAGGAAAATCTTCTTCACCAGCTTAACAACGAACAGGTCAGCGAAGTTATTCTCGAACTCCCTCCGGATGACCGAACAGAATTATTCGAAGAACTGCCCGGAACAATAACTCGAAAACTTCTTAATCTACTGCCCGTCGAAGAGAGAAAGGAAGCGCTGCGTTTGCTCGGATATCCCGAAGACAGTGTGGGAAGATTAATGACGCCGGACTGCGTCACCATAAGACCTAACTGGACAATTAAAGAATCGTTAAAACACGTACGTGAAAACGGAAGGGACGCGGAAACAATAAATATGGTTTATGTGGTAGATGAGAACACTCGCCTGCTCGACGATGTAAGGTTAAGACGACTTATCCTGGCTGATCCCTCGCAGAAAGTAGATTCTATAATGGACCGAAAGTTCGTTGCAATTTCCGCCTATGAAGACCAGGAATCCGCGGTTAAAATAATAGAAAGATATGACCTGTACGCGATTCCGGTAGTCACTTCAGAAAACGTCCTGTTAGGTATCGTTACTGTAGACGATATTCTCGATGTTCTCGAAGAAGAAGTTACCGAAGATGCTCATATGGCCGGCGCAGTAATCCCACTGGATATGAGTTACAACGCGTCCAGGCCTTTTGTTTTATTTCGAAAACGAATAGTCTGGCTGTCCCTCCTCGCCATATCGGGATTCCTGACCTCAAGAATAATAGCGATGTACGAAGATACGCTTGCGACTATTATCGGTCTTGCTTTCTTTATACCTCTGCTGATAGGTACCGGCGGGAACACAAGCAGCCAGGCAGCAACCCTCATCATCAGGGCTCTGGCTACGGGCGAACTGACGATAAAAAGATGGTTTACAATCTTAAAGAAAGAATTATTCGTAGGAACGCTTCTGGGTTTAGTTCTGGGTTTTATTCTATATTTAGGGGGCAAATTTTTGGTGGTTGGTTCCGGGATTGGACTCGTCGTCGGCATATCCGTTTTTATAATCGTAATATGGGCTAACCTCATAGGCAGCTTGTTGCCTATACTATTATTTCGATTGAATCTAGACCCGGCAATCATCAGCAACCCTCTGCTTTCGACATTATTGGACATTACGGGTCTTATCATTTATTTCTCGATTGCTTCGTTTATACTTTTTTGATAATATTGGTTTAGAATCTCTAACTTTTTAAATCAAACCCCAGAGCTCTGAATTTACCTTTCAGGTCAGCATTTTTCTTGCTAAATTCGATCCTGGTGTTAAAAAACTCCCTTCTTCTCCAATAATTGGTTCTAAGGTCATCGAAGAATTTATTTTTTTCTTTCCTTTTAAGATTTAATATTTTTCGAAGGCTTCTGTCATCTTTTTTTATATCGTAAACTTTAAAAACAACATCGGATAAAATTCCGGTAAAGCTCCCGGCTTTATCGGCATTTACTTCTAAATAGGGAACCTCAGGCGAAGGCAACTCCACATTCCATTTCTTATTCAAAGAAAAAAAATCACAAATAGCGTCGAAAACCATTCTTGTTCCTTTAACTTTTCCGTCGTAGGAATACCCGGCGATATGAGAAGTCCCGATATCGACCATTTTAAGCGTTTCTATATCGATATCGGGCTCTTTCTCCCAGACATCCAATATTGCTCCGGCTAAATGATCTTTTTCTAAAGAGGATTTTAAAGCCGACTGTTCAATAACTTTTCCTCTGGAAGAATTTATCAAAATGCCGCCTTTTTTCATTTTATTTATTCTTCTTTCGTCGAACAGCTTAAAAGTTTTATCGACACCCTCATACGACAGAGGAACGTGCAAGGTTATAACGTCGCAATTCATCAGTTCGTCAAGTTCAAGAAAAACGGCATCTTTTGTTTCTCTCTTAAGAGGAGGATCGTTCTTCAGTACCTTAATACCTAAACCCTCTGCTTTTTTAACAACTTTACTTCCTACGTTGCCGACGCCGACGACTCCCAGACTTAATTTTTCAAGAGAAAGTTTCCCTTTCCTATCGAGCTGTAACAAACCTGCTATAATGTATTCCGCAACCGAATTAGAATTACTGCCCGGAGCACTGGCGAAACCTATCTTTCTACTTTTTAAATATTCGGCATCCACATGGTCGATTCCCGCGGTAGCAGAACCCACAAATTTAATATCACTATCCCCAAGCAGTTCTTTGTTTACTTTCGTAACAGAGCGAACTATAAGAACATCCGCGTCCTTAATAACTTCAGGGGTTATATCACGACCCGAAACCGCGACAACTTCACCAATCGAAGAAAAAGCCTCCTTTCCCAGCAGCACATTTTCATCCATTACGATTTTCATAATTTAAGATAATACGCTTTTAAAATATTGCCAGTGGAGTAGTCTTGCTTGACATAATAGAGTTAAAACCTATCTTATGTATAGATGTTTGGTTCTCCATTCTACGAACTAATCGGTAATCCAAAAGATCATATAAGTAATAATTCAAAATTTTTTACAAAAGTTTTTTTAAAGAGGTGATGTTTTGGCTAAAGGGGACAAACTAAAAAAATACAAAGAAAAACGGGATTTCAGAAAAACCGGAGAACCTGCCGGAGGCAGGGAAAAATCATCAGAAAACCCGATATTTATAATACAGAAGCACGACGCTTCGAACCTGCATTACGATTTCCGTCTTGAAATAGACGGAGTCCTTAAATCATGGGCTGTCCCAAAAGGTCCTTCCACCGATCCGAGTGTAAAAAGATTAGCCATGCCAACCGAAGACCATCCTTTAGAATACGCGAATTTCGAAGGAATTATTCCCGAAGGGCAGTACGGAGCAGGGACGGTTCTTCTCTGGGACAGAGGAACCTATGAAAATAAACGAACAGAAAAAGAAAAGGATAAAAAATCCATGGAAGGATCCTACAATGAAGGAAAAATCGAGATTTATTTAAAGGGGCAAAAACTAAAAGGCGGTTATGCATTAATAAGAACCGGAAAAGGAAAGAACGAACGGTGGCTTTTAATTAAGATGAAAGATAAAGAAGCTGACGCCCGTCGTAATCCGGTGAGCACCGAACCCGAATCGGTTTTATCGGGAAAAACTATAGAGGAAATAAAAAAAATCAATGAAAAATTCAAACGCGATACACATAGGAACATCTGGATGGCATTACAAACACTGGCAGAAAGTTTTTTATCCTGAAGACCTCCCCAAAGGAGATTTCCTTTCCCATTACTCTAAAAAACTCGAAACCGTAGAAATCAACAATACTTTCTATCAAATACCTGAAGAGAGAACTTTTGCAAACTGGCGGAAAACCGTACCCGGAGATTTCGTATTTTCAGTAAAAGCCAGCAGGTATATTACACACATGAAAAAATTAAAGGATCCCTCGGACCCGGTCTCAAATTTACTTGAAAGGCTGAAAATCCTGAAAAACAAATTGGGACCCATATTATTTCAACTGCCGCCGCGGTGGAAATGCAATTCCGAAAGGCTGAGTTCTTTCCTCGAAGAACTGCCTCCCGGGTATAAATACGCTTTCGAATTTCGCGATCCCAGGTGGTTTAAAGAAGAAATATACAATATCTTAAGGAATAACAACTCTGCTTTCTGTATATATGATTTCAACAGGCGCCTTTCTCCTAAAATAGCAACCGCGAATTTTATTTATATAAGGCTCCACGGACCGGGAGGTAAATACCGGGGCAAATACTCAAAGCAGGACTTAACGGGATGGGCAGGAGCTTTTTCTTCGTGGATAAAACAGGGAAAGGAGATATACTGTTATTTCGACAATGATGAAAAAGGCTACGCCGTACAAAACGCGATCGAATTAAACGATATGCTAAAATAGGAGGTTTGATGCCGGAACTCCCGGACGTAGAAGAATTTAAAAAATATGTAGATTCCACTTCTCTGCATAAAACTATTGAAAAAGCAAAGGTGAAAGACACACAGGTTTTAGAAAACATTAGCGCCAAAAAATTGGAAAAAGAGTTGGAAGCGAATAAATTAGAATCCACCTATCGTCAGGGAAAATATCTCTTTGTAAAACTCTCAAGCGGAAAATATCTGCTGATGCACTTTGGCATGACGGGAAAACTGAAATATTTTAAAGACCAAAAGCAGGAACCTGAACATACCAGACTTCTCCTGAGTTTCAAAAACGGCTATTATCTGGCATACGACAATCAAAGAAAACTCGGCAAATTAGGCGTTGTAGTGAATATAGACGAATATGTAAAAAACAAAAACCTTGGCCCCGACGTTCTTGACCCGGATTTCGATTTTAAAAAATTCAAACAATCCGCAAAAGGTAAAAAATCTATGATTAAAAGTTTTTTGATGAACCAGAAAATTATGTCAGGAATAGGAAATATATATTCTGATGAAATCCTTTTTCAGGCAAAAATACACCCAAAAACAAAGGTTAATTCCCTGGAGGAAAACCAGCTAAAAAAACTTTTTAAGTTTATTAAAGATGTCATGCAAAGATCAATAGACAGTAGAGCCGATCCCGACAACCTGCCCGATTCTTTTATAATAACTCACAGAGAAAAAGGAGAAAAGTGCCCGGGATGCGGTGGAAAAATAAACAAAACTACCGTATCGGGACGCAGCGCCTATTACTGCCCCAACTGTCAGAAAAATTAAAGCTGTTATTTTTCGGGAGTTACTCCGTGTTTTTTCGCGTAATTCAGAACATCTTCCCAGAAATTTGAAATATCGGTCGCGAGCTTTCCCGACATGTCGAGCCTTTTTCCTCCGGGCGATTGTTTTATCATTTTCAAGATATTATCTCTTCTTTCGTCCATAGAAGGAACACCCTCGAGTTCCAGCCTTTCAAAAATAGGAATAATCTCATCCCTGTCGTGAGCCACCAGGCTCATTTCCTTTTTCCCAGTAGGAGAAGTGGTTTCTGCGGCTGTAAATATCACGTCATTACGATATTCATGCCTGAGCGCGAGGTTGGTTTCCCAATCTTCTTTTGTAGAATTATCGACTTCCGCCTCTGTCCCGCAAGCAGAAGACAGCAAAAGAATCAGAACTATAAATATTATAGATTTATTTATCATAATCCCTCCTTTATCTTTAACAAATAATTACTTTTTTAATGCCGTATTATGCTACATAAAATAAATCTATTTGGATTTTAAAAATATTATGCTATTTGTCAACAAAGAAATATAACCTGACAAAGAAAAAGACTCTCTACAACTCAACATGACAGGTATTAGAGTTCCATCCTGCCAGACCGCCGAGAGCCACTTTTAAATTCTCCCATCCTTCTTTCTTTAGAATACTGGCTGCCATCATGGAACGAAGACCGCTTCCGCAGAAAATGCAAACGGGTTTTTCTTTAGGCACCTCGTTCATTCTTTCGTAAAGCTGAGTAACGTGGATATTCAAAGCATCCTGAATTTTACCTTTTGTTTTTATTTCTTCTTTACCTCTAACATCGAGAATTATAATCTCCTCTCCTTTATCCAGAAGTCGGCATAAATCCTGCACTCTTATTGTTTCTATGGAAGCACTTTGCATGCCGGAAGTATTCCAGCCAAGCATTCCTCCTGAAAGATGACCCGTGAGATTATCATAACCGATTCTTATCAACAATCTCACAACAGGAAGAGGATCGTCAGTTTTATTAACAAGAAACAAAGGCTTATCATAAGGCAAAAACCAGCCGGCAAAAGCGGGGATTCCTCCCTCCCATATTGAAACAGAACCGGGGACATGCGAACCGCCAAAGTCCGTTTCCATTCTGGAATCGAGAACAAACCCTTTTTCCTTTTCCCCGGAAAACTCAGCCGCCAAAAGAGGAACAGGTACAGGCAGCGAACCGAGGACAGAAGCTCCTTCCATGTTTAACTTTTCCATCTCCCTGAAATATGGAGGCCTTTCCAGTTTTTTTGAAACATTTTTTATGAATTCTTCTTTTTCTTTAAATTGAAGCTTCGGATTTATTTTTTTCTCCAGTCCGATAGTGGTCCACGGCCTGTCAGCAATTTCTCCTCCGCACACCGAGCCGGCACCGTGAGCCGGGCAGACAATAATCTCATCGCCAAGAGGTAAAAATTTATGAAAAATCGTATCATAAAGCATCTCCGCCATCTCTTCCATTTCATCTTTGCCTAACAAATCGACCCTCCCCACATCTCCGGCAAAAAGAGCATCTCCCGAAAAAAGGATCCAGGGAGAACCGCTATCGTCAAAAAGAAGATAACTCATGCTGCCTTTTGTGTGACCGGGAGATAAAATAGCTTTAATTTTATAAGAGCCTACCCCCCATTCCTGACCATCGTCCACCGCCTGACCGTACTTATAATTCAACTCCGAATCCGCATGGAAAATCCTTGCTCCTGTTTTTTCTGAAAGTTCTTTTGAACCTATAACATAATCTTCATTACGATGAGTTTCTAAAATATATTTAATTTTATAACCCTTACGTGAAACGAGGAAAAGATAAATATCGATATCCCGCCTGGGATCTATTACAAAAGCTTCCTTATTATGCCCAAGAATATAGGAACGATGAGCCAGACCCTCCGATTCCACTTTTTCAAAAAGCAAAATACCTCCTTTTCTACCGTGGATTTTTACCGGTTACCGTAGGATTTTCGGGATAAGAAGTCCACTCGGTAAAAGAACCCTCGTAAATTTTTACATCTGGATATTCCAGCAGATATTTAAACATGAGGAATTCATTTGTGGCTTCTCTACCCGTACCACAGGAACAAATTACGGTTTTATCCTCAGTTATTCCCTTCTCGTCTAAAATACTCTTTATTTCATCTTTATTTTTTAAAAGAGCGGGATTATCTTGAACCATCAAATTTTTCCAGGGGAGATTTATCGCGCCCGGTATATGTCCGGGCTTAATCCAGGGACCCTGCCCTTCATAAACATTTTCCGGTCTGGCGTCGAGCAAAATTACATTCCCGTCATCCTTAATTCTCTTAAATTCATCATATTCGGTCTGGAAGCCTTTCCTTAACTCAACTCTAAAATCTGATTCCTTCACAACTGGAAACTCTTTCGTAACTTTCCTGTCTTCTTTTTTCCACTCGTTCAAACCGCCATCCAGTATATAAACCTTGTTATGCCCGAATCTCAAAAGAGAATACGCCACCATCGTCTGTTCCAGACCATCACCCCAACCCTTATAACCCCCAACACCCGTATAGACCACAACAGGATAATCACTGGAAAGCCCGATCCTGCCGAAAAGCAATTTCGCGACATTTTCCGGCACGTACTTACCCGGGATACCCTTATCAGGAACCCTCAATAAGTCGGGATTAAAATATACAGCGCCGGGAATATGCTCCAGAATATAATCGTGTATGTTGGGCTGAACATCCACGATTAAAAAATCCCCGCCGAGATTCTTTTCAACCCACTCTCCTTCCGTCCACTTCAAATGACCTTTACCTAAAGGATATTTTTTACTCATTGTACCTCCTTTTTTCTGTAATCGTTTCAAAAATGGAATTATTACAATTTAGTACTAAATTAAAGGTATTTTTAAAAAAGTCAAGGGTGTAACGCCAATTCCACCATCCATTTTTACCGCAGAGGACACAGAGAAAAAACAAACACACAGAGACCACAGAAAAAAATATGTTGCTGTTTGAAACCTACCCCACGATTCCGGATAGAAACAACAGGATTGCATAGATTATCACAGGAAATCTTTTAAAATACGAAACACAATAAGCCTTATCGCGCTTCTTGATTTTGCTAAAGAAATATACGAAGGAATTCGTCATAACTGAACAGGTAAAATCTCTTTAAGTTATCTCCTGTAGTTTGTAGAGCGCTCTATATATGCCCTTTTTTTGTTTAATAAGTTCACTGTGAGTTCCCCGTCCGACTATTTTGCCTTTATGAACCACTATCAGAGAATCTATACTTTTTAAAGTCGACAATCTATGAGCAATAATCAGCGAAGTCCGCTTTTTTATCATCTTTAATAAAGCTTCCTGAATCAGCCACTCCGTTTCCGGATCGATATTGGCTGTAGCTTCATCCAGAACAAACACCGGAACATCATCTATTAAAGAACGGGCAAATGTAACCAGCTGCTTTTCCCCTGCGGAAATTCCGCCTCCTTCCTCCGTAACCGCAAAATCAAGTGATATCTTTTTTCTATTCATCGCTTTATCCATATTCGAAACCCTGAGAGCGTTATTCAAAGCGGTATCACACGGCTTCCTCCAGAGATTGACATTCTTCCGAAGACTTCCGGTGAAAAGAAAAACATCCTGGGAAACAGTTGCTATATGCTTTCTAAGATATTGTTTGTCTATATTTCTTATATCAACACCATCGAGCTTTATCGAACCTTTCCGAACATCGTAAAGCCGCAGGAGCAGCTTAATTATCGTGGTTTTGCCCGAACCCGTGTATCCGACTATACCCACCTTCTCTCCGGGCTGTATTACGAATGAAACATCCTTCAACACCCAATCGTCGTCGTATGAAAACCATACGTTCTCGAATTCGATTTGACCCTTAATATCCGGATATTTTGGCTCAGGAGGGTCGGGGATTTTATCATCGTTTTCCAGAATATTATATACCCTTTCTCCCGCAGCCATGGCAGACTGCATTACATTGAAATATTCACTCAATTGCCTTATCGGATTGAATAATCTCTCGAGATAGGATATAAATGCCACAAAAGTCCCGAAACTGACAATGTCCGATATTATACCTTTGCCCCCGAACCATATCAAAAGAGCAACTCCGATGGAATATACCAAGTCGATCAGCGGACGAAAAACGGCAAAGACCTTTATCATTCTAAATGTACTTAAATAATAATCTTTATTGATCTCTGAAAATTCTTTCTCTTTTCGTTTTTCCTGAACAAACGATTTAATAACAGAAATTCCGGAAACACTTTCCGATATATTAGCGTTAATAACTGCAAGTTTCCTGCGTACCTCTCTATATACCTCTCTCGCCTTTAACCTGAAAACAAAGGTTATAAAACCGAGCAGAGGAATAACAGCGAGTATTACAAGGAAAAGCAGAGGGCTCAAATACAACATTATCCCCAATATTCCCAGAATGGTCAGAATGTGAGAACCAAGATAAACCAGAACTTCCGAGAAAAAATCGCTGAGAGCACCCACATCGTTTGAAACCCTTGTAACCAGTCTTCCCACAGGATTTTTCTGAAAGAATCTGTACGCAAGTGTTGTGAATTTTTTAACTATATCTTCTCTTATATTGTAACTTATTTTTTGCCCGATCAACTGAATTTGATAAATCTGAATATAGCTAAATACAAAAATAAATACAATCAGAATCAAATAAACAAAGGCGAGTTTCTCTATCCCCTCGAGGTCACCGGCTCGTAAACGTATTCTCTCTTCTACGGAAAGCCTTGCCATTTCTCCGGATTCGAGGAGACAAAATCCGTCTGCCTCAACATGTCTGGTTTTTTCTATTACAGGTAATATTCTTTCGGCTCTATTTATAAGATAATAATCTTCACCGGAAATAATGCCTTCATCCTCCATTTTACCCTTGACCGATTCTTTAACCGAAACAAAGCTCACAAATTTTCGGTTATCCGAACTTTCAATTATTTTGTTCCTGAACTCCGACGGAAATTTTTCGTCTTCTAAAACCTCTTTAACGGTGGGAGAAACGTAACGGTCTATTCCTATTTTGTAAATAAAAGGAAGAGCTAAATTCATTCCGGTCAGAAGAAGAAGAACGAAAAAGTTAAAAAAGACAATCCTTCTATACGGTTTAACATAACGCATCAGCCACTTCATTATGGTCGAATCGTATACCTTTCCGGTTTTGTCTTCTTCGAAAAAGGAAAGGTTCGCACCATCTATCATTCGAGAAGTTCCTCCAGCTTTTGTCTTTCATAAAGGCGCGTGTATAATCCTTTATTTTTTATTAATTGCTTATGAGTACCTCTTTCCACTATTTCTCCGTTTTCCATTACCAGTATTTCATCCGCGTCCTGCACGGCAGACATTCGGTGACTTATTATAATCGATGTCCTATTCCTTAAAAAATCGGAAACATTCTCCATTATTTTCTTTTCCGTATGAGAGTCCACGGAAGAAAGGGCATCATCGAATATCAATATCGGAGGGTCGAGTATCAACGCTCTGGCTATGGCGATACGTTGTTTTTGCCCACCGGATAAATTAGTACCTCTTTCTCCCAGGAGCGTATCCAGCCCTCCGGGCAACTCCGTTAATTCATCGTAAATTTCAGCCTTCTTTGCCGCCGAAATTATTTTCTCTTCGCTTATTTCAGGAGTGCCAAATGAAATATTATCTCTGATGGTGGTAGAAAACAAAATAGTGGTTTGAGGAACTAATCCCACCGACCTCCTTAGATTTTCCAGAGAAAAAGCCTGAATCGGTTTCCCGTCTATAAAAACGCCTTCGGCGTCGAAATTACGCCAGATAAGATTAACCATGCTGGATTTGCCGGAAGCGGTCGTGCCCACAATGGCTGTTTTTTTGTTCGGTTCGAACCTGGCATTTATTCCTTTAAGAACAGGAGTCCCATTATAGCTAAAATAAACATCTCTGAGCTCGATTAAACCTTTTTCTATTCCTTCATTGCCCGTGTTTTTTATTTCTGGCTTAAGACTTAAGATTCTGCTCAATCTTTTAAGGGACGCGGTCCCGCGCTCGATTACATTAACGACTATGCCAATCGCTACCATTGGCCATATTAAAAGGTCAAGATAATAAAAAAAAGCCACAAAAGAACCCAGAGTTATACTGCCGCCGATTACGCTTTTACCACCGAAGAATAAAACAATCGCAAAAGCGACAGACGCCAGAAAGAAAATCGCCGGACGAAATCCCGCCCAATATTTAACCAAACCCATGCTCCTGAAGAGGTATTCCCTGTTAACTTCGTTGAAATCGCGAACAGCTTCTTTTTCCTGCGCGTAATTCTTTATTATAAGTATTCCATTTATGAACTCCCGGGCTTTCCCCGATAAAAGAGAAAACCCTTCCTGTGAGCGCTCGAATTTTATATGAATCATTTTACCGAAATAATATGTGGTAAAAGCAATAAAAGGACCGACACCAAGAGTATACAGGGTCAATGGTTTGCTTATATAAAACATCATGATAAGAGAAAAAATTCCCATAAATAAAATATCGGCAGAGATTACCACTCCGAACCCGGCTGCTTCCTGAACGGCTTTAACATCGTTCGTGGCGCGTGCCATAATATCCCCGGTGTCTGTCTCATGATAGAAGCGAGCTCCGAGAGACATCAAACGCCGATAAAAATCATTTCTTATATCTTTCTCTATCATTCTCGATGCGCCTATTATGAAAAGTCTCCAGAAATATCTGAAAACCACAACAAAAAAACCGATGCCCAGAATAATAGAAATATAGAACCATAAAGGACGAGAAAGAGGTAAAGAACCCAGGTCGTCTACAACAAACTTTAACACCCAGGGAATAACCATATGACTGCCGTCCACAATCAGTAAAAAGAAAACTCCGATGATAACTCTTTTCCTGTATTTTAACAAAAGCTTTAATAAATCCCTCAATTCTTTCATAATCCGCTATTTATAGGTATTTTAGGGATTTTTGTCAAGGCTTTAGAACGATTTCACACCTCCCGTTCTTACCACAGAGGATGCAGCGCGGAAAAACCGCTAAAACATAATATTAACCACAAAGACCGCGAAGTACACAAAGCCACCCCACAACCAACCTTCTAACCATGTTTTTTAAAACTCATACCATAACTGCATAATTTACATGTAGAAATTAGAAGAAATTTCATTAAATCTTTGTGCTCTTTGAGAGCTTTGTGGTTCAAATGTTTTGCAAAAAAACTAAAAGGTAATATCCACTCCGGAAAGCCTCTCACAAAGATCTATTTCTTTACGTTTTGTTCTCCACTGTATTAAAAATGTGGCGATTGCCTCCCACAAAGATACCCAGGCGACAACCGTCAAACCGGGGGCTATAATTTGAACAAAAACATTTTCCATGGACGCCGTAATTCTGTTTACCCATAAGGACAGCATAAGAAGCCCTAATCCTAAAAACAGGAGAAAAAAAGATCTTCGCAGCATATCTCTAATTTGCCTGCTTCCGACTTCCTTCAAGTAGCAAAAATATTTACTTACGCTTTCTTTAACTCTTTTACTCGATTCTTCATCTACAGGTTCATCAATATTAAAGCGAACAATAAATTCCTTTTTTCTTATTTCGCGCGCGCAACCGAGCAAATATTCCACCAGTTCTCCTTCAAGGTCTTTTTTTATGTAAGGAGCGGTTTTATCAAAATTGTTGTATAGATCCTGTACCCGATTGGCGGAAACATCTATTATTATCTCACCTGTTTCTGCCACCGCGTATCGGTTAAGAATTTCTTTCTTCGACATTGACTATTTTAACTCCATATTTTTATGTTAGCTAATTTTAAGTAAAAAACAATCTCTTAAATTTCCAGTGCCGCTATCCTCCTCTCATTTGCCTGCAATATCATCCACAACATATCCTTATAAGAAATACCGTCGAGTTTACACATCTTGGCGAGATGCCCATCCCACACCCACCCGGGATTGGGATTGATTTCGAGGAGTTTGGGTGTACCCTCTGAATCGAGCCTCAAATCGAATCTGCAATAATCCCGGCACTCGAAACGTTCAAAAAGCTCGAGACAACCTTCCACAATGCTTTTTTCCAAATCATCCGGTAAATTAGCGGGCAGGGATATCAATTTCCAATACGGTGAATCCGGAAGCCACTTTGCCTCGTATCCGCAAATCTTAGGTAAATCGGGGGGCAAACAGGAATAATCTTCCTCTATTATCGGCAAAACCCTGTAATCTTCCGGCGGATTTCCAATAATTCCCACACTTAAATCTTTACCTGTAAGAAATTCTTCCACAAGAATAGGTTTATCATATCCGAATTTTTCTCTTATATCCGAAATCACATTTACAACTTCTTCGATCGTATTAGCAACACTCTTCCGGGTTATTCCGAAGCTCGAATCCCCGAAATTCGGCTTGACGAGAACCGGAAATTTAAAAGGTATCTCGAAAGTGGTATTATCCGGCTTAACAAAAAAAGCATCCGGGGAGGAAATTCTCATTTCGGACGCGACTCCGCGAACAAGAGATTTATCATAGCAAAACGCCAGACACTGCGGACCCGAACCGGTATATGGAATACCTAAAATTTCCAGAAGAGCAGGTACGTGAAGCTCCTTCCTCGCGTCATTGTAGAAACCCTCGTCGCAAAGATTAAAAATATAATCCACTTCATTTCTCTGTTTGAGTTTCTGCAAGTCGGAAACCAGCGCATCGTGATTATCAAGATAAGAAAAGCGATAATTATGTTCTTTTTCTATCTCTTTTAAAGCTCCCTTTAGCTGATCGATAGTGTAAAAATCATCATCACTGAATACTCCCAGGGGCTTAACAGGATCGTTTTTTCTGGGGTCGCCGAAAAGCACCGTTACATTTCTGGTAGCCTGTTTAGCTGTGATTTTTCTGGGCGTCCACTCTTTCCGGGCAACTGCGGTTACGATTATTCTCTTTTCCATCATGCCGAGATCCTGATTTCGCCGGGAATCACTTTTAAACTCGCCGTGAAAAGTAACATCCGTAAAGCCCACTTCTTCGAGGAGTTTGGTAAGACTTTGCCTGTTATAAAGTCTTTCTGAATAAAACTGGTCTACCACTACACCCCCTGTAACGTCGGAAATAATTTCTCTGGATATCAACCTCTGACCGTCCAGGGATAGAGAACGCTCTCTGCAGACAAAGCTTTTTCTGTCTATCCACTCCCAGGAACGGGGCTGGAAATTATCCCTCATATAGTGTCCGTCCGATACATCTATAAGAAGCTTACCGTGGGGTTTTATTTTCCTGAATACCTCTTTCAGCACCCTCAGGTCATCTTTTATGGTCTCGAAATATCCGAAACTATTTCCCAGTATCAATCCGGAATCAAAACTATCATCAGGGAAGAACATACGCCTGGCATCGCCTTCCCTGAATTTTATATTAAGTCCTTCTTTATTGGCCTGGTTCTTCGCTTTGCGTATAAGATAGCGAGACCGATCCAATCCGTGAATATTTTTAAATCCTCTCCGGGCAAGCTCAAGAGAATGGCGTCCGTGACCGCAGCATAAATCGAGAATCGCGTCTTCAGTTTTTAAATTAAGAATATCCACAAACAGATCTATTTCTCTCTTTGTAGCTATATCATTATTAACTACATCACCGTCTGTTTTAAGATAAAAGGGGTTGAATATAGTTTGCCACCAATCCGGCTTCACATGCTCCTCGAGGTTGGAAACCGGACCGAGACTCTTAGGAATGCATCTTTTTTTCTTCTTTATCCTACTTTCTTTGGTAAGAATAAAATCTTTCATTTTATTTATTAAACCTCCTTAAAGGTGTTTTTTTTCTACATAAAAAACAAAAAACCGGCTCTTCAAAAAGAAACCGGATTTTTTCCAAAAATTCATCTTTTCTCATAAATATGGGGTTATATAAAAGAACCCAACCACAGGGATTGGGGTAAAAGATAGGTGACGATTCTTCGTCCATTTTATTTTTAATATTATAACTACAAAAATACAAAAGTCAATATATATTTGTCCCCTTATTTCCAAGGCTTTTCAGAACAAATTTTCTACACCCTCCATCGACTTTTTCCAACATCAAAAAAACCCTTGACAAAAAAGAAAAAACGATTATAATGCTTTGTATAACAGAGTTCTTTGTTTAGGAAAAGAAATGGATAGTAAAAAGAAAAAACGCGGTTGCTTGAAAATTAAAATAACAAATCTGATTATAATTCTGGCTTTGTTTGCAGGAGGCTGCGCTGTCCCTTTTGAAACAGCTGGCACTAAAAATGTTGGAGAGCCGGAATTTATAGTTGGGTATACGGTTCCTCTTACATTTACCGCAAAGAGCGATATCGGGGTTACAGGATATACCGATCTGGGAATTGGTTTGGATATGGCCGGGCTCTTCCTTGGCAACGACCCGGTTTTGTGTTTTTACGGGACAGGCAAACAAAAAATCTTGAGTTTCGGCAAAAATCCTCATTTTAATCTACTTGTTTCTGCAACCTGTGGAATTGTAGCTTCGGATTTAAATCCCGAAAATATCCCATATTACCGCTATACGCTACTTTTGGGCATAAAAGATGGTAAAAATAGTAATATAGGACTTGTATTTGGAATAGGTTTCATGCAAGACCCTCGATATTCCTGGGAGATAATGCATGAAGAATTCTCAGAAGAAACTCATCTTCACACAGTTATGGGTGCCGAGAACAAAAAATTTATTTTTCAGATACAAACAGCTTTTAAAGGAGAAGATTCTGATAGAGATAGGGACGGGCTTATCAGCTTTGGGTTCGGTTTTAAATTGTAATTCCGCTAAAATTAAACTATGTTTTAATTTTTCCGCATAAAATGTCTTAAAATGTTATTACGAAGATATAATATTCTACTCGATTCCCAACTCCGACGTGCAAAACGGGCAGCGCGTGGCATTTAAAGGTATAGCTGAAAGACAATACGGACATTCTTTTGTCGTGGGCTCGGGCGCGGGCTCCTGCCTTTTCAAACGATTCATGTTTTTTACTACCATAA
>CAZSEX010000032.1:5503-22226 GCA_964606065.1 uncultured bacterium | reverse complement strand
GGCGGTGGGTCGGGTTTTAAAAAACATTTACTTTAACCTCTTATTAATGCCTTAGTGTCTTCGTGGCAATTAAACTGAGTCTCCCTTGACAAAAGTTTATATCTTAAGTATTTATATTACAACATGCGAATAGGTTTCGGATACGATATACACCGATTGACGGAAAATCGGAAACTAATTATAGGAGGAGTTGAAATAGATTACCACCTCGGTCTTCTGGGTCATTCGGATGCGGACGTTCTCATTCACTCGATAATGGACTCACTTCTCGGCGCTTTCGCTCTGGCTGACATAGGCACACATTTCCCCGATAATAATGAAAAATATAATAATATTTCAAGTTTATTTTTACTCAAAGAAACAATGAAAATAATCCCCGGAAAAGTCATCAATATAGACTCGACAATCGTTGCCGAAGAACCTAAAATGGCTCCTTACATCCCCTCTATGCGAAAAAACATAGCGGAGATCGTAGGTATTGATATTTCTCATGTTTCCGTAAAAGCAACCACAAACGAAGGTCTGGATAGCATAGGAAAAAAAGAAGCTATCGCTTGTTACTGTGTCTCCCTGTGTGAGGAGGTAAAAAAATGAATTTTCTTTTGCTTATTTTATCGCTCAATCCTGTCGACGAATTTAAGTACGCTAAAGGGCTTTTCGAAGATGGTCTTTACGACCTTGCGGAGACAGAACTTATAGATTTCGTCAACAATTATTCCAACAGCATTTACGCTCCGGAAGCTTCAATTATGCTGGTGAAAACATTAAATAAGCAGGGATGTTTTGAAAAAGCAATAGTAAAATGCAAAGAATTTGTTTTCAAATATCCTTCTAAAAAAGAAGATTTACTAACAGAATGGGCACAAACGGAAATAAAATTAAATAATTTCGATTCAGCTATAAACGTAATAAAACAGATCACCGACAGAGATAAAAGAGAATTATATCTGGGCGAAGCCTACTATGGTAAAGGAGATTATAAGCAGGCTTTAGCGCATTATTCAAAATCTTCTCTCCCCTACAGCAAGCTAAGCATCGGCTGGGCTTATATGGAATTAAAAGATTACGAAAAAGCGGCTTCTGTTTTTTCAAATCTTAAAGGAGAATATAAGGAAGAAGGCGCATTTCTTTACGCGAGAGCGCTTTTACTCTCTAACGATAAAAACGCGGAAAAAGCTTTTATTGAATATCTCGGAGAATATCCCCAAGGTAAATATACTGCGCGCGCTTATTCATATCTTGCCGATATTAACGAAAATTACGGAAATATAGAAAAAACAATCGGCAACCTTCGGAAAATTCCTATAGCCGATCCTTCTCTCTCCGGTTTTTCAAATTACAAAATCGGTTTAATAGAATACGAAAGAGAGAATTATGATAAAGCCATAGAATACTTCGACAATGTGTCGGGAAGTGATCCATATTTCCTCGACGCCATGTACTGGAAATCGCTCGCACAAAGCAAAAAAGGGGGGAAAGAAGAAGCTCTTGTAAACTTACATCTGGTGAGCAAAAACAGCCCTGAACTTCGAAATGAAGCCCTTTTCGAAATGGCTCGAATATACAAAAATAACGGTGATTATAAACATTCTCTGTATTTTTTAAACAAAATAGCGGGAGAATTATGGGATGAATCACGAATAGAGATGGGAAACATCTTATTAGCACAGGGCAAAAACAACGAAGCTTATTCGAAGTTTATGGAGGTAATCGAAAAAAATCAGGGTTCTGTAAATCTCGCTTTCTTCCAGGCTGCGGTAACAAAGAAGAAAATAAACGATTTTGAAACCGCCATAAAATTACTGGAAGAATACGAGAAAAGATTCCCACAGGGAAACGAAATCGATAAAGTTTACCTTTTGAGAGGAGATATTTATCAAAATAAAAAAGAATATAGAAATGCTTTGAATGAATACAATAAAGTCGATCTGGAAAAATCTCCAGATTTACTCCCTTATGTTCTCGAAGCTAAAGGCTGGGCATGGATGGGACTCAAAAGATACGATCTGGCTTTTCATAATCTCGAAGAATTATCAGAAAATTTTCCTGATTTTTGCAGCAAAGCGGAGATTTATTTTCAACTCGGAAACGCCGCTTACGCGATGGGAGATATAAAATCCGCGGAACGAGCTTACAGCCAGGTAAAAGGCGATAGAAAACCGGAAGCATTGTTTAACCTGGGAAAAATGTATCTGGATAATAAAGAATACAATAAAGCCATAGAAGAATTTATAAACATAAAAAATAACTTTTCACTCTCGGAATACAGCCAGATAAGTTCTTTTTATATAGCCCTGGCTCTCCGTAAGAAAAATGATTTAAGAGCCTCCAATAAACAATTGTATTCGATGATAAAACAATCTTACGACGCGGAAATTTTAACAGAATCTTTCTTACTTCTGGGAGATAATTATTTCGATCAGGCAAAATATGACTCCTCTTATAAATACTACGCTAAGGCATTCGATCTTACCAGAGAAAAAATAAAAGGCGTAAAAGCTTCTTCCCTGACTCTATCAAGTGTACGCGGAATTCTTCTCTCAGCAAACAACCTGTCGGGAAGTCCAAAAATGGAAGAAGAGGCTAAAAACCTACTCCGAAGACTGAGCGGAAGCGGACTGGAAGGAAAAATCAACAGCCTCGTGGGTAATATCCTTTTCAACGCGGGAAAATATAACGAATCTATAACATATCTTGAATATTCCGATGAACCGGATAGTTATTATAAAGTCGGTCTCGCTTTTCTCAAAATGGGAAGAAAACAGCAGGCGATTCAATTTTTGAGCAAAGCGGCAAAATCGAATGAATTCAAAGATAGAGCTTATATGGAACTGGGAAGAATCGAATTTAATAGCGGCAACACAAATAAGGCTAAAGAATATCTGAACAAATCCTCTCTGCCCGAAGCTTCTCTTCTACACGCTCTGTGCTTAAAAAAAGAAGGAAGAGAAAAAGAAGCTTCTTCTAATTTACTAAAATTAAGGGGAAAAGTCGACGGACTGGCTTATATAGAACTCGCTAAGATTTTAATAGAACGTAAAGAATTATCTTCCGCTCTGAAAAATATCAAAGAAGCCTCAAAATTCGAACGCGCGGAAGCAGAAGCTTTTTATCTCAAGGGAAAAATCTTATTGGATACAGAAAAGGAAGAAGAAGCTTTAAAAACACTTCTCAAGGTCAGATATTTGCATCCTGAAAGCGAATGGGTCTCCCCTTCCCTTTATCTTCTTTTTGAAATAATGGAAAAAAAAGGCGATAAAGAAAGAGCCCTGAGCTATTTAAAGGACATAGTAGAAAGAGATGAAGAACCCTGGGCAGCAAAAGCGAAGAGTAAAATCTCTGAGCTAAATAAATGAAAAAGTTTTTCACACTTTTTTCGGTTACAATTTTTGTCGTGTCGAATATGAACGCGGACATACTTGAAATACCCGAAGTAAAGGTATACGGGGAAAGAAAAGTCGAGGTCGAACCTGTAAAAAAACAGCCATTACCTTTTGAGCAAGAATATATCGAACCTTTTATTACAAATATGGTAAAAGATCTGCCCAAATTCGAAGTTGAACAAAAACAAATAATCGAAAGAGATATCGGTTTCAGAGCTAAAGCCGAAGCCGGAAATTACATCGGAGGTTATTTTCTCGGTTACAGCAGAGGAAATTTTTATCCGTTAGAAGTCGGAACAGATTTTGTTAAAAGCTCTACCGCGGAAAATTCTGCCATACAAATTTTTTCAAGAACTTCCGTGGAAAGTTTCTACGTTAACGGAGCTTTTTACGGCAGAGAATCATTCGATCCTGTTTACAGATTTAACATTGGAAACACACACGAAATTATCGATTTCGATTTTTTCGGCGTGTATTCAGATTCACTCTCTGGTGTCGCGGATATCGATCTCAAATACAGCTATTTCAAATTGAATCTACAGCTTGGCAACCCGGTAGATTACAGTATAAAAGTTTTATATGAAAAATATCCTCTTCAAGCCGGGGCTGTGTGGTTCGATAAAAAAATCTATCCGGAACTTGTTTACTTTCCGCCCTTTTACGACCTCTATGTTAAGGGCAGTCTTTTAAACAAAACAGGATTTTCTTACTTATACTGCCAATCTCCACAGTATCTCCGCGAATATTCTTCTTCCGATACTTACTACAGAGTTGAATTAGGACAAGCCGCACCTGTCTTGCCGGTATCGGCGATTTATTCTCATTACTTAGACAATTCTTCGAATTACATCGGATTAAAAACAACTTACAAAAAGTTATTCTTTGAATTAGAATTTCCATTTGAATCTGATTACGATTACATGATCAGAGCCGGTTTGAGCGCCAGATTTGCAGAAATAATAAGTGCCGATATATACGGGTGCAGCAATGGCACCGAAAATTACTTTATCGGAGCCGATTTGGGATATGAGCTGATGAAAAATTTAAAAGTCGGAATAGAAGGCAATTACATTTACGGTTTGGGAACCGAAGATGGTTTCGACATCGGCGGATATATCTTTTTCGCATTTTAAACTACATATTCAATACATTATATTCTAATAATTCTTATTTATTTGCAAACATATACGCAGTTGTACAACAATTTTATTAAAATAAAGTTATATCTAAAGAATAAATGGAATCGTAATTCAACGTTTTTTTGTTGACTATGACTCTTTTCACACTTAGTTTTTTAAGACAATTATACATAACATTCTTATTGAAAAATATAGAATAAACATACCCTTGAACGTTACTCTGCAATGCCATTTCGTGTGCCAGATATAATTCCGATTGCCGTAAAAACCACATAATTTCTTTTTGATAATTAAAATCCGCCTCGATATAAGAAGAAGACATGAACGCAATATACAATTCACATTTGTTTGTATTTTTTTCTTTTAATTTTAAGTCTTTCTGTATTAGTTCACTAAACTTTTTATAGAAATTTTCATCTAAATGTATTTCTTCTCGGGCATATATTTCCCAGGAATTATCTTTAATTTCAGAGAAAGTTATCTTAATATTATTTGCCTCTTCGTCTAACCAATAATCAATCCATATATCTTCGTTCCTCTTGTATAGAGTTTCATAATTACTTTTCATCATTAATATTAAATCAACTCCCTCAGCACCATATAATGAAGGGGTTTTTTCATACAAACTCCAGGTTATTTTAAGTTGAAAATTATTAATATTGAATGATATTCCGCCTCCCGAGCTACAATAAACCGGAACCGCATGTACAATAAGTATAAGTAAAATTACATTTATTTTTCTCATATATTATTAATGTTGAATATTGAATATCTCAGAGGATTTGTCAAGAATAATTCGTCAGAAAAAAATAAAGTCTCAACAGTTAACTACCGGCTCAATCCGGCATATTAATATTTAACATAGGGACTGTTTAACGCTATTATTTATTCCATATCACCTTAATTATTCCTTTTGACTCTCTCACAGTCTGATCGCTCATACATGTGCATGAACTTTCCCGATTTCTACGGAAATCAGACTTGACATTAATTTCCGTTTCCGTATAATTATATATATTAAGGAGGTATGTATGAAATTGATAAAATTGTATAGTATTATTACTTTTCTTCTTGCTTCTCTCAATCTATCGGCTCAAATAGTAATCGAATCGGATGAAATACCCCATACAGTTGGAACTCATTGGGTAAAAAACAGCTCGATAGGCAATATCCCTGTGAACCTCGGAACAACTGGCGGACCTCAAACCTGGAATTTCACATCTCAACCTATGGGTGATGAAAACAGCACTTTAACAATTGTAAATCCAGCTTCCACGCCTTATATAGATTCATTTCCCGGTTCAAATCTTGTTTATAGTTCTCCTTCAGATTCCGATACGGTTTATCAGTATTACCATCTTAATGAGGATTTTCTAACCTTACTTGGCTTAGGAGGAGCTTCCGCCACCACTCCCTTCCTCTGGAGATACGATCCGGCAGATTCAATACCGTCGCCTCAAACCTACGATAGTTCTTATAGTTTTCGATACGGCTTCAGAGAAGAAATAATGCCCGGTAACTATCTCCAGAACTTGCATTACGGGACTAATGTATACGATGCTTTCGGAACTGTAATTACACCATACGATAGCTTCGAATGTTTACGTATACGCACATACGATACTCTCGCCATGACAATGTATATGGATAACATACCTGTTTTTTATGATACGACCACTTTTATAAACTATCAATTTGTAGCAGAAAATTATGCGGCTGTGGTTTGCGTCAAGAGTAATCCCGACGAAACAGACCCAAATTATACCGAAGCCTACGTACTGGAAAGGCTCACATCTTTTACCGGCGGAATAAAAGAAAACGAAAATCCGAACGAGATCGAATGTATTAATATCTCACCCGTATTTTCAGATTACACAACAATTCAATATTCTTTACCTGAAGAAAATTATGTAGAATTAACACTTTATGACTTAACCGGCAGACAAGTGAAAAACCTTGTGAAAGAAACGCAAAGAACAGGAACTTACTCATACAGATGGTACGGAAAGAACGACAATGGCAAGAAACTCTCCGGCGGAATTTATTTTTATAAATTAAAAGCGGGTGATAAAAAATATACAAATAAGGTTTTATTAGTGCGATAATCACGAGCGTCATCCAAATTTAATATTGAAAAATCATACGGTTTAAAACATCTAAACGAAAACAACAAAAAAATAGCAAGTATTACAACAATCGGATTTTATTTTCTATCTTAAGCATCCGATTCGTCTACTTGCGATAATCATATCATCGAACCAAACGGTTGTTTGTTCATCTCCGGTAGTATAATTTTGAGGCCATAAGTAATTGAGTTTAAGTTCATCTACTATTCTTACCTGTAAATCTAAAGGAATCATTTCCTCTCCTTCATCCGGAGGATAATTAGTACAAGAAGGAAGATCAGAATTTTCGGTACAAAATTTATCCGCCACCCAGTGACCCAAACCGGTTGAATCCGTAAAACCAACGACAAGCTCGTCGTTTATCCACAACGCCAGCTCTGCCCCATCGCCTGAATTCATAGACGGATTAACCTTAAAATAAACTTCTATACAAATCCATTCATCGTTATAAGAAGCGGCAGAATGATGAACCAGACTGTTTCCCCAGTAAGAACTCGGCGGATCAGACCAGCTATGCATTTTCATCCAGTAATTGTAAAAGTCTAAAAAACCCGGAGAATTCGATTCGACGGAAATGCTAAAAAGGTCGTCACCATTGGGTTTTGTTCCGGCCCTCGGGTACGGCCAGTTAAGAGGCTCCCAATAACCGCCGAACCATACTCCGGTATGATGATATTCACCTTCCGGCTGATATTTAACGTACCACCTTATATACCATTCTTCGTATCCATCCGAGCCAAAATTCCTATAAAAATCCGTAGCATCTTCCCGGTCTCCCCCGGCAATCATAGCCAACGAATGTGAACCGGAACTTAAAGCGAGGGTACTATTATCGAAATACATACCATCCGGGTTTTTATAATCTTCATATCTCGAAAGCATTTCACCTATACTGGTTTCTTCAAAATTTTCAATCCATATTACAGCCGAATCGTTTTCCATCCCAACATCACCGGGATATTCCTCCGAAAGAAAACCCTCTTCTATTTCTTCCGGCGCTTCAGTACAACCGGTTAGAATAAAAATGAGCATTAATATTGATATAATATCAATAACGATTTCTAATTTCACATTACCTTCTTTCTACAGAATAGAAATATCTCGGTTTTTGTCAATATCAAAAAAATAATTGAAGCACACAAAGAACGCAAAGAAAAACAACAAAGATGTTTGATTGTTAGATAGCTTAGAAAGACCATCCCACAATCCAACTAATCAACAGAACAAGAAACAACAAATCGCACGAATAGCACGAATGTTTCTCCGACTCAACACTCTTGTAAACCCAACGCTCTAAAGCATTTACACACTAATTCACCAACTATAATAAATATTACCAAGGATGAACACGGACAAACGCGGATATTTTAGCTGTTTTTTACTCGAACCCTCGAAACCTATACCCCAATTACCACAGATTCCAATCATTCTTTCTCAAAAATCATTCAAAAGGGCTTGACTTTTTAATGTAAACTTATAAAATTCGAATATAAAACTAATTTGGTCGAAATATACGAAATAAAGTAAAGGATAAAAAAATGGAAAAAACGCAAAAAGATGTTCGGGAATTTATTGTAAAATCAGCGAGAGACATATTCGCAAGATTCGGATTTAGAAAAACAACGATGGATGAGATCGCTCAATCGGCTCATAGAGCAAAAAGCTCGATATATCATTACTTTACAAGTAAAGAAGAAATTTTCAAAGCAATAGTGGAAAAAGAAGGTAAATTATTCAAAGAAGAAATAACAAAAGCGATTAACCGTGAAGATACTCCTCAGAAAAAAATACGCGCTTACATTATAACAAGAATGCGTATTGTAAACCAGCTGGCAAACTTCTACAACGCATTAAAAGACGAATATTTTATACAGCATAGCTACATTGAAGAATTAAGAGCAAACTACGATAAAGAAGAGATTGGAATAATAAAAAAAATCTTGAAGGAAGGATGCGAAAAAGGAATTTATGAAATTAAAGATTTAGACGTTACGGCAAATGCCATTATCATCGCTTTAAAGGGTATGGAATGTTCGTGGATTAATGAAAAAGATATCTCCAAAGCAGAAAATAATATCGATAATTTATTGGAGATACTTTTTAATGGAATAGTTAAAAGATAAAAAAATTTTTCTATGAGCCGAACAAAAAACCAAATTGGTCTATAATTGCAAAGGAGCCTCGATAATATGAAGAAATTTTCAGCTCCGGTAATCAAATATCGTAAAGCGGTTATTTTTATTACAATACTTATCACTCTTGTTCTGGGTTATTTCATTAAGGATTTAGAAATCAACGCGGACATATTAAGTTATCTTCCTGAAAACGACCCGGCGGCAAAGTTATTCGATTATATAGGCGAGCAATATGGCGGAAGCCTTTCGGCGATGGTTGCGCTTGAAACCGATGATATTTTTAATAAAGAAACAATCGAACGTATTAATCATTTAACTCAAGAATTTAAAAAACTTGAAGGTGTTTCTTATGTAACGAGTCTCGCCAATGTTCTTGATATTAGAGAAGACTCAGAGGGAACAATACAAATAAGCCGACTTATCGATGAATATGAACTGCCAAAAACATCGCAGGATATTCAGGAGCTCAAAAGTTATTCCCTGTCTAAGGATATGTATCGCGGCCGTCTTGTTTCAGATGACTCAAAAGCAACGCTGATTATCTGTCGCCTCAGAGAAGGAATCGATAAGACAAAAACCGCAAGTCAGTTGAAAGAAATCGTTTTAAAATCAGGCGTGAAAGAAAAAGTGTATTATGGCGGTACTCCCTTCATGATAATGGATATCAGCGAGATTATCCAGAATGACTTAAAGTTTTTGGTTCCTCTTGTGCTCCTTTTAATCTGTGTTTCACTATTTCTCACTTTTCGTTCCTTGAGAGGAGTTATTCTTCCCATTCTCTCTGTTTCGATAAGCGCAATCTGGACGCTCGGGATAATGAGTATTCTGAAGATTCCCCTTACAATTATTTCGGATATTATTTTAGTAATTTTAATCGCCGTCGGAAGCGCTTACAGCATACATGTAATCAGTAAATTTAAGGAAGAAGTTACCGAAAAAAATAAGCAGAGGAAATCGGAAGAGGCGCTAAGTGAAATTGGCATTCCGGTATTGCTCGCGGCAGTAACCACAATTGCGGGTTTTCTTTCTTTTGTCTTCGGTTCTTACTTAACTATGATTCGTGAATTCGGAATTTTTTCAAGCCTGGGTATTTTCTTCGCCCTGGTCATTTCTGTCACCTTTGTCCCCGCTGTATTGTCTTTATTGCCCGCCATGCGTAATGCTCTACCCGGTGATACTGAAAAAAGAGACATTTTTACCCGTTTTGCCGATAGGGTCGGCGAATTGGTTCTCAGGAATGGAAAATATATTTTTATTGGCGGGGTTATTGTTGTTATTATAAGTATCGCAGGTATACCGAGAATACAGCGTAAGGTCGACATATTAGACTATTTTAAGCGGGGCGCTCCTATTCGAATGACCGAAGAGATGATGGGACAAAAGTTCGGAGGTTCTATTCCCATACAGATTCTTGTTGAGGGCGACATCCAGGAGCCTTTGGTTTTGAAAGAGATGAAAAGGTTGGAAAATTTTTTAGAATTCGAGGCAAATGTCAATAATCCTCAATCGGTAGCAGACCTGATCGAAGAAATGAGCGATGTTATGGACGAGGGGAAAACAATACCCGACAGCAAAGCTAAAGTCGGCAATCTCTGGTTTCTATTAGAAGGTGAAGAGATTATGAGTCAATTGGTTAATCCGGAAAAAACGGAAGCTGTCATTCAGGCAACTATTGAAGATATGAATACCGAACGAATGGGGAAATTAGTTGAAACTATTGGGAAGTATACCAAAGAAGCAAATGATTCTAACGTTACATTTGCTCAAACCGGAATGCCGTCTATTTATAAAAAATTAGATGATAGTATAGTGTCCAGCCAGATCCAGAGTTTGATAATTTCTATTGGTCTGGTATTTATGTGTCTTATTTTCTTAATGCGCTCTTTTTATGGAGGATTAATGGGTCTTGCGCCGATAGGTTTTTCGATTTTAATTGTATTTGGCTTTATGGGCTTTTGCGGTATTCCTCTGGATATTGCCACTGTTCTTCTGGGAGGTATCTCTATCGGTATTGGAATAGATTACTCTATTCATTTTATCAGTCGCTTTAAGAAAGAATTTAAAAAAGCCGGAATCAAACTTGAGGCTCTGGATAAAACATTAGAAACAACCGGCAAGGCAATTTTAATCAATGTAATAACCGTGACAATAGGATTTCTAATGCTTGTTTTTGGAAATCTGGTTCCCTTACAGCGATTCGGTATTCTGGTCGCTGTTATTATGGTAGGTTCAGGTATTGGGGCAATTACTCTATTACCGGCAATAATTCTTTTAACAAAAACAGGTTTATTAAAAGAATTCAAAGAACGAAAAATTAAAAGGAGGAAAACAAAATGAAAAATTTTATCTTGTCGTGTATTTTGATGATAAGCATGACAACGACTACGCTTTCAGTTCGGGCGGAAGATAAACAACTTTCAGCTTTAGAAATATTAAAGAAGGCTGATGATATTATTAGTGCCCCAAAGGACCAGGATTTAAAGATAAAACTTGTCCTTATAGATGCAGAAGGGAATGAAGAAGTACGCCGGATGAGCATGTTGCAAAAAGGGAGTGATAAAAGAATGGTGAAATTTTTATCGCCGGCTTCCCAGAAAGGTATCGGAGTTCTTTCGCTTCCCGACGATATTATGTATCTTTATCTGCCCGCTTTCAAAAAGACAAGGCGTGTTGCTTCCCATGTAAAGAACACCAAATTCGCCGGCACTGATTTTACTTACGAAGACATGGAGGCGATAAAATATTCTGAGAAATACATCCCTGATTTACTAAAAAAAGAGGAGAATCATTTTGTCCTTCAACTTAAACCTGAGGAAGGGGTAAGGACGGATTATTCAAAATTGATTATTTGGGTAAGAATCGATAACTTCTGTACGACTAAAGTTGAATATTACGACAAAGGAAACGAACTTTTCAAAATTATGACCAATAAAAATATTGAGAAGGTCGGAGATTACTGGATATACAGGGAATCCGAAATGGAAGATTTACAATCGGAGCATAAAACAAGAATGATTATAGAAGACGTAAAATTCGATTCGGGAATATCTGACGGAATTTTCACGGAACGTTATTTAAGCAGATAGTAATCGGAGATAAAAATGTTTAAAATGAATCTGCGTGTATTTTTGTTAACGGTAATAGGTTTATCATTACTTTGTTTTTCTCATTCTCTTCTGGCGCAAAGTTCCGGGATTAAATGGAACGGCTATATGCAAACCGACAACCGGCTTCGCCTGAAAGACGATAGAGAATTTTCCTGGCAGGAATATAGGCTTGATTTAAAAACAGAGGCTAATCCGATGGAAAACGCTCATTTTTACAGTGAAATCTGGCTGAGATCTTTAGGCTTCCCGGCAGTACAAAATAGTACCGATCTGGCAAGCAAAGACAAAGTTTCTCCTTTGAATTTAGATTTACGGGAAGCATATGTTGATTTCTACGAGTTTCTTTCCGGTAATCTCGATATTCGTATAGGAAGACAGCGTATTGCCTGGGGAACAGCAGACAAGCTAAACCCAACCGACAATCTTAATCCGGACGACCTCGAAGATATATGGGACTTTGGAAGGCATTTAGGGTCCGATGGATTGAAAGCTTCTTATTATCTCGGAGATTACACACTTACATCTGTTTATGTACCGATATTTACGCCTGCTGTTTTGCCGAGGGGTGATTGGGCTTCCGCTTTGTCGCCTTCGATGCAGTCACCCGCCGGGCTGACTCTTAAGAGTTTAACCGACACGATTATTATGCCTGAGAATAATCCTGAAGAAAGCTCTATAACCGGTGTTAAAATCTCAAAGAATTATTTTGGTTACGATTTCTCTTTAAGTTACGTATACGGCAGAGATGATTTGCCTTTAGCAAGAAAGGTGACGTTTACTCCGACCGGTATCCCGGGTGAAGTAGATATTGCAAGCGAACTTATCTATCCGAGGATACATATAACAGGTATAGATATGGCAGGAGCCATAGCCAGCGTCGGAGTTTGGGCTGAAGCTGCGGTATTTTTTCCTGAAGAGGTCACGATGACAACCGATTTATCCGCTTTAGGGATGGAAATACAAGAATCTATCGCTCTGGACGATAAACCTTACGTCAAATATGTTCTTGGAGCGGATTATACCTTTAAAAATGGTATTTACATTAATATACAGTATCTTCACGGCTTTATCCACGAAAGGAGCGCAGGTAATCTGGAAGATTATTTTATGTTCGGTCTGGAATGGAAACTTTTGGATGATAAAGTAAAAATAATCCCCGTCGGCGGAGGTGTAGAAATAAAAAACTTTGAGGATATCGAAAACAACTATGCCCTTATTTTAACACCGGAATTAACTTATTATCCTGTTACCAATGCGGAGATTACCCTGGGTGTCCGATGGATAGACGGCAAAAATTCGACCACTTTTGGCAGAGTAAAAGATAACGACGAATTATCTTTAAAGGCAAAATATTATTTTTAACTTTCTATAATGACGAAGTCAGAGTTAATTCCTTCCAGTTCTACCTAAAAGAAATCGTAACTATTCGGTTCATCACTGGCATGTCTTAGTGGCTAATCCACTCATCGAAAAAATAAAACCGCTTAACGGAAAAGTAGTTGCATTTTTATAAAGCTTACATTAATTTCCCCACAATATGAAAGAATTTATTTTAATTGTGATAATACTTTTAATTTCAGCGGTTATGTTTACGTTTGTTTTTCAATCTACCGGGGACGGCTATTTCCTGCAAACTTTTATTGTATCTATAATTTTTTCTTTTTCTATTGGATTTATAAATATATTTCTTTTCGAATCGGTTTTTTCAAAAATCAAACACCCGGAAGCATATATACGTATTCTATTATCGATTCCCGTTTTTTTTATAGGAAGTTTTGCCGGATTGATAGCCGGTAACTACATTTGCTCTTTGCTTTTCGGTCCCTACCCTTTTCCTCCAGACAAACTTTTGAGATTTGGTTTCGGTATAAGCTTGTTCTCCATAATTATCGGAAGTGTTCTCATATTTAGAGAACGTTCAATCGAACTAAAAAAGCGGGCAGAAATAATTAAGCTTGAAGCTACGATTAGAACTCTACAAGCTCAAATAAATCCTCATTTCTTTTTCAATTCTTTAGCATCTATTCAGTCACTTATTCACAGGAATCCGGAAAAAGCAGCGGAAGCACTGGCAGCTGTTTCAGAAGTCTTCAGGTATTCCATGAGACGCGGGCAGAAAGATTTTATAGAACTTAAAGAAGAAATAGAATTTATAAAACAATTTCTCTTTATAGAAAAAATACGTATGGGTAAAAGATTAAATGTTATATGGGACATTGATAAAAAATTGCTGAATTGTTTTCTTCCGCCTTTTCTTATTCAACCGATTGTTGAGAATGCTGTAAAATACGGTGTTGAAAGAGGACAAAAGGGAGACGTAAAAATCTCCGTGAAAGAAGAAAATAATAAATTGAATATATCTGTATCGAATACAGGCAGAGCGAAAGTTTGTCCGATTCCCGAACACAGCCTTTATAATATTAAAAGAAGAATAGAAATTCTTTACGGAACAAAAGGTTCATTTCAAATAAATACTAACGGAGAAGTACAAGTACAAATAATAATGCCGAAAAAATATAACAAAAGCAAAGAAGGACAAAATTCGTGAATCCCTCTTCAGATAAAATAAAAGTTTTAATAGTAGACGACGAAAAATTAGCGAGAGATTACTTAAAAAAACTCATTTATGAGAGAAAAGACATTGAAATTATCGGAGAAGCGGAAGATGGAATAGAAGCAATATCAAAAGTTAAAAGACTTTCTCCGGATATTATGCTGCTGGATATTCAAATGCCCGAACTTGACGGCTTCGGGGTACTCGACTTTCTGGATATTCCTCCTCCTACTATTTTTGTCACAGCTTACGATGAATATGCGATAAAAGCTTTTGAGGTCAATGCGGTGGACTACGTTTTAAAACCAATCGGCAAAAAAAGGCTATATGACGCCATCGAAAAATCAAAAATCTATATACAGAAAAAAGAAATGTGGAAATCTGAAATGAAGCGTATCCTCGAACATATTTATAACCGTGAAATATCAAATATTCCTTTAAGCACCAGAAAAGGGGTTAAGTTAATAAGTATAAGTGAGATTTTCTGGATTGAAGCTGACGGAGATTATACTTCTATCCATACCGCAGAAAGTGATTTTTTTCATAAAAAAAATTTAAAGCACCTCGAGTCCAGATTACCGTCGGATTTATTTTTAAGAGTTCACCGTTCCTACATCGTAAATTTAACAAAGATTAAAGAACTGATATCAAATGCAACCGGTGGATATAAACTTAAGATGGGAGACAATTCTGAAATTCCACTGGCACGCAGAAAATCGAGAGAAGTCAAAAAAAGGCTTAAAATCTAAAAAGGAGGAAAAATGAAATTGTTGTTTAAGTGTTTTATTGTTTTGCTTTTAATACTTTTTGCTTTTACTTCTCAGGCAAAATCCTTGAAGGATTATATCAAAGATGCTAAAGCCAATCAGGATTCAGAAAAAATCGCGGAAGCAGTAAAGATAATGGAAAAAGCTGTTGAAGAATACCCGGATAGTTCCAGTGCTTACGCTTATTTAGGACTGTACACAGCAATGCAGGCGGGAGAGACCAAGAACTTCATCCGAGCGGGTCAGCTTATAAATGAATCGTTCCAGCTGCTGGATACGGCTGTTTCGCTTGATTCGTTTAATGTAATTGCACGGTTACACAGGGGGATTATCGGAACTGAGGTACCCGCATTTCTCGGCAAACTGGACAATGCGATTAACGATCTTGAATTTATTATTAAAATAGATCAAAATTCCCCTGATAAAATCCCGAATAATCTTCTCGTCCAGGTATATAATTTTCTCGGAAAAGGCTACCAAAAAAAAGGAGAAGAAGAAAAAGCTAACACCGCCTTGAAGAAAGTAATTGAACTCGATCCTGAATCGAGTTTCGCTGAAGAAGCAAAAAAACAGGTAAAAAATATCCCCGAAACACCGAACACAACTACGAAGGAAAAAAGAAATATAGAATCCGGGGACTCTAAAGAGCTAATGAACAGGGGGAAATCTTATTTGAAGACAAAAGACTGCAAAAAAGCCGTCGATGTTTTCAAGAAATTAATAGAGATAGATTCAAAAAACGTAGAAGCCTACACATATCTTGCGCAGACGCTGGGATGTCTTGCTGAAAAGGAACATGATGAGAATATTTAGGAAAATACAGAATATCTTTCTGAAATCGCTTTTGGAGCAATGGATGCACTCGATAAAACTGTCGCTATGGCACCGGAGAACCCAAAACTAAGGCTTTTAAGAGGTTCTATAGGTGTAAATATGCCTTCCTTTCTGGGAAAATTGAACCAATCTATGGAAAATTTAGATATGGTTTTAGAAAACGATGTCGGAAAATCTAAAAAAGCAGAAGCTTTATATTATCTCGGAATTGCCCATCAGAAAAAAACCATGGAATATTGGAATAAAGTTGTAATGGATTACCCTTCAACGGAAGCATACAAAACGGTGCTCGGGGGAATGCGCCCGAAGATAAAACGAATTGACCGTTCAGAATTTAAAAATCCGGTCGTAGTAGTGAATTGGGGTATGGATTCCAAATTTGTGGATACAGACGCCGTCACGTCCGTGAGTATCGACGTCGGGCATCACATTCACCTGTGGGCATTAAAAAATTATACCGGAAAGATTGTAAATGCTGGTGAATTCTTTATTAAAATCGAAGTTTCCTCCTGGCTTTCCATGAAATATCAGCTTGTTTCCGCTCCGATAAAAATCGGCAGTCGAGGAAAGAGATGTAATACCATCTCTGATGGTTGCCTACTATCCGGAAAAATAAAGGTGAAAAAATCCGAGACTCCTAATTGTATATACAATTAAAGGTGGTTAATATATGCTCAA